>NZ_JBEYID010000076.1:0-1030 GCF_040635605.1 Streptosporangium sp. NPDC006930 | reverse complement strand
ATCTAAAACTGACGAACATCGTTGACACCTGGGTCTCCGGCCACTACGGAGACCATCTATGTCGACTTCCCCGAACCCCCCACTCGACCGTGAAGCCAAGCGGCGCCTGGCCGTCATCCGTCACGTCGAAGAGGTCTCAGGCAACGTCGCACTGACATGCCGCTACTACGGGATCAGCCGGCAGGCGTACTACATCTGGTATCGCCGCTACCAGGCCGAGGGCGTCGAAGGCCTGCGTACTCGCTCCAAGCGGCCCAAGACCAGCCCGAACGCCACGCACGCCGAGGTCGTACAAAAGATCATCTATCTGCGGCAGAACTACCACTTCGGCCCGGAGAAGATCTCGATGTACCTCAAGCGGTACCACGACGTCACCATCAGCCGCTCAGGCGTCTGGCGGATCCTTAAACGCCTGGACATGGGTCGGTTGCCGGCCTCCCAGCGCTACAAGCGCCACGACAAGCGGTGGAAGCGCTACGAGAAGCAGCTGCCCGGCCACCGCGTCCAGATCGACGTCAAATTCATCGAACCCATCGCCGGCGTCACCGGCCGCAAGGGCGGCCGCAACAAGTACTACCAGTTCACCGCGATCGACGACTGCACCCGCCTGCGCGTGCTGCGCATCTACCCCCAGCTCAACCAGAAGACCGCCATCCAGTTCCTCGACTACATGCTGCAGCGCCTGCCCTTCCAGGTGCAGGTTGTCCAGACCGACAACGGAGCGGAGTTCCAATCGGCCTTCCACTGGCACGTGCTGGACAAGGGCATCAACCACGTCTACATCAAGCCCCGCACACCGCGGCTGAACGGCAAGGTCGAACGCTCACACCGCATCGACGCCGAAGAGTTCTACCGGATGCTGGACGGTGTCGTCATCGACGACGCCGAGGTATTCAACGACAAGCTTCGCGAATGGGAGGACTACTACAACTACGATCGACCCCATGGCGGCCTCGACGGCCAGACCCCCTACGAACGCCTTAAGCAGAAGACTCAGACCCAGGCGTAAACGATCAACGTCAGTTGCACA
>NZ_JBEYID010000075.1:0-1078 GCF_040635605.1 Streptosporangium sp. NPDC006930 | reverse complement strand
CTAGGGCCTGTACGGACTTCGGATCTTCAGGCGGGTTGAAGGCTTCGAATCCACAAGATGGCTCCGCGTAGATGAAGGCCGGCGAGGTAACTTTCGGGGGTCTTGTCGGAGCGGAAGGCCAGTCCGCGCCATTCCTTGATCCGGTTGATACAGCGTTCGGCCGTGTTGCGCTGCTTGTAGAGCCCTGGATCATGGCTGACCGGGCGACCGCCACGGGAGCCGCGGTTCTTGCGGTTGACCGCCTGGTCGGCCTTTTCGGGGATGACGGCTTTGATGTGACGCCTGCGCAGATAGAGGCGGTTGCCGCGGGAGGAGTAGGCCTTGTCCGCGGCCACCGCGGCCGGGCGGGTGCGTGGGCGACCGACGGGCAGGCGGATCTTGATCCGGGCCAAGACGGTGCGAAACTGTGGGCTGTCGCCAGCTTGGCCCGGGGTCAGGACGAACGACAGCGGACGGCATCGCCGATCGGCCGACAGGTGGACCTTGCTGGTCAGCCCGCCCCGAGAGCGGCCCAGCCCGGCCGCCGTCAGTCGTATTCGGCGCCGCCGTCGTAACCGCCGACGTTCGTCCCCGGGTTCGCCGGGTTCGCCGTTCTGAGGGTTTTGCCCCTTTGGTGCAGCCCCTTTTCCTGTTCGGCGGCTTTCTCCAGCGCCTGCAGCAGTTCGGGGTCCACGACCATCCCGGCGGAGTGGTGGTGGGCGCGGGCCGTGGTGGAATCCACGCTGACCAGGTCAAGGTCGGCCTGCCCGCGGGCAGCGGCCTCGGCGATCATCGCCTGCATCAGCTCCTCGAAGACGCCCGTCGTCGCCCATGAGCGGAAGCGGTCGTAGGCCGTGGACCACGGCCCGTACTCGGCGGGCAGATCCCGCCACGGGCTGCCGGTACGAAACCGCCACATCACCGCATTGAACTGCTGCCGCAGGTCCGGGATCGGACCGCGCTCACCCAAGGGCAGATGAGGATCGATCAAGGACCATTCGTCATCGGTGAGGTCTCCACGCGCCATGACGATGGCCTACCAGGACGACAAACCACCGCGCAGGCAATCCCGCTGATCTCAACCCCGTACAGGCCCTAG
>NZ_JBEYID010000074.1:0-1137 GCF_040635605.1 Streptosporangium sp. NPDC006930 | reverse complement strand
CTCCCAGAAAAACAACAGGCCGAACTCCACCACGTCCCCGCCAACACCCGCCTCGTCTCCTTCGTCCCCCTGCACGCCCTCGCCCCCACCTGCTCCGCCGTGATCGACCATGGCGGACCCGGCACGGTGTTCACCATGGCGTCGCACGGCGTGCCGCAACTCGTGCTCCCGAAGCTGTTCGACGAGCCGGTGCTGGGCGACCACCTGGCCGGGCTGGGGGCGGGGCTGGTGGTGCGCGGTGGCGAGGCCACCGGAGCCCGCGTGCGCGAGGACCTGCTGCGCCTGCTCGGCGACCCCTCCTACACCCACGCCGCCGCACGGCTCCGCGAGGAGATGCACACCATGCCCACCCCCAACGACCTCGTCCCCGAGCTGGAAAGGCTCACCGCCCGACACCGCGGCACCACAGGGACCGGCTGAGGCCGCGAGGTCGGCCGCAGGAAGGAACACCATGCGCGTCCTGTTCACGACGTACGCCGAAAAAAGCCATTTCCTGGGGATGGTGCCGCTGGCGTGGGCGCTGCGCAACGCCGGTCACGAGGTGCGGGTGGCGAGCCAGCCCGAACTCACCGACGTCATCACCGGCGCCGGCCTCACCGCGGTGCCCGTCGGCAAAAACCACAGTCTCGGCAGGGTGCTCCAGCACGCCAAGGACTCGGGCCAGGAGAAGGACTTCGACATGGCCGAGGACCGCCCCGAGATGCTCACCTGGGAGAAGATCAGGGAGGGCTACCAGGGGCACGTGCTGTGGTGGTGCCGGCTGGTGAACGACCCGATGATCGTGGACCTCACCGACTTCTGCCGGCACTGGAAACCCGATCTGGTCATCTGGGAGCCGCTCACCTACGCCGGCGCGATCGCGGCGAAGGCGACCGGGGCCGCGCACGCCCGCTTCATGTGGGGGCTCGACCTGTTCGCCCGCATGCGCGGCCACTACCTGCGGGCGAGGCACGAGCACGGAGGCCACCTGTCGGACGCGCTCGGGCAGTGGATGGGGCTGCACGCGAGGCGGGCGGGCGTGCCGTTCTCCGAGGACATGACGAGCGGTCACTTCACCATCGACTACACCCCCACCTCACTCCGCCTGGACCTGCCCCACACCTACCTGCCCCTGCGCTACATCCCCTACAACGGCAC
>NZ_JBEYID010000073.1:0-1174 GCF_040635605.1 Streptosporangium sp. NPDC006930 | reverse complement strand
TACTCCAGTTGAATTCGTAGAGTCCGTCCCCGCGATCACCATGGCTCGATGGCCAACCCCGTTGTGGTCAGACAGCCGTCGAGTAGATGCGGCCTGAACTGGATCTTCTTCAGTTTGCGCTTCATGATCCGGGCCAGGCCGTCGAGATCGGTGACGACGAAGTCGGCCATCGCCCGTCGCAGCAGTGACCAGACCCCTTCAACCGGGTTCAGTTCCGGCGCATACGTCGGCAACCGCACCACCCGTAGCCAGGCCTTGTTCTCCTCGGCGAAGTCGTCCAACTCCTGGACCAGATGCACGTTCAGGTTGTCCCAGCACCACACCAGCGGGGCCCCGAGGTGCGCATGCGTCGCGATGATCAGATCCCGGTAGCGCCGCCAGGAAAAGCTCTTGGCTTCGCCGCCGCGGCCCCGGTAGACATGCACCGCATAGAACAGGTGCGAGCGCCGGCCGGGCCGGAAACAGGCGACCCCGGCCACGTTGACCCGCCCAGCACCCCGGCCGCGTACCCGTACCACCGGCCGCGTCCCGCGCGGCGCCCAGGTCTTCCCCTTCGGCGGCCTCAGCCCCTGGCCTGCCTCGTCTTCGAAGCAGATGTAGGCGCCCAGGTCCGCCGCGGTGGTTTTACCCGCGGCCACACCTCGGCCTTCCATGCCTCGATGGCCTCCTCATCGCGCTCAACGGCCCGCCGCAGCGGCACCCGCACCGACCAGCCATGCCGTTTCAGTAGCTTGGCCACCCCCTGCACGCTGTAGCCGACATGAAACAGCCGGCCGATCACCGTCTTGACCCGCCCCAGGGTCCAGCGCTGGTCATCGGCGAAACCATGCGCCAGCGGACCCCGCCTCAGCTGCGCCTCCAGCTTCATCCATGAGCGCGCCGACAACCGCTCACGCGACACCGGCCCGGCCGACCGCAGAGCCTGCGCCCCGCCCTGCCGCCATCGTCGGCGCCATCGCCGTACCGTCCGCTCGGTGACCCGCAGATCCCGGGCGATGACCATCGTGGACTCCCCGCGCGCGAACCGCTCGGCCGTCTCCAACCGCAGCCGCTCACGCCGCTCCTGCTCGGCAGGGGTGTACCCGCCACGCTGCGCGTATCTCATACTCCCGCTCTACCACCCGGGCAGCGCAACACCACAGGTCAGGGGGACTCTACGAGTTCAAACGGAGTA
>NZ_JBEYID010000072.1:0-1399 GCF_040635605.1 Streptosporangium sp. NPDC006930 | reverse complement strand
AAAGCTTTCTCCAAATTTCCATGGGCTAAATTAATTCCAGTCTGAATCAAATTCCCAGTTTGGAGACTAGCGAAACGGCCGTCAAAATGAAAAAAGGTAAAGGCATCAACAAAGCCTGTATTCATGGCAAGTAATAGAGCAACAAGTAAACTTTCTTTAGAATGGACTGCGGATTTAAGCTTAATTTTTTCCTTCATAATCTGTAAAAGATAAGGTCATTATAGCACAATGATAATCTAATGTACTCTATTTAAAATAAAAAATTAAATCGCAAATTGTAAAATGAAGTTAGCCACCTTGAGTCAAGCAAAAAACATCTGAATCTCTTATACTAGAAGTTCGACCAAATAGTATAAAAAGGAAATTCAGATGCAAGACTATTCTATCACAAGCCAGAGCAAAGGGAAACACCTGACCAATCAAGACCGTTTAAACATTGAACGTTGGCACAATAAAGAAGGACTGAGCAACCGTGAGATTGCGCGCTTATTGAATAAAGCTCATGGGACGATTGACAGAGAGATGAAGCGAGGGGAAATCCAGCTCAAGCGGAAGGTAAAATACTCTGCTAAAAAGGCTCAAGAAAATTATGAAGGATTGAGGGCTCACAGTGTTCGTCCGAGTAAACTCACGACTGAGATTGATTGTTATGTGAGTACACGTCTTAAAGAAGACAAGGACTCTTTGGAAGTCATTCATCAGGCTCTAAAAGGAGTTTCTCTGAGCAGCCTCTACAATTGGGTCAACTGGGGCTGGTTAGAAGCCAAGCGTCATCATCTTTTCTATCCGCAGTATAAGGCGGCAAAGAAAATCAAACCTCGTGCGCCAAAGCATCCTTTTGGTAAGTCTATTGAAGAACGGCCTGAGTTCATTAACAATCGCTTAGAAGTGGGGCATTACGAGATTGACACGGTCATTCTTACGAGAGCTAAGAACAAGGTGCTTTTGACGCTCACAGAGCGAAAATACCGCACGGAGATCATTCGCTTGATTGATGGGAAAACAGCACAGGCGGTCAATGATGAGCTGGTGGAACTTCAAAAAAGTTATGACTTCAAATCCATTACCCCTGACAATGGCCATGAATTTGCAAGGCTCTCTGAGGTCGTAAGCTGTCCAGTTTACTATGCACACGCCTACGCGAGCTTTGAGCGAGGGACGAATGAAAACCATAACCGAATGATTCGTAGGCATCTGCCAAAAGGCACAACAAAGACGACCCCTGAAGAAGTCGCCGCTATCGAGTATTGGATGAACCATTATCCAAGAAAAATGTTCAACTATAAGAGTTCATATGAGATGAGCTTGGCTAGGTGCCCTCAGGGGGTGTGCCAACAAATGTCCGCCGGTCCCGGTGCAGCCATGACAGGCCACCGGACCACATACGGACGAAAGGCAC
>NZ_JBEYID010000071.1:0-1454 GCF_040635605.1 Streptosporangium sp. NPDC006930 | reverse complement strand
CGACGACGGCATGGCCGCGCTGGCGGCGATCGAGGAGCACGCCCCCGACGTCGTCCTGCTCGACCTGCGCATGCCCCGCCACGACGGCATCTGGGCTGATACTGGATGCCAAACAACCAGATAATCAGCGTTAATAAGAGTATTAAAGTTAATGCGGTATAGTCAAAGTGGTTAATCAACCTAGCCAGGCTTTGATAGCGAGTGAGAACGGGCATAATCAGCCAAGTAATCGTCGCATAACTCAGGATAAATGTGACCAATAAACTGCTGAGGTAGATCATATATTTTCGCAACTGTTTCTAACTCCTTTTCTTGATGAGATTAACCCTATTTGGTTCTGTTGCGAAGTTTGAAAATCAAACGCGCCCGCTCTGAACTCCAAATATCTTAGGCTGGTATTCCCATTAATACCTTGATTTCAGTAGACACCGAAAAGCCGAAGAGCGTTCCATTTCTTCGGTTCTTTTTATATATTCCTCGAAGGGTCTCCATGCCCTTAATCGTGGAAGAGGCTGTACGGAGACTTTGATAAAATTTATTCCGTCGTTTAATAGGTCGATGGTCTTGTTCTATTAAATTGTTAAGATACTTCACAGTTCGGTGCTCTGTCTTAGTATATAAACCCACACTCTGTAACTTTCTAAAGGCGGAGCCAAGAGAAGGTGCTTTATCGGTCACAATTGCTTTCGGCTCACCAAACTGTTTATGGAGTCGTTTTAAGAAAGCATAGGCTGCTTGCGTATCCCGTTTCTTTCGTAACCAGATATCTAAGGTTAAGCCGTCCGCATCAATTGCACGATAAAGATAATGCCAACGTCCCTTAATTTTGATATAGGTTTCGTCCATTTTCCATGAATAGAAGGATTGTCTATTTTTCTTCTTCCAAAGATAATAGAGGACTTTGCTGTACTCTTGCACCCAACGATAAATCGTAGTATGACAAACATTTATTCCACGATCATATAACAATTCCTGAACTTCACGATAGCTTAGATTGTAACGCAGGTAGTAACCAACAGCGACAATAATGACGTCTTTTTTGAATTGTTTGCCTTTAAAATGATTCATTACTCTGTCCTCTCTGTCTTTTTTCTCAATTTTACACTAAAATAGATTTTTTGGAAAACTTTGCAACAGAACCTACTAGACAAAAGATCGGCTCCTAAAAATGGGTTTGTGATAAACACCATTTTAAAGGAAGCTGGTCTTTTTTGTCCGAACAGCGTCGGATTAATTTTACAATCTACCTATTAACCAAAATATCAAAAAAAGCGTATCATTGAAAGCGTAATGATTAAAACGTTTTTTACAAACGTTATAGAGGGGAGAAGTTAATATGGACTTAGTCGAAGAACTAGTCAATGTTGTTGGTAAAAAAAATGTTATTACTAACAAAGCAAAATCTTTACGTTTTAGGAAAGGGTACCGCTGAGGTAAGGGCGATGCAGTTGCAG
>NZ_JBEYID010000070.1:0-1480 GCF_040635605.1 Streptosporangium sp. NPDC006930 | reverse complement strand
AGAATCTGCGGCGCACGGTGGCGTTCGCTCCGGCGGTTGGGCAGTTGCTGGAGCAGCGGTATCGGGTGTTCGTGGAGGTGAGTCCGCATCCGGTGTTGACGGTCGGTATCGGCGAGTGTGTGGACGAGACCGACACCGTCACGGTGATCTCCGGGACGTTGCGCCGCGATGAGGGTGGCTTGGAGCGGGTGCTGGTCTCGGCCGCGGAGTTGTTCGTCCGGGGCGTGAAGGTCGACTGGCAGCAGGTGCTGACCGGAGGCCGACGGATCGACCTGCCGACGTACGCCTTCCAGCACCAGCGGTTCTGGCCGAACGAGAGGCAGAGCGGTGATGCCCGCGTGCTGGGCCTGGCCGCTACGGGGCATCCGCTGCTGGGTGCGGCGGTGGGCCTGGCCGATTCTGACGGGATGGTGCTGACGGGCCGGTTGTCGCTCTCGTCGCATCCGTGGCTGGCCGATCACGTGGTGGCCGGGATGGTGTTCTTCCCAGGGACCGGGTTCGTGGAGCTGGCGGTGCGTGCCGGTGACCAGGTCGGTTGCGAGCTGGTCGAGGAGTTGATCCTGGACGCTCCGCTGGTGCTGGGCGAGGACGACGCGGTCGTGGTGCAGATCGCGGTGGGTGCGCCGGAGGAGACCGGTCGGCGGAGCGTGAGCATCTACGCCCGTTCGGCGGACGCGACCGAGGAGGTGCCGTGGGTGCGGCACGCCACCGGCACGCTCGCCATGGGGAGCCGGGCCGCGGTGCCGTTCGACACGGCGGTGTGGCCTCCGGCCGACGCGACCGCGATCGAGCTGGACGGCCTCTACGACCAGCTGGCCGAAGGGCTGCTCGCCTATGGCCCGGTGTTCCAGGGATTGCGGGCGGCCTGGCGGGGTGCCGATGGCGCGGTGTTCGCCGAGGTGGCGCTGCCGGAGGAGGCGCAGTCGGACGCGGGTTCGTTCGGGGTGCATCCGGCGTTGCTGGACGCGGCGTTGCACGCGGTGAGCTTCGCCGGGCTGGACGCCGCGGCGGGTACGCGCTTGCCGTTCTCCTGGGACGAGGTGTGCCTGCACGCGAGTGGGGCGACTCTGCTGAGGGTGCGACTGGCCAAGGTGGGCGAGGACGCGGTGTCGCTGAGCGCGGTGGACTCCGCCGGGGAGCCGGTGGTGTCGGCGCGTTCCCTGGTGCTGCGCCCGGTCTCGGCCGACCAGCTCGTCGCCGTCGGTAGCACCCCAGCGGTGGAGCGGGACGCGTTGTTCAGGCTGGAGTGGACGCCCTCGGCTCAGATGCCGGTATCCGACGCCGAACCGGACGTGGTCGAACTCGCCGGAGAAGCCCTTTCTGACCTGGCCCTGCTGGAGTCGGTGCCGGATGTGGTCATGGTCTCGGTGGGGTCGGCCGTTGCCGAGGACGTGGTGGAGTCGACGCACGCGGTGGTCGCGCAGGTGTTGGAACTGCTGCAGGAGTGGTTGGCCGATGAGCGGTTCGTCGGCTCGCGGTT
>NZ_JBEYID010000069.1:0-1545 GCF_040635605.1 Streptosporangium sp. NPDC006930 | reverse complement strand
GCGGGTGCCGATGCTGTCGACGGTGACCGGTCAGTGGCTGGAGGGTCCGGAGCTGGAGGCCGGGTATTGGTGTGAGAATCTGCGGCGCACGGTGGGCTTCGCTCCGGCGGTTGGGCAGTTGCTGGAGCAGCGGTATCGGGTGTTTGTGGAGGTGAGTCCGCATCCGGTGCTGACGGTCGGGGTCGGCGAGTGTGTGGACGAGACCGACACCGTCACGGTGATCGCCGGGACGTTGCGCCGCGATGAGGGTGGCCTGGAGCGGGTGCTGGTCTCGGCGGCGGAGTTGTTCGTCCGGGGCGTGAAGGTCGACTGGCAGCAGGTGCTGACCGGTGGCCGACGGATCGACCTGCCGACGTACGCCTTCCAGCACCAGTGGTTCTGGCCCGAGAGCACCGGTTCCGGTGCGGGGAATGTGGCTGCGGCCGGGTTGGCCGCGACGGATCATCCGCTGCTGGGCGCGGCGATGGGTCTGGCCGACTCCAATGGGGTGGTGCTGACCGGCCGTCTGTCGCTCTCGTCGCATCCGTGGCTCGCCGATCACACGGTGGCCGGGATGGTGATCTTCCCGGGCACCGGGTTCTTGGAGCTGGCGGTGCGGGCCGGTGACCAGGTCGACTGTGACGTGGTGGAGGAGTTGACGCTGGCGGCGCCGTTGGTGCTGGGTGAGGATGACGCGGTCGTGGTGCAGATCGCGGTGGGTGCGCCGGAGGAGAGTGGCCGGCGTGCGCTGAACGTCTATTCCCGGTCGGCGTCGGCCGCCGACGATGTGCCGTGGGTGCGGCACGCTACCGGCACACTGGCCACGGGCGGGCGGGCCGCCGTGCCGTTCGACGGGGCGGTGTGGCCTCCGGCGGGTGCGACGGTGATCGAGCTGGACGGGCTGTACGACGAACTGGCCACCAGAGGGCTGGGCTACGGTCCGGTGTTCCAGGGGCTGCGGTCCGTATGGCAGCGCGATGGGGAGATCTTCGCCGAGGTCGCCCTGCCGGAGCAGGCGACCTCGAGCGCGGGTTCGTTCGGGGTGCACCCGGCGCTGCTGGACGCGGCGTTGCACGCGGTGAGCTTCGCAGGTCTCGACGTGGTCGAGGGAGGTTGGCTGCCGTTCTCCTGGGGTGAGGTGAGTCTGCACGCGGGCGGGGCGGCGCTGCTGCGGGTCCGCCTGACCAGGATGGGTGCCGACTCGGTCTCGCTGACGGCGGTGGACCTGGCGGGAGAGCCGGTGCTGTCGGCGCGGTCGCTGATCGTGCGTCCCTTCACCCCCGACCAGCTGGTCGGCGCCGGTGGGGGGCGTGGTGTGGAGCGGGACTCCCTGTTCGGGGTGGACTGGGTCTCGTTGCCGGAGGTGGGGGGTGCGGAGCCCGAGGCGGATGTGGTCGAGCTGAGTGGAGAGCTCGCCTCGCTGGAGTCGGTGCCGGATGTGGTCATGGTCGCTGTGGGGTCGGCCGGTGCAGAGGACGTGGTGGAGTCGACGCACGCGGTGGTCGCGCAGGTGTTGGAACTGCTGCAGGAGTGGTTGGCCGATGAGCGGTTCGTCGGCTCGCGGTT
>NZ_JBEYID010000068.1:0-1559 GCF_040635605.1 Streptosporangium sp. NPDC006930 | reverse complement strand
CTTCTCCCTGGAGGAGCTCGACCGACAGCGATCAGCACACCAGGCACGAACCCTCCCCGTCGTTCCCGCACACACCCGAACAGAGGTACAGCCAGAGGGGCACCTGCGAGAGAACACCCAGCTCAGAGAGCTGGGTACCGTTGCGAACCATCCACTCGTCTCTGGCCGAGGGCCGCGTTAAACGTGCTCATGCTCCCGCCGAACACGTACCGGACACGGATCTCGTACATGCCGACACAGTTCGCCCATCCGGACACAGACGGCGACGAGCCGGGTGACCACTTCGAATACCGCGTCGAGATGTGGACCATCACGGAGGAAACCGAGGTCCGCGCCCTGAAGCAGAGCCCTATCCTTTTGGCCTGGATAACCCTTTAATCCGTAGAATTCGTCAGCGAGATCCCGCCCTGCTTAAATGGTGGCCGCGGATCGATGAAGAGCGACGCTGTAAGGCGGCGTTGCCGTATCGACGCCGTATGTCACCGCTGTGGACGCAACTCTTAGCGCACCCTCTCACCGCGCGGAATGCTCACCGCCCCAGCCCGCAGGCTCCTTCTGGACAAGCGCATGTCCACCTACTCGACTTCAAAATCCAAATGCAGCAAGCCGAAAGAAGACCTTACAACCCATGACCCTCATCACCCTGCGGCAAGCCGCCATCCACCTCAACCTCTCCTCCACCTCCCTACAGAAGATCGCGGCTGCGGGTCTGCTTCCCGCGGCCCGTCAGCACGGTGGCAAGCTGGTCGTCCCCGCGGATGTGGTGCAACGAATCCAAGCTCGCTCCGCTGTAGCGCTGCATCACCTCCTGCCAACGGCAACGGGTAGCGCCACGATGGCGGTGTTGCGCGTCGACGTGGCGAAGCATGTCCCAGATGAAGATCGCCCCTTCATCGGTTTTCGTGCCGATCTGACACCTGAAGACCTACTGGAGGCGCTGCGTGGCTGGTGGGTGGGGAGACCCGAAAAGATCGCCCAAGCTGGCATTCTCCCGGTGACCCTCGGCGGATTCATCGTCGCCGTACTGACGGGACTGATCAGCTGGGATACCAAACTGACCGACAATGGCCTGATACGTCATCGTTTCGACGCGAGACTCGCCGGCTACATCAGTGACCTCGACGCGGCCACCAACATGATCGATGTCGGCACAGCCGACGACCTGCGAATCGCCAAGCTCCTCCTCGGCAAGCGCCTCGAATCCACGTCTGGCGGCCCGATCGCCTACGTGAGCGCAGCCAAAGCCTCCATGTAGTTGGCTACCGTCACAAGGACGATCCCCAGGCTGGAAACGCCGCGTTCCTCTTCGAAGCGCAGACCGGAGTCGCCTGAACCCGTGGACCGACATTCGGCTGCTGGGGCACTGTCGGAAGAGCGGCCCCATGTCGACGTCACTCGAACCGTGACCCCCTATCGGCACCTGGGTTCTAGGGCCTGTCTGGACTTCGGATCTTTAGACGGGTTGAAGGCTTCGGAGCCACAAGATGGCTCCGCGGAGATGAAGGCCCGCGAGATAGCTTTCGGGGGTCTTGTCGAAGCGAAAGGCCAGCCCGCGCCAC
>NZ_JBEYID010000067.1:0-1654 GCF_040635605.1 Streptosporangium sp. NPDC006930 | reverse complement strand
ATGGGCCACGTAGAGGGGACAGGGGTCGGCCTCCGGCGGCGTGCACTTGACCAGGAAGTCCGTCTTCCCCGCGATGATCATGCGGTCAGCGATCGGGTCCTCCACGGTGCCGAGCGAGGCTCGCTCCACCCCGTGGTGGATCAGCGCCCAGGCGTCCTTGGCGTAGTACGTCTCGTCGAACACGACCGCGCGCGGCCTGCCGAGATCGACGAGGCGCAGGATCCCCCCGAACGCCGCGACCAGCAGCGGGCCCAGCCACCCCCAGAGCACGCTTCCCCTCATGGGGGGTAAGAGGCGATCCCGTATCAATCCCATTCGGGCAATTATGGTGATAAATCAGCCTCGATGGACAGCGTCATAAAGATCGCGTTTTGGGATTCCGGCCGCCTTCGCCACGTCCACGATCGCCTGCTTCCTCGACACCCCCGACTCCTGCCTGCGCGCCACCTCGCCGACCAGGTCCTCGATCACCGGCGGCAGGGCCTGCCCGGTGTATCCCGCGACGACGACCGTGATCTCCCCCTTGACGCCCCCGGCCGCCCACTCGGCCAGCTCACCGAGACCGCCTCGCCGCACCTCCTCGTACGTCTTGGTGAGCTCCCGGCAGACCGCCGCCCGGCGGTCGGCGCCGAACGCCTCCGCCATCGCCGTGAGCGCGGCGTGCAGCCGGTGCGGGGCCTCGAAGAAGACCATCGTGCGCTCCTCCTCCGCGAGGGCCGAGAGCCTGCGGGAGCGCTCACCGGACTTACGCGGCGGGAAGCCCTCGAAGCAGAAGCGGTCGCTGGGCAGGCCGGAGACGGCGAGCGCCGTGGTCACCGCGGACGGTCCCGGCAGCGAGGTGACCCTGACCCCCGCCTCGACCGCGAGGTGGGTGAGGCGGTAGCCGGGGTCGGAGACGCCGGGCATGCCCGCGTCGGTGATGATCAGCACGGTCTTGCCGTCCTGGAGGGCCTGGAGGAGCTCGGCGGCACGTCCGGCCTCGTTGGCGTCGTAGTAGGAGACGACCCGGCCGCCGATCTCCGCGCCCAGCTCCCCCGCGAGGCGGCGCAGCCTCCTGGTGTCCTCCGCCGCGACCACGTCGGCACTCTCCAGCGCGAGCCGCAGCCGGGGCGAGGCGTCGCCCGCCTGCCCGATCGGAGCTCCTGCCAGCACAAGCCTGCCGTTGTCGTTCACCGTCCCATCCTCCCGCATTTCGGATCGCCTCCCAGCCGGGGAAGAAGTTCTCGAATTGGGCATCTGACAGATTTTCTCTGGGCTGGATGGGGTGGTGTGACCGTACGATGTCGGAGTGGCCGTGACCGACTTCACTAACCAGGCGTCAGAGCAGCCCGAGCCCCAGCCGTCCGGCGGGCACGAGGGCTCGGTACGCGACCGGCTTGTGCCGCCGATGCCCGGCGGCGCCCTGTGGGGCTGGCTGGGCCCACTCCTGGTCGCGGTGTTCGGGGGGATCCTGCGCTTCACGAACCTCGGTCACCCTCGCGCAATCATGTTCGACGAGACGTACTACGCCAAGGACGCCTGGGCACTGATCAACTTCGGTGCCGAGCACAATGTCGTCAAGGACGCCGACAAGATCTTGATGGACGGCGGCACCGCGATCTGGCAGGACTGCGCGCCCACCGAGCTCGACAAGTGCGCCTCCTACGTGGTCCAC
>NZ_JBEYID010000066.1:0-1689 GCF_040635605.1 Streptosporangium sp. NPDC006930 | reverse complement strand
CTAGAAGGCCGATGAAGATCTTGGTCTATCAGGCGATGCCGCCTTTCAGGGCATGGCCGTGATTCGCCAGGTGACGCTGTCGTGGTGGAGTCCAAGGCGGACGAGGGTGCGTAGGTTGATTGCAGCGGCGCGGGTGTGAAGCCAGGCGTTGTTCTTTATGGTCCCGATGTAGCGCAGTCGCCGGTTGCCTCGATGGACGAGCCAGGCGACGGCGCGTTCGACAGGGGGTCGCCAGCGGCGGTAGGCGGCCTGCCAGTCGGGGTCGGTGGCGGCTTGCCGGCGGGCGGTGGCCAGGTCGTCGTGATGGGGCCGGATGGTCAAGATCCGCCCGGATTTGGCCGTGGTGCACCTTGGACGGAGCGGGCAGCCGGTGCACTGGCCGGCGAAGAAGGCTTTGCGCTGCTGGTAGCGGCCCTTCGGCGCTGCCAGCGGGACCTGGTGCCCGGCGGGGCAGATCACCGTGCCTGCGGTGGTGTCGATGACGAAGTCATCGAGGCTGAACCCGCCGGGAACGGCCCTTTTCAACGGGGGCGGTTTGACGAACAACCGGTGACCGGCCTGCTGTAGCGCTCGGCGGGTTACCCCGGCGGAGTAAGCGCTGTCGGCGAAGACGTCCACCGAGACCTCTTCGTCGGTCAGCAGGGGCAGAGCGAGGCTGGACTCGTGGTGAGCGGCCCCGGTGCCGGGGGTCAGCGCCACGGCGGTGAACAGTCCGGTTGAGGGCTCGACCGCCAGGTGGGCCTTGTATCCCTCTTGGTGGTGGCTACGGGTCTTGTGAACATGGCGGGCCTGGGGATCGACAGTGGAGACCACCCGGTCGGCGGCGGTGCCACGGGCGATGCGCCAGCGTCCGTCACGACCGTCGCCGTCGGGCTCGACGTCTTGTCCGGCGACCAGGGCCAATAGCCCGACCGCGTGGGCGGCCTTGTCATCTGTGTCTTGGGCGGGCAGGTGCTTCAGCAGATACAGCGCGTCTTTCACCAGGGCGTCGACGAGGTCGGCGCGAGCGTGTTCGTCGTTCCAGGCGATCGGCGGTTTACCTGTGGTGGTGTAGTCGGTGGCGGTGCAGTGCGCGGCGAGCTGGGCGGCGCCGGGAACGTGACGGATCACCGTGCGGACAGCGGCGATCAACTGGGTGATGGTGTCTTGGGTGGCGACCGCGTCGTCCAGCACGGCCGAGTCCAGCGCCCGGCGGTGGCGTCCGGTGAGCACCCCGGTGGCCTTGACCACCTCACGCACCGCGTCAAAGATCCGCTGCGGGCGCGTCGTGCGGGCCAGCCGACGGCGGAAGTAGGCCAGGAGCGAGGGGTCGAAGGCGGTGTCGTGCAGGCCGAGCCCGCAGGCGGCCTTCCATCGCAGGTCGCAGCGCAGTTCCTGGACGGTATCGAAGTCCGATAAGCCGTGCAGGGCTTGTAACGTGATCGCGGCCGCCAGGACCTGCGGCGGCATGCTGGGGCGGCCGTTGGCCGAGGGGTACATGTCCGCGAACATCGACGCGGGAAACAGCCGGTCACGGTGCTCGGCCAAGAACGCGAACACGCTCCCGGGCGGGATCAGTTCCCGGCAGGTCTGCCACACATCCGGCCCAATCGTCTCCCCGGCCCACTGTCCCATCACCACGAGACATGAGTCTGGCCCCGTCGATCACGCGGCGGGGCCAGAACCCAAGATCTTCATCGGCCTTCTAGG
>NZ_JBEYID010000065.1:0-1840 GCF_040635605.1 Streptosporangium sp. NPDC006930 | reverse complement strand
GCGGGTGCCGATGCTGTCGACGGTGACGGGTCAGTGGCTGGAGGGTCCGGAGCTGGAGGCCGGGTATTGGTGTGAGAATCTGCGGCGCACGGTGGCGTTCGCTCCGGCGGTTGGGCAGTTGCTGGAGCAGCGGTATCGGGTGTTCGTGGAGGTGAGTCCGCATCCGGTGCTGACGGTCGGTATCGGCGAGTGTGTGGACGAGACCGATGCCACCACGGTGATCTCCGGGACGTTGCGCCGCGATGAGGGCGGCCTGGATCGGGTGCTGACGTCGGCGGCGGAGCTGTTCGTGCGCGGCGTGACGGTGGACTGGCGGCAGGTATTGACCGGTGGTCGCCGGGTGGATCTGCCCACCTACGCCTTCCAGCACCAGCGGTTCTGGCCGAACGCCAAGCAGAGCAGCGATGCCCGTGTTCTGGGCCTGGCCGCGACAAGGCACCCGCTGCTGGGTGCGGTGATGCCTCGGGCCGACTCCGATGGGGTGGTGCTGACCGGGCGGTTGTCGTCGGCGTCGCATTCGTGGCTGGCCGACTATGTGGTGGCGGGCTCGGTGGTGGTGCCCGGTTCGGCGTTCGTGGAGCTGGCGGTGCGGGCCGGTGACCAGGTCGGCTGTGACCTGGTGGAGGAGCTGACGCTGACCGCGCCGCTGGTGCTCGGTGCGAGTGACGCGGTGGCGGTGCAGGTGTGGGTGGGGGCTGCGGAGGAGTCGGGCAGCCGGTCGGTGAGTGTGTACTCGCGGTCGGCGGACGCGGCCGAGGAGGTGCCGTGGGTGCGGCACGCCACTGGCACGCTTGCCACGGATGCTTCGCCTGCCGAGCCGTTCGATGTGGCGGTGTGGCCGCCGGTCGGGGCGTCCGCGATCGAGCTGGAGGGCTTCTACGAGGAGCTGGCCGAGGACGGCTTCGCCTATGGTCCGGCGTTCCAGGGGTTGCGGGCGGCCTGGCGACGCGACGGTGAGATCTTCGCCGAGGTGAGGCTGCCCGAGCAGGTCAGCGAGGCGGACTCGTTCGGGTTGCATCCGGCGCTGCTGGACGCGGTGCTGCACGTGGTGCCGTTCGCGGGACTGGACGATTCCGAGACTGTCCGGGTGCCGTTCTCCTGGGGTGAGGTGTGCCTGCACGCGGCCGGAGCCTCGGTGCTGCGGGTGCGGCTGGCCAGGACGGGCGGCGATGCGGTCTCGCTGAACGCGATGGATGCGACGGGTGCGCCGGTGCTGTCGGCGCGGTCGGTGGTGCTGCGGCCGATTTCCTCCGAGCAGCTGGCGATCTCCGATGGTCGTGGGGCAGGGCAGGACACGCTGTTCCGGGTGGAATGGGCTGCGGCAGGTGGACTGTCCGAAGCCGACCGGGTGCCGGTGGCGGTGCTCGGTCCGGACACGCTGGGTGTCGCGGCGGCGTTGCGGGCGGTCGGGGACGTGGTGCCGGTGCATGCGGATCTGCCCGCGCTGGCCGAGGCGGGTCCGGTCCCGGCCGTGGTACTGGCGGAAGTGGTCTCCGAGTCGGCGGCCGGGGTGGTGGGGTCGGCGCATGCGCTCACCGCCCACGTTCTGGGCCTGCTGCAGCGGTGGTTGGCGGATGAGCGGTTCGCCGATTCGCGCCTGGTGTTCGTCACCCGGGGCGCGGTCGCGTCGGGTGACGGCGAGGTGGTGGCGGATCTGCCGGCTTCCGGGGTGTGGGGGTTGGTCCGCAGTGCTCAGTCGGAGAATCCGGACCGGTTCGTACTGGTCGACATGGACCGGGACCAGGCCTCGCTGTCGGTCCTGCTCGATGCACTGCCCGGGGTGTTGGCCTCGGGTGAGCCGCAGGTGGCGGTGCGCGAGGGTGAGGTGCGGGTTCCGCGC
>NZ_JBEYID010000064.1:0-2067 GCF_040635605.1 Streptosporangium sp. NPDC006930 | reverse complement strand
GATCCGATGCTGGAGGACTTCCGGGCGGTGGCCGGGTCACTGACCTACGGTGCGCCGAGGATTCCGATCGTGTCGACGCTGACCGGGGAGCAGGCCACGGCCGAGCGGTTGTGCTCGCCGGAGTACTGGGTGGAGCAGGTGCGTGGCGCGGTTCGCTTCGCCGACGGCGTGCGCACCCTGCACGCCCAGGGGGTGCGGGCCTACCTGGAACTCGGCCCCGACGGTGTGCTCACCACGATGGCGTCCGACACCCTCGCCGCCGAGGATCAGCCCGTCGCGGACGTGGTGGCCGGGTTCGACGCGGTGGCGGTGCCGGTGCTGCGCGGTGACCGGGACGAGCAGTCGGCGATCATGACGGCTCTCGCCGAGTTGCACGTGCGTGGCGTGACGGTGGACTGGGAGGCGGTGCTCACGGGCGGGCGCCGGGTGGAGTTGCCGACGTACGCGTTCCAGCGCCGGCGTTTCTGGCCCGACGGCGCGGGTGCGCGGGTGGGGAACCTGGCGGCGGCCGGGTTGGCGGCCACCGGTCATCCGTTGCTGGGTGCGGCGGTCGGGCTGGCCGGCTCCGACGGGGTGCTGCTGACGGGGCGGTTGTCGCTGGGGTCGCATCCGTGGCTGGCCGACTACGTGGTGATGGGTTCGGTGATGGTGCCGGGCAGCGTGTTCGTGGAACTGGCCGTGCGGGCGGGGGATCAGGCCGGCTGTGATGTGATCGAGGAGCTGACCCTGACCACGCCGCTGGTGCTGGGTGAGCGGAATGCGGTCGCGGTGCAGGTGTGGGTGGGGTCGGCCGACGAGTCGGGTCGGCGTGAGGTGAGCGTTCACGCCCGGTCGGCCGAGGCGGCCGATGAGGAGCCGTGGGTTGAGCACGCGACCGGTGTGCTGACGGCCGGAGACCGCGCCGCTGTGTCGTTCGAGACGGAGGTGTGGCCGCCGCGGGGTGCGTCGGTGATCGAGTTGGACGGGGTGTATGAGCGGTTGGCTGAGGGTGGGTTGGAGTATGGGCCGGTGTTTCGGGGGTTGAGGGGGGCGTGGCGGGGTTCTGAGGGTGAGGTGTTCGCGGAGGTTGTGCTGCCTGAGCAGGTGGTGTCGGGTGCGGGGTCGTTCGGGGTGCATCCGGCGTTGTTGGATGCGGTGTTGCATGCGGTGCCGTTTGTGGGATTGGACGATGCCGAGGGTGGGCGGTTGCCGTTCTCGTGGGGTGGGGTGTGTTTGCATGCGGGTGGGGCGTCGGTGTTGCGGGTTCGGTTGGTGAGGACTCGGGGTGATGCGGTTTCTGTGGTGGCGGTGGATGGGGGTGGGGGTTTGGTGGTGTCGGCGCGGTCGTTGGTGTTGCGGCCGGTGGCGTCGGAGGTGTTGGCCGCTCCCGGTGGTGGTAGGGATGTTTTGTTCCAGGTGGAGTGGACGTCGTCGGTGGGTCTCCCGGCTGCTGACGCGCTCCCGGCGGCGGTACTCGGCCAGGACACGTTGGGTGTCGCCTCCATGCTGCGGGCGGGCGGGGATCCGGTGCCGGTTCACGCGGATCTGCTGTCGCTGGCGGAGGCGGGGCCGGTGCCGAATGTGGTGCTGGCGGAAGCGGTCTCCGGCCGGGTCGACGGGGTCGCGGAGTCGGTGCACGAGCTGACCTCACATGTTCTGGACGTGTTGCAGGGGTGGCTGGCCGATGACCGGTTCGCCGATTCGCGTCTGGTGTTCGTCACCCGGGGCGGGGTCGTGGCCGGTGAGGACGGCGAAAAGGCGCCGGATCCGGTCGTGGCGGCGGCGCGAGGGCTCGTACGCAGCGCTCAGTCGGAGAATCCTGGCCGTTTCGTCCTGGTCGACATCGACGACGAGCTGTCCTCGTCCGTACTGGCCGGAGTGCTGGCCTCCGGTGAGCCGCAGATGGCGGTGCGCGGGGGTGAGGTGTGGGTGCCGAGGCTGGCGCGGGTGACGCCGGATTCGAACGCCGGTGGCGACGTCCGCTCGTGGGATCCCGAGGGGACGGTGTTGATCACTGGTGGTACGGGTGGTCTGGGGGGTTTGTTCGCGCGGCATGTGGTGGCCGAGCGTGGGGTGCGTCGTCTGCTG
>NZ_JBEYID010000063.1:0-2873 GCF_040635605.1 Streptosporangium sp. NPDC006930 | reverse complement strand
GCCCGCACCGACACCATCGCCCCACCGGCAGGCAACGCCTGCATCAACCGCGCCCGCGCCGCCACCAACGCACACGCGTCCTTCAGCGACAACACCCCCGCCACATGAGCAGCCGCGATCTCCCCGACCGAGTGACCGGCCAGCACATCCGGCCGCACTCCCCAGGACTCCACCAGCCGGAACAACGCCGTCTCCACCGCGAACAGCGCCGGCTGCGCCCACCCCGTCCGATCCAGCGCCTCCGCCTCCACCGACCCCGGCTCGGCGAACAACACCTCACGCAACGACCCCTCAAGCAGCGGCTCGAATTCGGCGAACACCGCGTCCAACGCCTGCGCGAACACCGGGAACCGCTCATACAGCTCCCGGCCCATCCCCACCCGCTGCGCCCCCTGACCGGTGAACAACACCGCCACCCGGCCGTCACCCACCCGACCCCGCACCACACCCGAACCCGAACCGCCGGCCAACCCCGACAACCCGGCCATCACACTCTCACGGTCCCCACCCACCACCACCGCACGATGATCGAGGGCAGCACGCGTCGTCGCCAGCGAGTACGCCATATCCAGCAGATCGATCTCCGGCCGCTCCTCGATGTGCCCGGCCAGACGCGCGGCCTGCGCACCCAACGCCTCCTCGCCGCGCGCCGACACCACGAACGGCAACGGCAACCCGCCGGCAAACTCCACGACCTCGACCTCGACCTCGGCACCGGTGTCGCTCCCGATGCCGCTGTCGATGTCGGTGTCGACGGGGGCAGGGGCCTGCTCGATGATGACGTGGGCGTTGGTACCGCTGATACCGAAGGCCGACACACCCGCGCGGCGCGGGTGACCGTTCTCCGGCCACTCGACGGGCTCGGTCAGCAGCGACACCGCACCCGCCGACCAGTCGACGTGCGAGGTGGGCGCGTCCACGTGGAGGGTACGCGGGAGCATGTCGTTGTGGATGGAGAGCACCATCTTGATGACGCCCGCGACCCCGGCGGCGCACTGGGTGTGGCCGATGTTGGACTTGATCGCGCCCAGCCAGAGCGGACGCTCCGGGGAGCGGCCCTCACCGTAGGTGGCGAGCAGGGCCTGGGCCTCGATCGGGTCGCCGAGCGTGGTGCCGGTGCCGTGCGCCTCCACGGCGTCGACGTCTGACGGCGCGAGACGGGAGTTGGTGAGCGCCTGGCGGATGACGCGCTGCTGGGAGGGGCCGTTCGGAGCCGACAGGCCGTTGCTGGCACCGTCCTGGTTGACCGCGCTGCCCCGCACCACCGCCAGCACCGGATGACCGTTACGACGCGCGTCCGACAGCCGCTCCAGGACGACCATGCCGACGCCCTCGGAGAACACCGTGCCGTCCGCGGCGTCCGCGAAGGACTTGACCCGGCTGTCGGGGGCGAGGCCGCGCTGGCGGCTGAACTCCACGAAGAGCTCGGGAGTGGAGACCACCGTCACACCGCCGGCCAGCGCGAGCGTGCTCTCGCCCCGTCGCAGGGAGTCGCAGGCGAGGTGGAGTGCCACCAGCGACGACGAGCAGGCGGTGTCCACCGTGACGGCCGGGCCTTCGAGGCCGAGTACGTAGGCCACCCTGCCGGACATCACCGAACTGGAGTTGCCGGTGAGCAGGTAGCCCTCGACGCCCTCGGGCAGTTTCGCCAGCCCGGTGGCGTATCCGGTGCTCGAAGCTCCGACGAACACGCCGGTGGAGCTGCCCTTGAGCGCGTCGGGGGCGATCCCCGCGCGCTCCAGCACCTCCCAGGACGCCTCAAGCAGCAGCCTCTGCTGCGGGTCGGTGGCGAGGGCCTCGCGCGGCGAGATACCGAAGAAGCCCGCGTCGAACTCGCCCGCGTCGTGCATGAAGCCGCCGCCGCGCGCGTAGCTGGTGCCGTGCCGGGCGGGGTCGGGGTCGAAGAGCCGCTCCAGGTCCCAGCCCCGGTTGGCGGGGAACTCGGAGACGGCCTCCCTGCCCTCGGCCAGCAGCCGCCACAGTGCCTCCGGCGAGTCGATGCCGCCGGGGTAGCGGCAGCTCATGGAGACGATCACGATGGGGTCGTCGTCCGCGGGCGCCGAGACCGGTGCGGGTGGCTCGGCGTGCGCGGCGGAGACTCCGGCTCCGAGCAGCCTGCCCCTGAGGTGCTCGGCCAGGACCTCCGGGGTCGGGTAGTCGAAGACGAGGGTGGCGGGCAGGCGCAGGCCGGTGGCGGTGTTGAGCCGGTTGCGCAGTTCGATGGCGGTGAGCGAGTCGAAGCCCAGTTCCCTGAAGGCGCGGCCTGGCGGCACCGAGTCGGCGTCGGTGTGACCGAGCACGGTGGCGGCCTGCGTGCGGACCAGGGAGACGAGCACGCGGTCCCGCTCGGCCTCGGGGAGTCCTTCCAACTGCCGCCGCAGGGGAGAGTCACCGCCGGACGCGGGGGTGGCGGACGCCGTCACCTCGCGGCGGGCCGGGGTGCGGACGAGTCCTCGCAGCAACGCCGGCGGCGCGGCGGACCCTGCCCGCAGCGCGGCGAGATCGAGGTGGATCGGCACGAGCAGCGCCTCGTCGAAGGCGCGGGCCACGTCGAACAGGGCGATCCCCTCCTCGGAGGAGAGGCCTCGGGCACCGGACTGCTCCATGCGCGCGATGTCGGTGTCGTCCAGATGGGCGCTCATGCCGCTGCGCTGGTTCCAGAAACCCCAGGCCAGCGAGAGCCCGGCCAGCCCCTGAGCCCTGCGGTGCGCCGCCAGCGCGTCGAGGAAGACGTTGGCGGCGGCGTAGTTGCCCTGTCCCGCGTCACCGAAGACTCCGGCGGCCGAGGAGAACATCACGAACGCCGACAGGTCCAGGTCACGGGTGAGCTCGTGCAGGTTCCACGCCGCGTCCACCTTGGGCCGCAACACCGC
>NZ_JBEYID010000062.1:0-3654 GCF_040635605.1 Streptosporangium sp. NPDC006930 | reverse complement strand
CTCACGCACATGCCGAACCCAGTACTCCGGCGAACACAGCTGCTCAGCCGTAGCCGACTCCCCGGTCAACGTCGACACGATCGGAATCCGCGGCGAATCGTAGGTGAGCGTCCCGGCCAGGGTGCGGAAGTCCTCCAGCATCGGATCCATCAACGGGGAGTGGAACGCGTGCGACACCCGCAACCGCTTCGTCCGCACCCCACGAGCGTCCAACTCGGCCGCGACGGCCAGAACCGCCTCCTCCGCCCCGGAGACCACCACCGACGCGGGACCGTTCACCGCCGCGACCGACACCTCCTTCTCCCGCCCGGCCAGCAGCTCGACGACCTCCTCCTCGGAGGCCCGCACCGACACCATCGCCCCACCGGCGGGCAACGCCTGCATCAACCGCGCCCGCGCCGCCACCAACGCACACGCGTCCTGCAGCGACAACACACCGGCCACATGAGCAGCCGCGATCTCCCCGACCGAGTGACCGGCCAGCACATCCGGCCGCACTCCCCACGACGACACCAGCCGGAACAGCGCCGTCTCCACCGCGAACAGCGCCGGCTGAGCCCACCCCGTCCGATCCAGCAACCCCGCCTCCACCGACCCCGGCTCGGCGAACAACACCTCACGCAGCGACCCCTCAAGCAGCGGCTCGAACTCGGCGAACACCGCGTCCAACGCCGCCGCGAACACCGGGAACCGCTCATACAGCTCCCGGCCCATCCCCACCCGCTGCGCCCCCTGACCGGTGAACAACACCGCCACCCGGCCGTCACCCACCCGACCCCGCACCACACCCGAACCCGCGACTCCCCCGGCCAGCCCCGACAACCCGGCCACCACACCCCCACGATCCCCGCCCACCACCACCGCACGATGATCGAAGGCGGACCTTCCCGTGGCCAGCGAGTGCGCGATGTCCAGCGGCCTCAGGTCCTCGCGCTCCTCCACGAACGCCGCCAGGCGCGCGGCCTGCGCGCCCAACGCCTCCTCGCCGCGCGCCGACACCACGAACGGCAACGGCAGCCCCCCGGCGAACTCCGCCACCGGAACCGGCAGACCCCCCTCGACCTCGGTGTCGACGGGCGCGGGGGCCTGCTCGATGATGACGTGGGCGTTGGTGCCGCTGATACCGAAACCGGAGACTCCCGCGCGGCGCGGGTGACCGTTCTCCGGCCACTCGACGGGCTCGGTCAGCAGCGACACCGCACCCGCCGACCAGTCGACGTGCGGGGTGGGCTCGTCGACGTGCAGGGTCCTGGGCAGCAGGCCGTGCCGGAGGGCCATCACCACCTTGATGACGCTCGCCACCCCGGCGGCGGCCTGGGTGTGGCCGATGTTGGACTTCACCGAGCCCAGCCACAGGGGACGATCGGCCGGGCGGTCCTGACCGTAGGTGACGAGCAGCGCCTGGGCCTCGATCGGGTCGCCGAGCATGGTGCCGGTGCCGTGCGCCTCCACCGCGTCGACGTCGGCGGCCACCAGTTCGGAGTTGGCGAGCGCCTGGCGGATGACACGCTGCTGGGAGGGGCCGTTCGGAGCCGACAGGCCGTTGCTGGCACCGTCCTGGTTGACCGCGCTGCCCCGCACCACCGCCAGCACCGGATGACCGTTACGACGCGCGTCCGACAGCCGCTCCAGCAGCAGCAGGCCGATCCCCTCGGAGAAGGCGGTGCCGTCGGCGGCCGCGGCGAAGGCCTTCACCCGGCTGTCGGGGGCGAGGCCGCGCTGGCGGCTGAACTCCACGAAGATCTCGGGAGTGAAGATGATCGTGACGCCGCCGGTGATGGCCATGGAGCACTCGTCCCTTCTGAGGGACTCGCACGCCATGTGCAGGGTCACCAGCGAGGACGAGCAGGCGGTGTCGGCGGTGACCGCGGGTCCCTCGAGACCGAGGGTGTAGGAGATCCGCCCGGACATGACGGCGGTGGAGGTGCCCGTCAGCAGGTGACCCTCGACCCCCGCGGGGAAGACACCCTGGCCGATGCCGTACCCGCTGGAGGCCGCGCCGACGAAGACGCCCGTCCGGCTGCCCTTCACCGTGGCGGGATCGATGCCCGCCCGTTCCAGCAGTTCCCACGAGGTCTCCAGCAGCAGCCGCTGCTGCGGGTCGGACGCCAGCGCCTCGCGCGGGCTCATCCCGAAGAAGCCCGCGTCGAAACCGCCGGCGTCGGCGACGAACCCGCCCTCGCGGGCGTAGGTGGTGCCGGGGGTGTCCGGGTCGGGGTGGTAGAGCCGGTCCAGGTCCCAGCCCCGGTCGCCGGGGAACCCGGACATGGCGTCCTTCCCGTCCGCGACCAGCCGCCAGAGCTCCTCCGGGCTGTTCACCCCACCGGGCAGGCGGCAACTCATGGCCACGACCGCGATCGGCTCGCGTTCCCTGGCCTCCACCTCGCGCAGGCGGCGTCGGGTGTGCTGCAGGTCGGCGGTGGCACGCTTGAGGTAGTCACGCAGCTTGTCGTCATTCGGCATCGGACGTCAACCAGCCTCGGGGCAGTAGGGATTCGTCATGGGGTGCGCCGTCGGGAGGCGCCGTCAGGAGGCGCCGAGTTCCCCGTCGAGGACCGCGAAGAGCTCGTCGTCGGTGACCGACTCGAAGTCCTGCCGGGGCTCGGCCTCCACCGGGTCGCCGTGCGTGTCGTCCCACTTGCGGAGCAGCGCCCGCAGCCGGGCTGTGATCTTGTCGGTATCCCCGCCGTTCCTCGTGTACAGGAGGGTCTCCAGCCGGTCGACCTCCGCGAGCACGGACGCGGAGGGGTCGGCGGCGGGCGGGGCGATCTCGTCCCTGATGTGCTCGGCGAGCACGCTGGGGTTGGGGTAGTCGAAGACCAGGGTGGTCGGCAGGCGCAGCCCGATGGCACCACCGAGCCGGTTGCGCAGCTCGACGGCGGTGAGCGAGTCGAACCCGAGCTCCTTGAACGCCCTCTCGGGTTCCACCGAGTCCACACTCGTGTGCCCGAGCACCCCGGCGGCCTCGGCGCAGACGAGCTTGACGAGCGCGGCCAGCTGCTCCTCCTCCGACAGACCCGCCAGGCGCTGTTCGAGACCGGAGGCGCTGGAGGTGACGCCTCCCACGGCCCGGACGACCCGGCGGGCGGGGGCGCGGACGAGGCCCCGCAGCAGCGCGGAGCGCAGGCCGTTCTCGCCGCGCAGCGCGGCGAGGTCGAGGTGGATCGGCACGAGCAGCGCCTCGTCGAAGGCGCGGGCCGCGTCGAACAGGGCCATCCCCTCCTCCGACGACAGGGCGACCAGTCCTGAGCGTGCCATCCGCTCCACGTCGGCGTCGGCGAGGTGGCCGGTCATGCCGCTGCGCTGGTTCCAGAAACCCCAGGCCAGCGAGAGCCCGGCCAGCCCCTGAGCCCTGCGGTGCGCCGCCAGCGCGTCGAGGAAGGCGTTGGCGGCGGCGTAGCTGCCCTGCCCCGCCCCGTCCAGCACCGCCGCGGCCGAGGAGAACATCACGAACGCCGACAGGTCCAGGTCACGGGTGAGCTCGTGCAGGTTCCACGCCGCGTCCACCTTGGGCCGCAACACCGCGTCCACCCGTTCCGGGGTGAGGGATTGGACCAGCCCGTCGTCGAGGACGCCGGCGGTGTGCACCACCCCGGTCAACGGCCGATCCGCCGGAATCCCCGCCAAAACAGCCGCCAACCCCTCACGATCGGC
>NZ_JBEYID010000061.1:0-3845 GCF_040635605.1 Streptosporangium sp. NPDC006930 | reverse complement strand
ACTGCACCGGGGACGGTGTGGGAGAGTAGGTCACCGCCGGACAATCTTTTACGAAAAGGGCTCCCACTGTTTGGTGGGGGCCCTTTCGTGCTTTCCAGAGTCTTTTCTCTTTCTGGGCCCTTTCCCCTCATGGCTTTTCCGGTGTTCCTTGCCGCAGGCAGGAATGCGGACCTGTCCTGGACTCTTTATGGGCCTGTCCGGGACCCGCCCAGGACGTCAGTAGGCTGGAGACGTGGACTATCGAGCGGTTGAACAAGCGATCATGCAGCGTGGCGTCGAGTGGAGCTTCGAGCCCAGCCTCGACAGGATCGCCGCGCTCGTGGACCTGCTCGGCTCCCCGCAGCACTCCTATCCCGTCGTGCATGTGGCCGGTACGAACGGCAAGTCGAGTACGACCCGGATGATCGAAGCACTTCTGCGCGAACGCAACCTGCGTGTCGGCCGGTTCACCAGCCCCCACCTCGTTTCCATGCGCGAGCGCATCAGTGTGGACGGCGTCCCGCTGAGCGAGGAGCGCTTCGTCGAGGTGTACGAGGACATCGCTCCCTACCTGGAGATGGTCGACTCACAGGGGCGGAGGCTCTCCTTCTTCGAGACCCTCACCGCGATGGCGTTCGCCGCCTTTGCCGATGCTCCCGTGGATGTGGCGGTCATCGAGACGGGGATGGGGGGCGTCACCGACGCCACCAACGTCGCCGACGGCACCGTGGCGGTCATCACCCCTATCTCCCTCGACCATGTCGACTACCTCGGACCCGACGTCGAGACGATCGCAGGGGAGAAGGCCGGCATCATCAAGCCCGGGGCGACCGCCGTGCTCGCGCAGCAGGAGCTTCCCGCCGCCTCGGTGCTGATGAGGCGGGCCGCCGAGGTCGGTGCCACCGTGGCACGCGAGGGGCTGGAGTTCGGCGTGCTGAGCAGGGAACTCGCCATCGGTGGGCAGTTGATCCGTCTCAAAGGGCTCAAGGGAACCTACGAGGACATTCTGCTTCCCCTCTACGGGGCTCACCAGGCGGGTAACGCGGCCTGCGCGCTTGCCGCGGTGGAGGCGCTGACCGGTGGGGATGAGCCTCTCGATGCGGAGCTGGTGCGGCAGGCGTTCCTGGAGGTGCGCTCGCCCGGCAGGCTTGAGGTGGTCCGCAGAGGGCCCACGGTGGTCGTCGACGCCGCGCACAATCCGGCGGGGATCCGGGCCAGTCTGGACGCCGTGCAGGAGTCCTTCGACTTCGCGAAGCTCATCGGAGTGGTGGCGGTGTTCGAGGACAAGGACGTCCAGGGCATCCTGGAGCTGCTGGAACCGATGATGGACGAGATCGTGGTGACCAGGAACTCCTCGCCGAGGTCCATGGATGTGGACGATCTCGCCGCGCTGGCCGAGGAGATCTTCGGCCTTGACCGGGTGCACCAGGTCGAGAGGCTGGACAGCGCGATCGACCGGGCGATCGGCATCGTCGACGCTCTGGGAGAGTTCAGCGGGGCCGGGGTTCTGGTCACCGGGTCGGTGGTGACCGCCGGTGACGCGCGACTTCTGCTCAAGGCGGACGAGGCACGGTGAGCGAGCAGGACACCGCAAACGGCCAAGAGCGCGATATGCCGGGAAAACGCCCTGATATCGGACAAGCCGGGCGGACGAGGCGCAGTGAGTAGGCAAGGCATAGTGAGCGGGCAAGACGGGATGAGCCGGTCGGGCGTGGCGGGTCGGGCGCGGCCGTGGCGACTCTGGAGGGACAGAAAATGATCACGGTCACTCCCGGGATGAGGCGTCTCTGCGCCAGCGTGCTCGGCATGCAGGCCATAGTCGTCGGTCTGTTCACGCCGGTCGCCATCAACACCCAAGGCGTCGAACCGACCCTCGCGTTCACCGTCGGCCTCGGCCTGGCGCTCCTCTGCGTGGTGGTGATCGGCCTGCTCAGGCGGCCTTTCGCCTACCTCGCGGGAAGCGTGATCCAGGTGCTCACCATCGCCTCCGGCTTCATGGTCCCGGCGATGTTCTTCCTCGGGGTGATCTTCGCCGCGCTGTGGATCACGGCGATATTCGTCGCTCGCCGTGTCGAGGGCGTGACTTCTCGCTAAAGTCGGCCAACATGGCCGTCCCTCCCATCCAGCCGACTCGGGCGGTGCCCGCCAGGCCCACAGGCCTGGTGCGCGTGCTCCGGGTCTCCCTGATGCTCGACGTTGTCCTCGGACTGCTCGTCGCGGTAGTGCTGCCGCTGGCGATCGTCGCCATTCCCAATACCATCTCGGTGGTCGCCGCCCTCCTGCCGCCGGACATCTCGCAGATAGCGATGATCAGAGCGCACGGGCTGGCGCTTCCCGCGATGGTCCTGACCGTGCCGGTGGCGGCGGTGGCCGTGTACCGGATGAGGGCGGCCCCGATGATGGTCGCCGGGTTGACCCTGCTCGCCTTCGCCGACGCCGCCGGCGGGTACGCCGGGTCAACGGCGCTGGTAGGGGTCCTGCGGGTCCTGCACGGGGTCGGAGCGGGCTTGCTGGTTCCCGCCACCCTGATGGCCGTCTGGGGGCGTTCGACGCTCCTCAGGGCCGTGTGGGCGGCCGTGCTGACGGGGAGCCTCCTGGCTGCCCAGGCGCTCGCGCTGTGGCCCCTTGACCAGGTCGACTCCTGGCGCGTCACCCTCCAGCCGTACCCGATGCTCACCGGGGTCGCGCTCGCCCTCGCCGCGCTCTATCTGGTGCTGTGGTTGAAGGAGGGCGAGAGCGGCGCGGGCCCCGTTCCGGCCGTCGCCGAACGCGGACGCACGCTGTGGGTGGTCATGCCCGCCGCGGGCGTCGCGGCCCTGGCTCTGGGCAGCACGTTCGACTGGTCACCGAATCTGGTGATCCGTGCGGCGCTGGTGTCCATCCTCGTCCTGCTCGCCCTGGCCTCCTCCGGTCTCTCGAAGGGGGCCGCCGGTCGGGCGCCGGCCTACGCGATGATCGCGGTCGGCGTCGTCGCCCTGCCCACCGCCGCCCAGATCACCTACGTCGAACTCGGAGGGCTGGGAGGGCCGGGGCTGTCCGGCCTGTGGCCGGCCTTCGTGATCGCCGCGTTGGTGGGCCTCCTGTCCGCGGTGTCGGCGAATCGGCTGGGCGACGCGGCCATGCCCATGGTCACCGCGGGCGGACTCGTGGTGATGGTCGCGGGCCTGTGCGCCGTGCGGCTGTTTCTTCCCGCCCCGGGCGGGCTCCCGCTGATCCTCCCGTTCGCGCTGCTCGCGGGTGGTGCCTCGGTGGCGCTCACCGGTGCGTTGCGATCCTGCGGTGAGGGTGCGGCGCTTCTGGCGCTGTCGCTGTTCTTCCCCGCGGTGCTCGTGGGCTTCCTGCTGGGCAGTGGTGTCCAGGTCAACCGCCTGAAGGACGCCACGACCCCGCAGGCGCTGGTCGACGGGTTCGTGGACGCCCTGCAGCTGTGGGCACTGCTCGGCGGCGGACTGGTGCTCGTAGTGATCGTGCTCGGCGCCGTTCTGGCTCGCCTCCTGCCCGGCACCCCGGTGAGCCCGGGGGACACCCGGGACACTCCGGCAGGTGCGGGCGGCGTCTCGCCGGGAGCGGGACCCACTTCCGGGCTGGTGCCCCCTCCCGCCGGAGAGGTCGATCCCGCCGGTGGCGCGTGGCCGGCCGCCACGGCGTCGGGACCTCCCGGAAAGGTCGGTCTTTCCGGGCAGGTCAAGCCGTCCGAACGGGCCGGGCAGCCCAGGCGGTCCGAACGGGACGGGCAGGCGGGACACGGGGTGGTGGGGGGGGGGGGGGGGGCCCGCCCCCCCCCCCCCCCCCCCCCCCCACCCCCCCCCCCCCCCCCCCCCCCCCCCCCCCCCCCCCCGACCCCCCCCCCCCCCCCCGCGCGCGGC
>NZ_JBEYID010000060.1:0-4041 GCF_040635605.1 Streptosporangium sp. NPDC006930 | reverse complement strand
GTCTCCACCATCAACCGCACCCGATCGGCCTCACCCAACCCGGCCAGCCGCCCCACCAGCGCACCGTCACCGACCATGACCGACGACGCCGCCGACCTGCGCGAGCCCCGCACCAGCCCGCGCAGCAGATGCGGCACCTCACCACCCACCCGCACCGCCGCCAGGTCCAACCGCACCGGAACCACGGCCGGCCCGCCGGAACCGATCGCCGCCTCGAACAACACCACACCCTGCTCCGGCGTGATCGCCGACATCCCCGCACGCGTCAACCGACGCGCCTGAACCTCGTCCAACCCACCCGTCATCCCCGCGCCCTGCCCCCACGGACCCCACGCCAACGAACACCCCGCCAACCCCAGCCCGCGCCGATACTCCGCCAACGCGTCCAAGAACGCGTTCGCCGCCGCATAGTTGCCCTGCCCCGCCCCACCGAACGTCCCCGCCACCGACGAGAACACGATGAAATCGGCCAGATCCTCATCTTGGGTCAGCTCGTGCAGATGCCAGGCGGCGTCCACCTTCGGCCGCAACACCACATCCAGCTCCTCAGCCGACAACGACGGAATCGTCCCATCGGCCAGCACACCCGCAGTGTGAATCACCGCCGTCAACGGGTGTTCCTCCGGCACTTCGGCCAGCAGCTCCGCCACCTGATCCCGATCGGCCACATCACACGCCGCGATGGTGACCTCGACCCCATGCGCGATCAACTCCGCCCGCAACTCCACCGCGCCAGGGGCATCCAACCCCCGACGGCTGGTCAGCAGCAGACGACGCACCCCACGCTCGGCCACCACATGCCACGCGAACAAACCCCCCAGACCACCCGTACCACCAGTGATCAACACCGTCCCCTCGGAATCCCAGACCCGCCCCTCACCCAAGCCGGAGACGGAACCGGACCCGAGATCAACGCCGCGCTCGGAGGCGGGCGTCACCCGCGCCAGGCGCGGCACCCGCACCTCACCCCCACGCACCGCCACCTGCGGCTCACCCGAGGCCAACACCCCCGCCAACACAGACGACGACAACTCATCGTCGATATCGACCAGCACGAACCGACCAGGATTCTCCACCTGCGCAGAACGCACCAACCCCCACACCGCCGCAGCCCCCAAATCCGCAACCACCTCACCCTCACCCGCGACCACCGCACCCCGCGTCACCACCACCAACCGCGAACCCACACACCGCTCATCGGCCAACCACCCCTGCACCAACCCCAGAACACGAACGGTCAAAGCACGCACCGCCCCCACCACATCCCCGTCAGACCCCACCACGACGGTCACCACCTCCGGCACCACCTCCAGCGCCGCCAACTCCGCCACCGATGCCAGGTCAAAGGTCGGTTCGACCTGGTCAGGCCCGGTACCGGCCGCCGACACCTCAGACGACACCGTCCAGGTCAGCTGGAACAGCGAGTCCCGGTGCGGGGCACTACCGACGGCCGGCTGGCCGCCCGCGATCGGGCGCAGCAACAGTGAGCGCACCGACAGCACCGGCTCCCCTGCCGCGTCCACCGCGCTCAGCGACACCGCGCCGCCATCCGCCAGGACCAGCCGAACCCGTAGCACCGACGCCCCACCCGCGTGCAGACACACCCCACCCCACGAGAACGGCAACCGCACACCCTCTGAACCATCCAGATCGACGAAGGCCACCGCGTGCAACGCCGCATCCAGCAACGCCGGATGCAAGCCGAAGCCACCCGCATCGGCGACCTGCTCGGGCAGGCCGACCTCGGCGAACACCACACCGTCCGCGTCCTGCCAGGCTCCCCGCAACCCCTGGAACACCGGCCCATAACCCAGCCCGCCCTCGGCCAGCCGCTCGTACAACCCGCCCAGCTCGATCACCGACGCGCCCTTCGGCGGCCACACCCCGACGTCGAACCGCTCCCCGGCCTGGCCGTCGGACGCCAGCACACCACTGGCGTGCCGTACCCAGGCATCATGCTCACCGGCCCCCGCAGGCCGAGCATGAACACTCACCTCACGCCGACCCACCCCATCCGCAGCCCCCACCCGCACCTGCACCGCCACCGCATCGTCCTCACCCAGCACCAACGGCGCCACCAACGTCAACTCCTCCACCACCCCACACCCGACCTCATCCCCCGCCCGCACCACCAACTCCAAAAACCCCGTACCCGGAAAAATCACCATCCCGCCCACCACATGATCCGCCAACCACGGATGCGACCCCAACGAGACACGACCCGTCAACAACGCCTCATCACTATCGGCCAACCCCATGACCGCACCCAGCAGCGGGTGTCCCGCCACGACCTGTCCGAGACCTTCGGCGTCTCCGGCCCGTCTGCCACTCGGCCAGTACCACTGACGCTGGAAGGCGTACGTCGGCAGCTCTACCTGGCGGGCACCGGGGAACAAGGTCGGCCAGCTGACCGGCACCCCGCGTACGTGCAGCCCGGCCAGCGCCGCCACGATCGTCGCCTGCTCGCCCTGGCCCCCGCGCAGCGCCGACATCAATACCGGGTCGGAGTCCGAATATCCGTCCATGGTGACGCGACGGGTATCCGACTCCTCGGCGATCGCCCGCGAGCGAACCGTCTCCTCCGCGCCGGCGAGCGCGGTGAGGGTGTCGTCTGCCATCGCGGTGAGCACCCCGTCGGGGCCGAGTTCCAGGTAGGCGCGTACCCCCTGGTCGTGCAGGGTACGGACGGCGTCGGAGAAGCGGACCGCGCCACGGACCTGCTCCACCCAGTACTCCGGCGAGCACAACTGCTCGGCCGTGGCCTGCTCCCCGGTCAGGGTCGAGACCACCGGGATCCGCGGCGGGTCGTAGGTGAGCGTCCGGGCCAGGGTGCGGAAGTCCTCCAGCATCGGATCCATCAACGGCGAATGGAACGCGTGCGACACCCGCAACCGCTTCGTCCGCACCCCACGAGCATCCAACTCGGCCGCGACGGCCAGCACCGCCTCCTCGACTCCGGAGATCACCACCGAGGACGGGCCGTTCACCGCCGCGACCGACACCTCCTTCTCCCGCCCGGCCAGCAGCTCGACGACCTCCTCCTCGGCGATCTGAACCGCCACCATCGCCCCACCGGAGGGCAACCCCTGCATCAACCGCGCCCGACCCGCCACCAACGCACACGCATCCGCCAGCGACAACACCCCCGCCACATGAGCCGCCGCGATCTCCCCAACCGAATGACCGGTCAGCACATCCGGCCGGATTCCCCACGACGACACCAACCGGAACAACGCCGTCTCCACCGCGAACAACGCCGGCTGCGCCCACCCCGTCCGATCCAGCAACTCCGCCTCGACCGACCCCGGCTCGGCGAACAGCACCTCACGCAGCGACCCCTCAAGCAGCGGATCCAGCTCGGCGACCACCTCGTCCAACGCCGCCGCGAACACCGGGAACCGCTCGTACAGCTCCCGGCCCATCCCGGCGCGCTGGCTACCCTGGCCGGTGAACAACACCGCCAGCTTCAGCTCGCCCGCTGCCACGCCGCGCACCACACCCGCACCCGGCAGATCCTCGGCCAGCGCACCCAACCCGGCGAGCACACCCTCACGGTCACCGACCACCACCGCCCGATGCTCGAACGCCGACCGCGTCGTCGCCAGCGAGAACGCAGCATCGGCCAGCCCCAGACCGGGCTCACCCTCCAGGAACGACGCCAACCGCCCGGCCTGCGCCCGCAACGCCTCCGCCGTACGACCCGACACCACCACCGGAGCCGTCTCAGCACCCGGCACCTGACCCGCTGTGCGAGCTTCGGCGGTTTCCGGGAGCTCCGGCCCCTGCTCGACGATCACGTGCGCGTTGGTGCCGCTGATCCCGAACGACGACACCGCGGCCCGACGTGAGCGGTCGGTCTCGGGCCACTCCGTCGGCTGGGTCAGCAACCTCACCGCGCCCGAGGACCAGTCCACATGCGACGAGGGCGCGTCCACGTGCAGTGTCCTGGGCAGCGTCCCGTGCCGCATCGCCATGACCATCTTGATCACACCCGCGACACCGGCGGCCGCCTGCGTGTGACCGATGTTCGACTTGATCGAC
>NZ_JBEYID010000059.1:0-4169 GCF_040635605.1 Streptosporangium sp. NPDC006930 | reverse complement strand
GTGTCGCCGTTGGTGGGGTGGGCGGGGTCGGGGGTGGAGTTGTTGCGGGAGTCGGTGGTGTGGCCGCGGGGGGGTGGGGTGCGGCGGGCGGGGGTGTCGTCGTTCGGGATCAGTGGGACCAACGCGCATGTCATCCTCGAACAGGCACCCGACGACCCCGCCGAGACACCGAATGTCTCCGGCCACGCCGATCGGCCCGCGACCGCGCCCGCTCCCCCCGTGCTGCTGTCGGGGGACAGCCCCGCCGCTCTGCGCAGGCAGGCCGGGGCACTGGCCGACCACCTTCAGGCCCATCCGGGGCTGGACCCGCGCGACGTGGCGGCCACCCTCCTTTCCAGGGCACGGCTCGGCCACGGCGCCGCCGTACTGGCCGACCACCTGCCCGCCCTGCGCGCCCTGGCACGGGGCGAACTCCACGACGAGGTCGTCACCGGCGAGAAGGCCCCGGGCAGGACGGTCTTCGTCTTCCCCGGCCAGGGATCGCAGTGGCCCGAGATGGCCCGCGCGCTCCTGGACTCCGACCGTACCTTCCGCGCCGAGATCGAGGCCTGCGAGGAGGCGTTCGCCGGACACACCGACTGGTCTCTCACCGCCGTGCTCCGCGGCGACGCCGGCGCGCCACCACTGGAGCGCGTCGACGTCGTGCAGCCGGTGCTCTTCGCGATGATGGTGTCGCTCGCGGCGATGTGGCGCGCCGCCGGAGTACGGCCGGACGCCGTGGTCGGGCACTCACAGGGCGAGATCGCCGCGGCCTACGTGGCGGGCGCGCTGTCGCTGGCGGACGCCGCGAAGATCGTCACACTCCGCAGCAGGGCGATAGCCCGCATCGCGGGGAACGGCGGCATGGTGTCGGTGGCGTTGGGCGCCGACGAGCTGGCCCGGGTCCTGGCGCGCCGACCGGGGGAGATCGAGATCGCGGTGCGCAACGGGCCACGCTCCACGGTGGTCGCGGGAGGCGCGGACGCCCTCGACGAGCTGCTCGCGTGGTGCGACGAGCAGGGCGTGCGCGCCCGCCGCGTCCCGGTGGACTACGCCTCGCACACCCGATACGTCGAACCCCTGCGCGAGGACCTGCTGGAGACGCTCACCGGCCTGGAACCGAGGCCGGCCGAGATCGCGTTCCACTCCTCGGTGACCGGGGAACCGGCCGACACCGCCACGCTCGACGCCGGGTACTGGTATCGGAACCTCCGCGGGACCGTGGAGTTCGAAGCCGCCGTCCACGGCCTGCTCGACGCGGGGTACCACCGGTTCGTCGAGGTGAGCCCGCACCCGGTGCTCACCGTGGCCGTCGAGGAGATCCTCGCCGAGCGGGGCCTGCCCGGGCTGGCGGGCGGCACGCTGCGGCGCGGCGAGGGCGGCACGGAGACGTTCCGCCGCGCCCTCGCCGTGGCCCACCTCGGCGGCGTCCCCGTCTCCTGGACGACGACGGGCACCTCTGCCGTGGACCTGCCGACCTACCGGTTCGAGCGCGAGCGCTACTGGCTCATCCCCTCCGCCGGCTCGGCCCTGGCGTCCGGGCTAGGGCCGTCCGCCGTCCGCCACCCGCTACTGGGGGCGATGGTCGCGCTCGTGGACGGCGGCGCGGTGCTGACCGGACGACTCGACACGGCGGCACAGGGGTGGCTCGCCGACCACTCGGTGTTCCGTACCGTGCTGGCACCCGGCACGGTTCTCGCCGAACTCGCCACCCGGGCCGGGGACCTCGTCGGCTGCCCAGAGGTGCGCGAGCTGACCGTCCAGGCGCCTCTCGTCCTCACCCACGGGCACCCGACGCCGCTGCAGGTGCTCGTCGCAGCCCCTGACGATCATGGCCGCCGGACCGTGGAGGTGCACGCGCGCTCGTCCGAGAACGCCCCGTGGACCCGGCACGCGGCCGGGACCCTCGCCCCCGGGACGACGGGGGCCACGCGGGTCGCGTGGCCTCCCCCCGGAGCCGAGAGCGTCGACATCACCGACGTGTACGCACGGCTGTACCGGCTCGGCTACGACTACGGCCCGGCCTTCCAGGGGCTGGCCGCCGTATGGCGGGCCGGCGACGGCACGGTCTACGCCGAGCTCGTCGCGGCCGAGGTCCGGGGTGCCGCGGGTGAGGATTTCGTCCTTCACCCGGCACTGCTCGACGCCGCTCTGCATCCGGTGGTGGCCGGGCTGGCCGGACTCGCCGACCCCGACCCGGACCACCCTCTCCTGCCGTTCGCCTTCGAGGGCCTGCGCCTGACCGGCGGGGCGAAGCGGGGGCTGGAAGGGCTGCGGGCGCGCATCGAACCGCTCGGCGCCTCCCGGTTCCGCTACACCTTCGCGGACCTGGAAGGGGAGGTCGTCGGCGCCGTCGAGTCCGTGGCGTTCCGCCCGGCCGCCCGCGCCGAACTCGCCGCGGCCCGCCCCGCGGCCGAGACCTACCGGGTCGACTGGGAGCGACCGGCCGAGACGGGCCCGGCTCCCGGAAACGTCATCGTGCTCGGCGGCTTCAGTGGCTCCGACGGCCCCGGTGGCCCAGGTGGCCTCGTCACGACGGACGGGGACGTCGGCGTGGTCGACGACCTGCTGTCGGCGGACGGCGCCGGGGCCGTGCTCGTACCCGTGGGCGGGCGGACGGGCGACGTGGTCGCGGAGGCACACGAGCGGACCGCCGCCGTCCTGGGGCTGCTCCAGGATTGGCTCCGCCATCCCGGTTTCGACGGTATCCGGCTCTCGGTCGTGGTGGCCGAGTCCGACCTCGCGTCCGCCCCGGTCCGTGGTCTGGTCCGCACCGCCGCCGCCGAACACCCCGGCCGGTTCACCCTGGTCACCGTCGACGGTCCCGCCCCCGCCGCGCTGCTCGCCGCCGAGCACGGCGAACGCGAGGTGGCCGTACGCGGCGGCGAACTGCTGGTGCCCAGACTCGCCGCCCACGACCTCGGCGGGAACACCCCTCACGACTCCGCCCCTCACGACTCGGGATCCCCGGTGGGGACGCCGACCGGCACCGTCCTCGTCACCGGAGGCACCGGAACCCTCGGCGCGCTGGTCGCCCGCAGGCTCGCCGCTTCGGCGAACCCTCCGCACCTGCTGCTGGTGAGCCGCTCGGGGCCGCGAGCGCCGGGCGCCGAGGCTCTGGCCGAGGAACTCACCGCGACAGGAGCCGGGGTGAGCGTGGTGGCCTGCGACGTCACCGACCGCGCGGTCGTGGCGGAACTGCTGGAATCCATCCCCGCCGACCGCCCCCTCAGGTCGGTGATCCACACCGCGGGGCTGCTCGCGGACGCCACGGTCACCGGGATGACCACCGAGGAACTGGCCGTCGCGCTGCGGCCCAAGGTGGACGCGGCGTGGCACCTGCACGAGCTGACCGCGGACCTCCCCCTGGAGGGCTTCGTGCTCTTCTCCTCCGCCGTGGCCACATTCGGCGTACCCGGGCAGGCGAACTACGCGGCCGCCAACGCCTTCCTCGACACCCTGGCCGAGCACCGGCGCCTTGCCGGTCTGCCGGCCACGGCCGTCGCCTGGGGTCTGTGGGAGGAGGCGAGCGCGATGACCGCCCACCTGGGCGCGGCCGACCGCGCCCGGCTCGCCAGGCACGGTGTCGGCCCGGTCGAGACCGGCCGCGCGCTGGACGTGCTCGAACGGGTGCGTGACGCCCACACCGTGGTGTCGCCGCTGGACGAGGGCGTGCTGCGGGACGAGGCGGCCGCGGGCCGCCTGCCCGCCCTGTTCTCCGGAATCGTCAAGCCGCCCGCCGCGGCCCGGCGGACGGCGGCCGACGGCGCCTGGGCGCGGCGGCTGCGGGCCGAACCGCCACACGAGCGGTCTCGCATCGTCACCGGGCTCGTACGCGAACAGGCCGCGGCCGTCCTCGGCCGCGAGGACGCGGACGGGGTGGGCGCGGACCGGCCGCTGAAGGAACTCGGCTTCGACTCACTGACCGCCGTCGAGCTGCGCAACCGGCTCAACGCGCTCACCGGCCTCACCCTGCACCCCACCGTCGCCTTCGAGTTCCCCACCGTCGCGGCGCTCGCGGGGCACCTGCTGGACGCCCTGTCGGCACAGGAGAGCACCGCGCTCGTGACCGTGACGGGAACCGATGTCTCTGACCCGGTGGTGATCGTGGGGATGGGGTGCCGGTTTCCCGGTGGGGTGGCCTCGCCTGAGGAGTTGTGGGAGCTGGTGGCGTCGGGGACGGACGCGAT
>NZ_JBEYID010000058.1:1854-4289 GCF_040635605.1 Streptosporangium sp. NPDC006930 | reverse complement strand
CACTAGCGTGAAGGCTTCACCGTCTCCCACCTATCCTACACAAGACGCTCCAAACGCCAATGTCAAGCTATAGTGAAGGTCCCGGGGTCTTTCCGTCCTGCTGCGCGTAACGAGCATCTTTACTCGTAGTGCAATTTCGCCGGGTCTGCGGTTGAGACAGCGGGGAAGTCGTTACGCCATTCGTGCAGGTCGGAACTTACCCGACAAGGAATTTCGCTACCTTAGGATGGTTATAGTTACCACCGCCGTTTACTGGCGCTTAAGTTCTCAGCTTCGCCACACAAGTGCGACTAACCGGTCCCCTTAACGTTCCAGCACCGGGCAGGCGTCAGTCCGTATACATCGTCTTACGACTTCGCACGGACCTGTGTTTTTAGTAAACAGTCGCTTCCCCCTGGCCTCTGCGACCCCCACCAGCTCAGAACGCAAAGGTTCATCACCAGCGAAGGCCCCCCTTCTCCCGAAGTTACGGGGGCAATTTGCCGAGTTCCTTAACCACAGTTCACCCGATCGCCTTAGTATTCTCTACCTGACCACCTGAGTCGGTTTAGGGTACGGGCCGCCACGACACTCACTAGAGGCTTTTCTCGGCAGCATAGGATCACCCACTTCGCCACAATCGGCTCGGCATCACATCTCAGGATACATAAGAGGCGGATTTGCCTACCTCTCTCCCTACATGCTTACCCCAGGACAACCATCGCCTGGGCTGGGCTACCTTCCTGCGTCACCCCATCGCTTACCTACTACCAGTTCAGGCCAGGCGTTCAGTCTCACCCACACCCCGAAGGGCGTTAGGGACTTAAGGACCCTTAGTATCACTGGATTCAGTATTGGCGCATCGTAGCGGGTACGGGAATATCAACCCGTTGTCCATCGACTACGCCTGTCGGCCTCGCCTTAGGTCCCGACTTACCCTGGGCGGATTAGCCTGCCCCAGGAACCCTTGGTCATCCGGCGCAGAAGTTTCTCACTTCTGATTCGCTACTCATGCCTGCATTCTCACTCGCACAGCCTCCACAACTGGATCACTCCGCTGCTTCGCCGGCCGCACGACGCTCCCCTACCCACCCACACACCTAAACCACAAAGGCTCGGATAATGTGTGAATGCCACGACTTCGGCGGTGTACTTGAGCCCCGCTACATTGTCGGCGCGGAATCACTTGACCAGTGAGCTATTACGCACTCTTTCAAGGGTGGCTGCTTCTAAGCCAACCTCCTGGTTGTCACTGCGACTCCACATCCTTTCCCACTTAGCACACGCTTAGGGGCCTTAGTCGGTGGTCTGGGCTGTTTCCCTCTCGACTACGGAGCTTATCCCCCGCAGTCTCACTGCCACGCTCTCACTTACCGGCATTCGGAGTTTGGCTGACGTCAGTAACCTTGTCGGGCCCATTAGCCATCCAGTGCTCTACCTCCGGCAAGAAACACGCAACGCTGCACCTAAATGCATTTCGGGGAGAACCAGCTATCACGGAGTTTGATTGGCCTTTCACCCCTAAACACAGGTCATCCCCCAGGTTTTCAACCCTGGTGGGTTCGGTCCTCCACGCGGTCTTACCCGCGCTTCAACCTGCCCATGCCTAGATCACTCCGCTTCGGGTCTACAGCATGCGACTCATTCGCCCTATTCAGACTCGCTTTCGCTACGGCTCCCCCACACGGGTTAACCTCGCCACACACCATAACTCGCAGGCTCATTCTTCAAAAGGCACGCAGTCACATCACAAACAAGAGCAAGCCCTCGTTTACGCTCCTACGGCTTGTAGGCACACGGTTTCAGGTACTATTTCACGACCCCTCACCGGGGCGCTTTTCACCTTTCCCTCACGGTACTTGTTCACTATCGGTCACCAGGGAGTATTTAGGCTTACCAGGTGGTCCTGGCAGATTCACACAGGATTTCTCGGGCCCCGTGCTACTTGGGATCCCCTCAAACAGTCCAACCGATTTCGCCTACCCGACTCTCACGGTCTACGGCGCCACTTCCCAGAAGCTTCGACTATCGGAAAGATTTCTTACTGTCTATGGTCTCGGCAGAAACCAACAGAGGGTCCCACAACCCCGCAAACGCAACGCCTGCCGGCTATCACACGCCTACGGTTTAGCCTGATCCGCTTTCGCTCACCACTACTCACGGAATCACTATTTGTTTTCTCTTCCTACGGGTACTGAGATGTTTCACTTCCCCGCGTTACCACCAACCGCCCTATACATTCAGGCGGAGGCAACACCACATGACTGGTGCTAGGTTTCCCCATTCGGACATCCCCGGATCAAAGTCTGGTTGGCGACTCCCCGGGGCTTAACGCAGCCTCCCACGTCCTTCATCGGCTCCTGATGCCAAGGCATCCACCGTGTGCCCTAAAAAACTTGGCCACAAAGATGCTCGCGTCCACTATGCAAATCTCAAACAACAAACAGCGACCACAC
>NZ_JBEYID010000057.1:0-4913 GCF_040635605.1 Streptosporangium sp. NPDC006930 | reverse complement strand
TCCAAGAACGCGTTCGCCGCCGCGTAGTTGCCCTGCCCCGCCCCACCGAACGTCCCCGCCACCGACGAGAACACGATGAAATCGGCCAGATCCTCGTCTTGGGTCAGTTCATGCAGATGCCAGGCGGCGTCCACCTTCGGCCGCAACACCGCGTCCAACCGCTCTGATGTCAGCGACGGAATCGTCCCGTCATCCAGCACACCCGCGGTGTGAATCACCGCCGTCAACGGGTGTTCCTCCGGCACCCCGGCCAGCAACGCCGCCACCTGATCCCGATCGGCCACATCACACGCCGCGATGGTGACCTCGACCCCATGCGCGATCAACTCCGCCTGCAACTCCACCGCGCCAGGGGCGTCCAACCCCCGACGGCTGGTCAGCAGCAGACGACGCACCCCCCGCTCGGCCACCACATACCGCGCGAACAAACCCCCCAGACCACCCGTACCACCAGTGATCAACACCGTCCCCTCGGGGTTCCAGACTCCGCTCGCCTCCCCCTCAGGGTGAGAGCCGGGCGCCAACCGCGCCAGCCGCGCTACCCGCACCTCACCATCGCGCACCGCCACCTGCGGCTCGCCCGAGGCCAGCACCCCCGCGAGTACACCGGGCAGTGCCGACAGCGAAGACTCCCGCCCGTCCACGTCCACCAGTACGAACCGGTCAGGATTCTCCAGTCGCGCGGAGCGCACCAAACCCCACACCGCCGCAGCCGCCAGGTCGGCCACCACCTCGCCGTCCCCTGCCGTCACCGCTTCCCTGGTCACCACTACCAGGCGCGAATCGGCGAACCGGTCATCGGCGAGCCACCCCTGCACCACGTCCAGAACGCGAGCGGTCAGCGCATGTGCCGACTCCACCACTTCGCCCGCCGGATCCGAGACCGCCTCCATCAGCACCACACCCGGCACCGGCCCCGCCTCCACCAGCGACGCCAGATCCACATGAGCGGAGGCCGCTCGTCCGGTCGCCTGCCAAGCGCCGGTGATGTTCAGAACGTCCTGGCCGAGTACCGCCGCCGGGAGCGCGTCAGCAGCCGGGAGACCCACCGACGACGTCCACTCCACCTGGAACAAAGCATCCCTACCACCACCCCCACCGGGAGCGGCCAACACCTCCGACGCCACCGGCCGCAACACCAACGACCGCGCCGACACCACCAAACCCCCACCCCCATCCACCGCCACCACAGAAACCGCATCACCCCGAGTCCTCACCAACCGAACCCGCAACACCGACGCCCCACCCGCATGCAAACACACCCCACCCCACGAGAACGGCAACCGCCCACCCTCGGCATCGTCCAACCCCACAAACGGCACCGCATGCAACACCGCATCCAACAACGCCGGATGCACCCCGAACGACCCCGCACCCGACACCACCTGCTCAGGCAGCACAACCTCCGCGAACACCTCACCCTCAGAACCCCGCCACGCCCCCCTCAACCCCCGAAACACCGGCCCATACTCCAACCCACCCTCAGCCAACCGCTCATACACCCCGTCCAACTCGATCACCGACGCACCCCGCGGCGGCCACACCTCCGTCTCGAAACGCGTGACAACCTCGCCACCGGTCCCCGTGACCTGCCCTCGATCGTCCTCGACGCCCACCCCGACGTGACCACCGCTCGCCAGCACACCTGCGGCATGCCGCACCCAGCCATCGTGATCACCGGCATCGGCCGACCGGGCATGGACGCTCACCTCACGCCGACCCGACTCGTCGGCCGGCCCCACCCGCACCTGCACCGCGACCGCGTCGTCCTCACTCAGCACCAGCGGCGCGGTCAAGGTCAGCTCCTCGACCAGATCGCAGCCGACCTGGTCACCCGCGCGGATCGCCAGCTCCAGGAAGCCTGTACCCGGGAAGATCACCATCCCGCCCACCGCGTGATCCGCCAGCCACGGATGCGACCGCAGCGACAACCGTCCCGTCAGCAGCGCGTCACCGGAATCGGCCAGACCCACGGCCGCGCCCAGCAGCGGATGGCCCGCCGCCTCCTGTCCCAGACCGCGAGCATCCGCGATTCGCCCGATACTCGGCCAGAACCACTGGTGCTGGAAGGCATAGGTCGGCAACTCCACCCGGCGCCCGCCCGCGAGCACCGCCTCCCAACCGATCGCCACGCCACGCACGTGCAACTCGGCGAGAGCCGTCATGATCGCCGACTGCTCGTCCCGATCCCCGCGCAGCACCGGCACCGCCACCGCGCCCGTTTCACCCGCGAACGCGACAGAAGAGCCCTCAGCACCCGGATTGGAACCGGCGAACTCGGCGAGGGTGTCGGATGCCATCGCGGTGAGCACACCGTCGGGGCCGAGTTCCAGGTAGGCCCGCACCCCCTGAGCGTGCAGGGTGCGCACGCCGTCGGCGAAGCGAACCGCGCCACGCACCTGCTCCACCCAGTACTCCGGCGAGCACAACCGCTCGGCCGTCGCCTGCTCCCCGGTCAGCGTCGACACGATCGGAATCTCCGGCGCACCGTAGGTCAGTGACCCGGCCACCGCCCGGAACTCCTCCACCATCGGATCCATCAACGGCGAATGGAACGCATGCGACACCCGCAACAGCTTCGTCCGCACCCCCCGCTCCTCCAGAGCGGCGGCCACCTCCAGCACCGCCTCCTCCACCCCGGAGACCACCACCGAGGACGGGCCGTTCACCGCCGCGACCGACACCTCACCCTCACGCCCGGCCAGCAGCTCGACGACCTCCTCCTCAGAAGCCGCCACCGCCACCATCGCCCCACCCACAGGAAGCGCCTGCATCAACCGCGCCCGACCCGCCACCAACGCACACGCATCCGCCAGCGACAACACCCCCGCCACATGAGCCGCCGCGATCTCCCCAACCGAATGACCCGCCAGCACATCCGGCCGCACCCCCCACGACGACACCAACCGGAACAACGCCGTCTCCACCGCGAACAACGCCGGCTGCGCCCACCCCGTCCGATCCAGCAACCCCGCCTCCACCGACCCCGGCTCGGCGAACAACACCTCACGCAACGAACGACCCCGATAACACCCCGCCCGCTCGGCCGCCTCGCCGTCCGGCTCCCCCTCGAACCTCTCCAGCAGCGGATCCAGCTCCGCGATCACCTCGTCCAACGCCGCCGCGAACACCGGGAACCGCGCATACAACTCCCGGCCCATCCCGGCCCGCTGACTGCCCTGACCGGTGAACAACACCGCCAGCTTCAGCTCGCCCGCTGCCACCCCGCGCACCACACCCGCACCCGGCAGACCCTCGGCCACCGCACCCAACCCGGCCAGCACACCCTCACGATCACCGACCACCACCGCCCGATGCTCGAACGCCGACCGCGTCGTCGCCAGCGAGAACGCCGCATCGGCCAGCCCCAGACCGGGCTCACCCTCCAGGAACGACGCCAACCGCCCGGCCTGCGCCTGCAATGCCCCCACAGACCTGCCCGACACCAGCACCGGCACCACGCCCGCAGGTGCCTCGCTCTGCGAAACCTCTTCGGATTCCGGCGACTCCGGCCCCTGTTCGAGGATCACGTGCGCGTTGGTTCCGCTGATCCCGAACGACGACACCCCCGCCCGCCACGGCCGCTCCACCTGCGGCCACTGCGTCGGCTCGGTCAGCAGCCTCACCGCACCGACCGACCAGTCCACGTGCGACGACGGCGCATCCACGTGCAACGTCCGAGGCAGCACCCCGTGCCGCATCGCGAGCACCATTTTGATCACACCGGCCACACCCGCAGCCGCCTGCGTGTGACCGATGTTCGACTTGATCGACCCCAGCAGCAGCGGCCGGTCCTCCGGCCGATCCTGACCGTACGTCGCCAGCAGCGCCTGCGCCTCGATCGGGTCACCCAGCGTGGTGCCGGTCCCGTGCGCCTCCACCACGTCCACGTCGGCCGACGACAGCCCGGCGCCTGCGAGCGCCTGGCGGATCACCCGCTGCTGAGACGGACCGTTCGGCGCGGTCAGGCCATTGGACGCGCCGTCCTGGTTCACCGCCGACCCGCGCATCACCGCGAGCACCTCGTGGCCGTTGCGCCGGGCGTCCGACAGCCGCTCCAGCACCAGCACCCCGATGCCCTCGGACCAGCTCGTGCCATCCGCCGCGTCGGCGAACGCCTTGCACCGCGCGTCGCCGGCCAGCCCGCCCTGCGCACTGAAGTCGATGAACGCGCCCGGCGACGCCATCACCGTCACCCCACCGGCCACCGCGAGCGAGCACTCACCCGAACGCAGCGCCTGCGCCGCCAGATGCATCGCCACCAGCGACGACGAGCACGCCGTGTCCACCGTCATCGCGGGACCTTCCAGCCCCAGCGTGTACGAGATCCGCCCCGACAACACGCTCCCGGCGTTACCGGTACCGAAGAAACTCATCACATCCGGCGGGAACTCCACGCTGGACGCGTAGTCGTGATACGACACTCCTGCGAACACGCCGGTGCGGCTGCCCTTCAGCGAGATCGGGTCCATGCCGGCCCGCTCGATCGCCTCCCAGGTCGTCTCCAGCAGCAGTCGCTGCTGCGGGTCCATCGCGAGAGCCTCACGCGGCGAGATGCCGAAGAACCCGGGATCGAACTCCCCGGCCTCGTGCAGGAACCCACCCTCACGCACATAACTGGTGCCGGGCCTCTCGCGATCCGGGCTGTAGAACGCCGCCAGATCCCAGCCCCGCGTCGTCGGGAACGACGAGATCCCGTCCCCGCCCTCGGCCACCAACCGCCACAGGTCCTCCGGAGAGGCCACTCCACCCGGGTAACGGCACGCCATGCCCACGATCACGATCGGGTCGTCGGCCACCGGCATCACGGACGCGGGGATGATCACGTCGGCTCGCTCGCCGAGCAACTCGCCCAGCAGGAACTCCGCCAACACCACCGGAGTCGGATAATCGAACACCAACGTCGCCGGCAG
>NZ_JBEYID010000056.1:0-5352 GCF_040635605.1 Streptosporangium sp. NPDC006930 | reverse complement strand
CGACGGCTGGTCAGCAGCAGATGACGCACCCCACGCTCGGCCACCACATGCCGGGCGAACAACGCACCCAGACCACCGGTACCACCGGTGACCAGGACGGTTCCCTCCGGATCCCAGACCCGGCCGACGTCATCACCGGAAACCTCGGCCGGAACCTCACCGGATACCACCCGCGCCAAACGCGGCACCAACACTCCACCCTCGCGCACCGCCACCTGCGGCTCACCCGAGACCAAGACCTCCGGCAGCACACCGAGCAAGGACTCCTGGCCGTCCACGTCGACCAAGCCGAACCGGCCAGGGTTCTCCGACTGAGCACTACGGACAAGCCCTCGCACCGCCGCAGACGGAAGATCGGTGATCGTCTCACCACCGCTCGCCGCGACCGCGCCCCGGGTGAGGAACACCAGGCGCGAATCGGCGAACCGCTCCTCGGCCAGCCAACCCTGCACCACATCCAGAACGTGGGCGGTGAGCGCATGCGCCGACTCCACCACCCCGGCCGCCGGGTCGGAGGCCACTTCCATCAGCACCACCGCCGGCACCGCGCCCGCCTCGGCCAGCGACGACAGATCCGCGTGCACCGGAAGGCCATCCGACTCCCCGGCCGCCCGCAGCCTGGAGGCGACACCCAACGTGTCCAGGCCGAGGATCCCCATCGACACCTCACCGGCCTCCGGCAAAGCGCCCGCGAGCCCCCACTCCACCCGGAACAACGCATCCTGGCTGACTCCGCGACCGTCGGAGACCCCCAACTGCTCGGCCGGGACCGGCCGCAGCACCACCGACCGCGCCGACAGCACCGGCGCACCCGTCACATCCGCCGCCAGCAGCGACACCGAATCCGGGCCTGTCCTGGCCAGCCGCACCCGCAGCACCGACGCCCCGCCGGCGTGCAGACACACCTGCTCCCACGAGGACGGCAACCGGCCACCCTCCACCGGCTCCAGCCCGGCGAAGCTCACCGCGTGCAACGCCGCGTCCAGCAGCGCCGGATGCATCCCGAACGAAGCCGCTCCACCGATCTGCTCGGGCAGCCTCACCTCGGCGAAGATCTCACCGTCGCGTCGCCAGGCCGCCCGCAGCCCCTGGAACGCCGGACCGTAGGCGAAGCCGTCCTCGGCCAGCTCCTCGTAGAAGCCCTCCAGCTCGATCACGGACGCCCCGACCGGCGGCCACGTCGCCGCGTCGAGCGGCACGACCTCCGCCACTCCGGTCGCCAACGTCCCGGTGGCGTGCCGTACCCACGGCACCTCCTCGGCCGCGTCCGCCGAACGAGCGTAGATGCTCACGCTCCGCCGACCGGTCTCCTCCGGCGCACCCACCGCGATCTGGACCACGACCGCGTCGTCCTCGCCCAGCACCAGCGGAGCGTCCAGGATCAACTCCTCGACCACCTCGCAGCCGACCTGGTCACCGGCCCGCACCGCCAGCTCCACGAACGCCGAACCCGGCACCACCACCGAACCCGCCACCACATAGTCGGCCAGCCACTGCTGCGACGAGAGCGACAAGCGGCCCGTCAACAGCACACCGTCCGAGTCGGCCAGGCCCACCGCCGCACCCAGCAGCGGATGCCCCGTAGCGGCCAGGCCCAGAACACGGGCATCACCGCTCTGCCGCGCGTTCGGCCAGAACCGCTGGTGCTGGAAGGCATAGGTGGGCAGATCCACCCGGCGACCGCCCGGCAGCACCTGCCTCCAGTCCACCTCCACACCACGGACGAACAGTTCGGCCGCCGAGACCAGCACTCGCTCCATGCCGCCCTCATCGCGGCGCAACGTCCCGGCGATCACGGCCTCCACCTCGGCCGCGTCCACGCATTCGCCGATGCCGACCGTGAGCACCGGATGCGGACTCACCTCCACGAACACCCGATACCGCTGCTCCAGCAACTGTCCGATCGCCGGAGCGAAGCCCACCGTGCGCCGCAGGTTCTCACACCAGTACCCGGCCTCCAGCTCCGGCCCTTCCAGCCACTGACCGGTCACCGTCGACAGCATCGGCACCCGCACCGGCTGCGGCGCCACCCCCGCCAGAACCTGGGCCAGCTCTTCGGAGATCAGATCGACCTGCGCCGAATGCGAGGCGTAATCCACCGCGATCCGCCGCACCCGCACATCCTCAGCGGAAAGGCTTTCGACCAGCTCCTCCACCGCCGCGACCTCACCGGCCACCACCACCGAACTGGGGCCGTTGATCGCCGCTACCGAGATCCGCCCGTCCCAGGCAGCCACCCGATCGACCACCTGCTCGACCGGCAGCGCCACCGACGCCATCGCCCCACGCCCGGACAGCTCCTCGCCGATCAAACGGCTGCGCAACGCCACCACCCGCGCGCCGTCGGACAACGACAGGCCACCCGCCACCACCGCCGCCGCGATCTCACCCTGCGAATGACCCACCACCGCATCAGGGCGAACCCCCAGCGACTCCCACACCGCCGCCAACGACACCATCACCGCGAACGACACCGGCTGCACCACATCCACCCGATCCAGCGACGGAGCCCCCTCGCTCTGCCGGACCACATCCAGCAGCGACCACTCCACGAACGGCTCCAACGCCGCCGCACACTCCGCCATCCGAGCCGCGAACACCGCCGACTCCTCCAGCAGCCGCGCGCCCATGCCCACCCACTGCGCCCCCTGACCCGGGAACACCCACACCGACTTCCCAACCACATCGGCCACACCGGACACCACCCCGGGCACCGACTCACCCGAGGCAACCGCACCCAGCCCCGTCAGGAGATCCCCGCCGACCACCACCGCACGGTGCTCGAACACCGACCGCGACGACACCAGCGAGAACGCCACATCGGTCAGCCCAAGACCAGGCTCGCCCTCCAGGTACGACACGAGCCGCCCGGCCTGCGCCTGCAACGCCCCACCCGTACGACCCGACACCACCACCGGAACCATGTCCGCGGTCGGTACCAGGTCCTGTGAAGGAGCCACCGCCGCGGCCTCGGGCCCCTGCTCGATGATCACGTGTGCGTTGGTGCCGCTGATCCCGAACGACGACACACCCGCCCGACGCGGACGACCCGTCTGCGGCCACTCCACCTGCTCGGTCAGCAGCTCCACCGCACCCGAGGCCCAGTCCACATGCGACGACGGCTCGTCCACGTGCAACGTCCGAGGCAGCACCCCATGCCGCAGAGCCATCACCATCTTGATCACACCGGCCACACCCGCAGCCGCCTGCGTGTGACCGAGGTTCGACTTGATCGACCCCAGCAGCAGCGGCCGGTCCTCGTCCCGATCCTTGCCGTAGGTGGCCAGGAGTGCCTGCGCCTCGATCGGGTCGCCCAGCGTGGTGCCGGTGCCGTGGCCCTCGACCGCGTCCACCTCGGTGAAGGACAAGCCCGCGCCGGCGAGCGCCTGACGGATCACCCGCTGCTGGGAGGGACCGTTCGGCGCCGTCAGACCGTTGGACGCGCCGTCCTGGTTGACGGCCGAACCCCGCACGAGCGCGAGCACCTGGTGGCCGTTGCGGCGGGCGTCCGACAGCCGCTCAAGCACCAGCATGCCCACGCCCTCGGAGTAGCTGGTGCCGTCCGCGGTGTCGGCGAAGGACTTGCACCGCCCATCGCCTGCCAGCCCTCCCTGGGTGCTGAAGTCGATGAAGACCGCAGGGGTGGCCATCACGGTCGCGCCACCGGCCAGTGCCAGGTCGCAGTCACCGGAGCGCAGCGCCTGCGCCGCCATGTGCATCGCCACCAGCGACGACGAACACGCCGTGTCCACCGTCACCGCCGGACCCTCCAGGCCCAGCGCGTACGAGATCCGGCCGGTCGCGACGCTGCCCGCCGTACCGGTACCGAGGAAGCCCATCGCCTCCGGCGGGAACTCCGCGCTCATCCCGTAGTCGTGGTAGAAGATGCCGGCGAACACGCCGGTACGGCTGCCGCGCAACGAGGTCGGGTCCACGCCCGTCCGCTCGATCGCCTCCCACGACGTCTCCAGCAACAACCGCTGCTGCGGGTCCATCGCGAGCGCCTCACGCGGCGAGATCCCGAAGAACCCCGGATCGAACTGCGTGGCACTCTCCAGGAAGCCACCCTCGCGCACATAGCTGGTGCCCCGGCTCTCCCGGTCCGGGTTGTACAGCGCCCCCAGATCCCAGCCTCGCGTGGTCGGGAACTCGGAGATCGCATCTCCGTCCTCGGAGACCAGCCGCCACAGATCCTCCGGTGAGTCGACCTCACCCGGGAAGTGGCAGGCCATGCCCACGATCACGATCGGATCGTCGTTCAGGGGCATGACGGGCGCCGGAATGATCGCGTCAGCGTGCTCGCCGAGCAGTTCGGCCAGCAGGAAGTCCGCCAGTACGGTCGGTGTCGGGTAGTCGAACACCAGCGTGGACGGCAACCGCAGCCCCGTCGCGGCGTTCAGCCGGTTGCGCAACTCGACCGCGGTAAGGGAGTCGAAGCCCAGCTCGCGGAACTCCCGACGCACCTCCACCATGTCGGACGAAGCATGACCCAGCACCATCGCCGCCTCGACACGCACCAGGTCCACCAGAACCTCGGCCCGCTCGGCCGCCCCCAACGGAGCCAACCGCTGCAACAACGTCGCAGCCACCACCGAACCCGACGCCGCCGACCGCCGACCACCCCGCACCAAACCCCGCAACAACGCCGGCACCTCACCGTGGGCGCGCAGCACCGCGAGCTCCAACCGGAGCGGGATCACCACCGACCGGGCCACCCGTCCGGCGGCGTCGAACAGCGCCAGTCCTTGCTCCACCGAGAGCGGCGGCATGCCCGTACGGGTGATCCGCCGCATGTCGGCATCGCTCAGCGTGCCGGTCATTCCGGTGTCCTGGGTCCAGGCTCCCCAGGCCAGCGAGAGCGCGGGCAGCCCTTCGGCCCTGCGCACCTGCGCCAAGGCGTTGAGGAACGTGTTCGCGGCCGCGTAGTTGCCCTGCCCTGGTGCTCCCATGACGCCCGACAGGGACGAGTAGGTGATGAACGCCGCGAGGTCCAGTTCCCGGGTGAGTTCATGCAGATGCCAGGCGGCGTCGACCTTGGGTCGCAGGACCCTGCCCAGCCGCTCCGGGGTCAGTGACGGAATCGTCGCGTCTTCCAGCACACCTGCGGTGTGAATGACCGCGGTCAGCGGATGGTCGGCATCGATCCCGGCCAGCAGACCCGCCACCTGCTCGCGATCGGCCATGTCACAGGCCGCGACCGTGACCTCCACCCCATGCGCGATCAACTCGGCCCGCAACTCCACCGCACCCGGAGCAGCCAACCCCCGACGGCTGGTCAACACCAGATGACGCACCCCACGCTCGGCCACCACATGCCGAGCCAAACTCCCTCCCAGACCACCGGTACCACCA
>NZ_JBEYID010000055.1:0-5730 GCF_040635605.1 Streptosporangium sp. NPDC006930 | reverse complement strand
AGCGGCGGGGCTCGGTACGGGGGCGGGCGACGTCGTGTCCATGAGCGTAAGCATGCTGACGTGAGCGTCTCGGGCGATCCCGGACTCAGGCTACCGGGTATTTCCTTGCCAGTCCTTTATGCGGGAAGGCCGACCCGCCCCCCCGGATTATCCGGCCCTCCGTCGTGCCGGACGATGAAATGAGCAGGCAGGCGGCTGTTTCGGAGCCCGTATTTCTTTGCGGGAATTTAGGCGGCCCGGCGACGGCATATCCGGCGGTAACGGCACGCCCGGCACTAAAGTCGGCGGGCAATGCCCACTCCCCCGCCCCCGCGCCGAAGAACCGACTTACCTTCGGCACACGAAATCTCGATCCGGCCACGACATCGTACGGGTGATTCTCTGTGGAGTACATAATCGTCGCGGCCGCCGTGGTGGGGCTGGTGTTCGTCGTTCAGACGGCCCTCGGCGCGCAGGTGGCTCGGCGTGCCCTGTGGGTGCTGCTGCTGGCCTTCGTCGTGCGGCTGCTCGTTCACGTCCTCGTAATGCGGTCCAACTCGATCGCGTACGGCGGGGACAACTTCGTCTACGAGGGCAGGGCACTGGAGGTCGTGGCGTACTGGAAGCGCGAGGGCTTCATGTTCGTCACCTCCGATCAGATCGAAAGCCTCTACTCCGTGGCGGTGCCGTGCAACGTCTTCGCCGCGATCATGTATCTGTGCGGCGGCCCGGCCCCCCTGGCCTGCACCGCCCTCGTGGCGCTCATCGCCTGCGGGCTGTGCGCCGTCATGTACAGGTTCGCGCGGCTCATCGGCGCCGACGAGCGCGCGGCGTTCAGGCTGATGACCCTGATGGCATTCATGCCGGCATTCATGCTGCACACGTCCGACACGTTCAAGGACGGGTTCAACGCGTTTCTCGTCATATCCTGTCTCGGCCTCGCCGCTTCGAACGTCCAGCGTTTCGACATGCGCAAACTCCTTCTTCTCGGGCCGCTGCTGTGGACGCTCTGGAACGTGCGCCCCTACATGGTTTTCATGTGCGCGATACCGCTGATTCTCGGCCTGGCGGGCCTCAGGCGCGCTTTCCCGTTGTGCGTGCTGGCCATCCTGGCCACACTCGTGGTACCCATCCTGATATTTCCGGATATGGCGAAGAGCACACCGGTTGGCATGATGCAGGAGCAGTTGGAGCACGGACAGTCGGAGGTCGTCCTTCAGGCCAACGCCGCGGGAGGTTCGGGAATCGTCTTCGACGACGGCGGCAATCCGTGGAGCGCGTTCCTGCCGAAGCTGGTCTACACGCTTCTCTCGCCGTTCCCCTGGATGGACGGCAGTCTGGTGCTACAGCTGGCAAAGGTCGAGACGGTGCTGTGGTACTACCTGCTGTGGTGCGCGGCCGTCGGAATCCGGCGAATGTGGGGTGAGAACCGCAAGATGTTGCTCATCCTCCTGCTCTTCGCCGTACCGTGCACGATCATGTACACGACCACCATGTCCAACATCGGTCTCATCTTCCGGCAGCGGATACCGATCGTCATGGTCGTGAGCCTGCTGTCCGCGATCGCCTGGACCAGGGTCCCCCAGGAGCGGCGGCAGCTCGTCTCCGGCGCGGGAACGGGGCCGGACACCACCGATTCGGCGGTGTCCGGCCACCCGTCCGGCACGGCGGGGAGGGCGTCGGCCGGGATCTCGCGAGTGCGGTGAGGCTAGTCGACGGCGAACACCACGTCGACCCAGTAGTTGCTGGTCTGGTAGGTGCTGACCGGGAAGGGGTTCGCCGCGCCGTAGGTGTAGACACCGTTGCCTCCCACCGCGCCGCTGGCCGGCGCGATGAGCGGTTCGCTCGTGTACTGCACGTTGAAATACGGTCGAGTCAGCGAATAATAACCAGATAAAGTATTGTAAGAGACCACATAAGTCGTGTTCTCCGTCACCGGGACGGGCGTGTCGAAGTTCACCTGCTGCCACCCGCTCGCCGTCTCATTCGTGAAGGTCGCGCTGGCGAGCAGCTTCCCATCACTCGTCCACAGACTCCCGACATGCGTCCCGGTGTTCTTGACGCCCTTGTAGAAACGGACGCCCCTGATACTGCCACTCGTCATCGTCTGGAACTTGACACCGACGGTGACGGGCTGGTTGTCGGGATGGGAGGTGACCGCAGGGGTCACCGTCTTCTCCCAGAGGCTCGTGAACGGCACGAACAACACGTCGACCCAGTAGTTACTGGCCTGGTAGGTGCTGGTCGGGAAGGTGCTCGTCGCGCCGTAGGTGTAGACGCCGTTGCCCCCCTCGTCACCGTTGCCCAGCGCGACGAGCGGACCGTTCGTGTGCGGCCTGGTGAAGTACGAGGATGTCAGCGAGTAGAACCCCGAACTCGTGTGGTACGAGGCGACGTACGTCGTGTGGGCGATCACCGCGACCGGGGTGTCGAAGCGCACCTGTTGCCACCCGCTCGCCGTCTCGTTGGTGAAGGTCGCGTTGGCGAGCAACTGCCCGTCACTCGTCCACAGACTCCCGACATGCGTCCCGGTGTTCTTGGCGCCCTTGTAGAAACGGATGCCCTCGATGTCGCCATCGGTCAGCGCCTGGAACTTGACACCGACCGTCACGGCGTTGGGATCGTTCTGTGACGGGACCTGCGGAACCGTCTGATCGTCCCACAGGCTCCTGACCGGGACGAAGAGCACGTCGACCCAGTAGTTGCTGGCCTGGTAGGTACGGGTCGGGAAGGTGGTCGTCGCGCTGTAGGTGTAGACGCCGTTACCGATCTGCACGCTGCTGGCCGGCACTACGAACGGGCCGTTCGTGTACTGCGTGGTGAAGTAGGGAACCGTTGTCGAGTAGTTCCCGGATGTCGTGTGATACGAGGCGACATACGTCGTGCCGGCGGTCACCGCGACCGGCGTGTCGAAGTCCACCTGCTGCCACCCGCTCCCCGTCTCGCCGGTGAACGTGGCTCTCGCCAGGAGTTGCCCGCTCGCGCTCCAGAGGTTCCCGGTGTGTGTTCCCGTGTTGAGCGCCCCCTTGTAGAACCTGACGCCCCTGATGCTGCCCGCGGTCGTGGTCTGGAACTGCACCCCGAGCTCGACCGGCACGGGGTCGTCGGCCGAGTCGACGGCGGGCACGGCACTGGGCGGCCAGATGGTGCAGGCGTTACACGACGTGTTGACGGTGACGGTGATCGTGGTCGGGATCACCTGGAGGTTGCCGATGTCGTCGACCGCCCGGACCGCGATCGTCATCGTTCCCGTGGTCTGGGGTGTCCAGCGGTACTGCCAGTTCTCCCGGCCCGTCGCCGGAAACCACCGGTTACCGCCGTCGGTCGAGACCTCGATTCCGGCCACGACGCCGCCCCCGGTGTCGGCCGCCGTTCCCTTGATCACGACGGTCGTCAGCGCGGGCAGGATGACTCCGTTCGACGGGCTCGTGATCGTCGACGTGGGAGGGCTGGTGTCCGTCGACGCGGTGGCCGGTACCAGCCCCGGCTGGAGGCTGGCGGGCTGGGAGTGCATGTCGGCGAGGAGGTTGACCGTCGCCTGCTGCATCCGGATGTCGGTGGGAGGGCCCGCTCGATCGTGGTTCGCGTCCAGCCCCCACGACCACTGGATGGTCCCCGCGCCGAAGACGAGCGCACCGCTGGAGGCCCGGTAGAGCGTCAGGTTGTGGTTCGCGGTGCCGAGACCGTACGTACTGCCGTAGTCGAGCAGGTATTTGGAGGTGAGGTTCATGATCGTGCTTGAATACCTGGCCACGCCCGGCGGTTCGGACCCGTTGCTGGGCGACACATCCCATTCGTAGCCGAGCGTCCCTGTGGGGAAGACGGCCGTCTGCCCTGGAGAGAGGTTCGCCACGGAGGTGTTGCGCCAGATTCGCATCTTGCTGAAGTCGGCCGACACGGTTATCGCGTCGTTGGAGACGCCGTTGACCCTGAACCACGTCCCGTTCAGCGCGTTCTCCGGCCTGCCGCCGTTCGAGGGCGGCGAGAAGCGTGGATCACGCCACGATCCGGTCCACTGGGGGCTCGGGTCGATCTTGGCGTTCGCCAGCGTCTCCTTGTAGCAGACGAAGGTCCTGAAAGGGGTCCCGTCGCTCATGGCCTGCTCCCAGCGCCCCTTCCAGAACGTCTCGTTCCCGGAGAAGAAGGTTATGTTGACGCCGTTGTCCCGGGCGTTCGTGACGTTGTCCCGCATGTCGTCGGACCAGTACTCGTCATGGCCGACGGAGAGAAAGACCCTGTGGTTGAGAATCTGCTGACCACGCATCGCGGTGTCGATACTGCTGGTGTAGCTGACGTCGTAGCCGTTGGCCTCGATCCATCTGATCATGGGGTATTCGGCGTTGAAGAACCAGCTCTCCACCGAACCGGCGCAGCAGCTCGCGACGCGCGTGATGAACGGCCGGTTGTAACTGACCTTGTAGGCCCGCCCCGCCGGAACGCCCGCCGAGTAGAGACTGCTGCCGCCGTACTTGTTGTACGCCTGCCAGGTGCTGTCGGAGGTCTGCAGCAGCAGGTCCGACCCGCGTTCGTCGTCCCGGATCACGAATATCATCTGGCTGGCACCGGGGGTCGCGTCATCGCGGATCAGGTTCGCGATGTAGACCCCGGAGACGGCGTCGGCCGGCACGGCCCACGAGGCCGAGACCGCCCAGTTCCCGCAGTCGACCAGTGCGGTCACCGCATCCGTGAGACAGAGCGGCTGCGCCTGGGGCAGCGGTACCGAGGGGGTGAGTGTTGTGATCTTTCGTGCGCCCATGCCGCCGTAGTAGCCGATGCGGTAGACGTCCACGTGGTAGGCGGTCGCCGGAGTTTTCACCTTGAACTGGACGGTCTCCCCCTTGTCGACGCTCATCTGGGTCGCGTATCCCTGGATGCTGCTGCTGCCTCCTCCGGGTACGTCCCATTCGCTTGGCGGGTTTCCCGGCAGGCTGTTCTCCAGGCAGATGATGGAGGTCGGCGGGCAGGCCGCGTGGCGATCCCGGCTGCGAGGTCTCGCGTCCGCGGCCTTCGCCTGCGGCGTCCCGGCGCCCTTCCCTGGAAGGCCGCGCAGGCCGACCTCGGCGAGCCTTCGTTCCAGCGAACGGGCCCGGCCGCCTTTCGGCGGCGCCGCCTTGACCTCCACGGCCCGGCGTCCGTCGGCCGGCGCCCGCCCCGCTCCGGCGACGGCGCCCGGAGCCGGCCGCCCTGGTGGTTGTCCGGTCACCGGGCCGGGGGCGGCATCCGGTTCGAGTGGTACGACGTTCCCCACGGTCGCCCACTCCCGCGGGGCGACGGTGCCGGGCTCCGGCGCCCAGCTCGCACCCAGCAGACCGATCAGGGTGAGAAGACCGACCCCGAAGGTGAACGGCGGCCGCCGCCCGAGCCTGACCTTCCTCGCATCGTCCGTACCGCCTGCCATGTGCGACCTCCCACCAGCATTCTTTTGTCCAAATTTCCGCCCCGGCCAGAGCCACAGGCAGAAAGAAAGGCAATCACATCCAACCCTCGACAAGAATTATCCTTAAATAACGGCGATTTACCTACAACGCGGAAGATCACTCTAATATGGCACCAAAAGACCACCTAAACCGCAAATAAATCTCAATGCGGTAGGGGTGTGGAGTAATCCGGTCGGCTGCCTTCGCCTCCCGCATAAAGGACTGGCAAGGAAATACCCGGTAGCCTGAGTCCGAGATCGCCCGAGACGCTCACGTCAGCATGCTTACGCTCATGGACACGACGTCGCCCGCCCCCGTACCGAGCCCCGCCGCC
>NZ_JBEYID010000054.1:0-6402 GCF_040635605.1 Streptosporangium sp. NPDC006930 | reverse complement strand
AGTCTTCTCGGCATAGGTGACGAAGACCACACGCATCGGCCGGCCCAGCTGGTCGCCCGTCACAGCGCTGCCAGTACCTTGAGCAGCGACTCGACCACCTTCGTCTGGTCGCCCTCGGTCAGCGACGGATACATTGGCAGCGAGAAGATCTCCCCGGCCACCGACTCGGTGACGGGCAGCGCCCCCGCCCGGTAGCCGAGCTTCGCGAACCCCGACATCGTGTGCACCGGCCACGGGTAGCTGATGTTGAGCGACACGCCGTACGGCTTGAGCGCCTCGATGATGTCGTCGCGCCGCGGATGGCGGACCACGTAGACGTAGTACGAGTGCTCGTTGCCGGGGGCGACCGCGGGCAGGACGACGTCGGTGCCGGCCAGCGCCTCGGCGTACCGGGCCGCGACGGCCCTGCGGGCGGCGACGTAGCCGTCGAGCCTGGCCAGCTTGCGGCGCAGGATCTCGGCGTGCACCTCGTCGAGCCGGCTGTTGTGGCCGGGCGTCCGCTCGACGTAGTAGCGCTCCCTCATCCCGTAGTAGCGCAGCTGCCTCAGCGCCGCGTCCACCTCCGGGTCGGAGGTGATCGTCGCTCCGCCGTCGCCGTACGCCCCGAGCACCTTGGTCGGGTAGAAGGAGAACGCGGCCGCCTCGCCCATCGAGCCCGCGATCCTGCCGTGGTGGCGGGCCGCGTGCGCCTGCGCGCAGTCCTCGAGGATCAGCAGGTCGTGCCGGGTGGCGATCTCCCGCAGCGGTGCCATGTCGACGCACTGGCCGTACAGGTGCACGGGAAGCAGGCAGCGGGTCCGCTCGGTGATCGCCGCCTCCACCTGCCCGACGTCCATCAGGTAGGTGTCCTCGTGCACGTCGACGAAGACCGGGGTGGCGCCGACGGCGTCGATGGCCACGACCGTGGGTGCCGCCGTGTTCGACACGGTGATCACCTCGTCGCCCGGCCCGACGCCCAGCGCCTGGAGCCCCAGCACGATCGCGTTCGTCCCGTTGTCGACGCCCACGCAGTGCGAGACGCCGTGGTAGGCGGCGAAGGCCGCCTCGAAGTCGCGCACACCGCGCCCGAGCACGAGCTGGCCCGAGCGGAACACGGTGTCCACGGCGTCGAGGATGTCCTCGCGTTCGTTCTCGTACTCCTGCAGATAGTCCCAGACGAAAAGGGGCCTGATCACGCATCACCTCCGGAAGGGAAGCCACTTCGGCTCAGTGGTCGAACTCCCCGCGGAGGTACTGCTCGCGGCAGGCACCACGGCGGATCTTTCCACTGGTCGTCCGCGGCAGGCTGCCGCGCCGTACGAGGACGAGGTCGTGCGCGGCCAGGCCGTGGTTGCGGGTGATCTCCTGGCGCAGGACGCGCAGGACCGCCTCCCTGTCGCCCTGCTCGGCCGCCATGAGCGCGGGGCCGGCCTCGACGAGGACGACGAGTCGTTCCTCGCCCTCGGCCTCGCTGGAGAACGCGGCCGCCGCCCCCTCGGAGCCGACGTCTCGCACGGCCTGAACGGTCGCCTCGATGTCGTCCGGGTAGTGGTTCCGGCCACGAATGATGATCATGTCCTTGGCTCGGCCCACCACGTGGAGGTTGCCGCCGAACAGGAAACCGAGGTCACCCGTCCGCAGCCAGGGGCCGGAAAGCAGCTCGCCGTCGGTCTCGACGAGGTGCTTCGCGAAGACCTCCGCCGACCGCTCCGGCTGGTTCCAGTAACCGTCCGCCACATTGGGGCCGCTCACCCAGATCTCGCCGACCCGCCCCTCCGGCAGCGAGGCGAGGCCCTCACCGTCGCGGATCCGCACCGACACCCCCAGGCTCGGTACCCCGCAGGAGACGACGCGCACGGTACCCGGGCTGCCCGGCGGGCACTCGCGGGCGATGCCGGCGGCCAGGTCCGCGCGGTCGAAGCAGCGGTCGGTCATGCCCTCGCCGACCGGCGGCGCGCTCACGGGAAGGGTCGCCTCGGCCAGGCCGTAGCAGGGGGCGGGAGTGGTGGGCGCCAGGCCGCCGGCCGCGAACGCCGAGATGAACGCCTCGGTCGACTCGGCGTACACCGGCTCCGCGGCGATCGTGAGGAGCCGCAGCGAGCCGAGGTCGAGCTCGCCCCTGCGCTCGACGGCCACGCGGCGCACACACTGGGCCAGGCTGGAACTCGGCGCGACGCTCCAGTCGGCCCGGTAGTCGGAGATCATGCGGAGCCAGCGGTACGGGTCCTGCACGAAGGCCATCGGGCTGAGGTTGACCGAGTGCGCGCCCGCGCCCAGCGGATTGGTGATCGCGCAGACGAGGCCGAAGTCGTGGAAGAACGGCACCCACGACGCGACGATCGAACTCGGCCAGTGTGCCCTGATCTGGTGGTTGGTGACGGTCATGTTCTCGTGCGTGACGCGGACGCCCGACGGGGTGCCGGTAGAGCCGGAGGTGTACTGCAGGTACGCCACCGCCTCCGCCCTCATATCCGGCCTGCGCCAGTGCGCGGCGTCGGCCAAGGGGATCTCGTCGACGCGGACCAGATGCTCGGGCGGGTGCTCCATCCCCTCCAGCAGCCGCTGGACGGACGGGTGAACGGCGGAGGTGGTGAGCACGCACCGCGGTTCGCAGTCCCCCATCACCGATCGCAGGCGCTCGTTGCTGCGCAGCGCCTCGGGCGCGTAGAGCGGCACCGCCACGAGACCGGCGTACAGGCAGGCGAGGAACGCCACCACGTACGCCGGCTCGTGGGGACAGAGCACCGCCACCCGATCGCCGGGCTCGCACCGCCGCTGGAGGACTGCGGCCACCGCGCGGGCCCGCTCGTCGAGCTCGGCGTAACTCATCGTCCGCGAGCTCTTCTCCCTGCGGCCGGTGTCGCGGCGCATGCCGTACTCGACGAAGGTGACGGCGGGGGAGGAGCCCGAGGTCCTGGCGAAGCGGCCGATGCTGTCGGGCAGGTGGCGGAGACGGAGGCGTTCCGGTCCCCGAGGGGTGGTGACGGCGGTCTCGATGACGTCCTCCGGCGACGCGCCGTGATCGGGGTCCAAGCTGTCTTCTCCGTCCGCTCGTTGAGGCTTCGCCGCCCCGGGGTCAGGCGGACTGGGGGAGCGCGCCGGCCTTCCTCGACTCCAGCGCCGCGAGCGCGGCGCGATCCAGGTTGGAGACCATCCAGACGAGCAGGTCCTGCTCGGTGCTCTCCGCGGCCTCCTGCCAGCGTTTCTTCTGCTCCGCGATGATGTTCATCTGAATGTGGGTGACCTCGTCGGCGGTGCCGCCGTTGCGTTCCGCCTTGATACGCCGCCGCAGCTCGTTCCTCGACCAGCTGCCCTTCTCCGCCCGGTTGAGCCAGATCTCCTGGTCGGGCTCCGGCAGGCTGGCCACCTCCGCGTGGTGCTGGAAGCTCAGCTTGTCGCGCCGCCTGGAAAGACTGAACTGCCGGGCCACCCAGGCGTAGTTCCGCAGCGTCTGGTAGTCGAGCGAGGTCTCGGCGATCGCCCGCTTGTAGCGGTCGGGGTAGTGCGCCTGGCCGTAGATCAGCCAGTCTCCCAGCCACCAGGCGGAGGAGTCGGAGATGATGAAGATCTGGCGGCCAAGGCGGCTCCAGGCGGTCAGTGACATACCGGGTGGGAGTGAGAGAGCCGTTCTCCTGGTCATGCCCGGTGCGTCGAGCGCCATCCGCGCGTTGCCGGCGGGTCTGGCCTGCCCGTGATGTGTGGTCGCAAGACTTGGGTAACCGTTAACGCCTGTCACATCTGTCACGCCCTTTCGCCCCGACGGGTCGTCGATGGCTGAGAGTTTGCCCTAGGCGCCACGGGAGAGTTCTAGACAAGATCTAGACGCCCTGACAGAGAGGTGACGGAGGCCAGGTCAAGGCCGTTTTCCCCGCTCACCGTGCTTGTCCCGACCGCGGGCGCTACTTTTGGCCGCCGGCGCGCGGGGGGAGACGTTCGATGACGAAGTCCGCCAGGTCGTCGAAGTTTCTCCCGGTGAAACCGGCCATGTCGTCCAGGAGCGGGACGCCGTAGGTGTCCTCCAGGGCGAGGATGAGGAGGATGATGGAGAAGGAGTCGAGGTTGCCCAGATCGCTGGGCTCGGGAATCTCCCCCAGGTCGGTCAGCTCGGGAATGGCGAGCTCGGAGGAGCTGAACAGCACGATCTTCAGCGCCTCGCGCTCGATCTGCTCGCGCACTTCCTTCTTCTGGTCGGAAACGAACATCTCGGTCAACTCTTTTCTCCTTCGGATGCCTCGGCGGAATCGGTGGACACTGCGGATACCGTGGACGCCGTAGATGCGGTGGATGCCGCCTCCCGGCGTTCGCCCGGCCCCTGCGCGAGCTTATTGAGGAGCTCGGCGCCGTGCTCCTCCCACTGCTCGCGGTAGACGGCGTAGATATGCACATCCCGCAGCGCTCCGCGATCGTAAAGGTGCTCGGGGAGAGTCGCCTCTTTGTAGGCGGAGTTGAAGGCCGTACGGAAAGCCTCGAAATCCGTCTCGGTGGTCCAGAAATATATCTTTCTGACGTTCCACATGGCGAAGGCGTAGTTGACGGTCATCAGGATGACCTCCGCGCCGAGCCCGTTGCCGGCCGCGGCGGGGTCGGTGAGGAAGCTCGCCCGCACGTGCTGTCCCGAGAGGTCGAGATGGTGGAACGAGACGTATCCCACGACCCTGTCGGTGTCCCGCCGCTCCACGATGAACTGCGCGGACACCTCTTTGGAGTACAGCGCGCCGAACACCTCGGCCGAGGGCAGGTCGTTCAGCTCGGCCTTCAGGAGAAGGTCGTGTGCCGTGACGCCCTCCGGGGGATTGGCATGGCGCAGCAGCGTCCTTCTGGTCTTGGTGTGGGGAAAGAGCACGTTCTTCCACCTTCAACTCGGCGTTGCGGCTGAATGGGATTACCCGGGGTATTGTTCAAGCCGGCCGGGTGACTGTCATCCCCTGCTTCAATGCGGCGGGTCCGTCTCGCCAGCGGGACAGATGCTAGTTCCGGGTGATCGGTGGGTCAAGCTATTCTCTCGCCGCCCCCAATGTCCACGGAATGCCATTTCCTGGATCGTGCATAATTTCCCGGTTGATTTCTTAGGCGGCTCGCGGAAAAGTCGTTTATGGTGCATGCGGCGGCAGCGGGCCGACGTGCGAACGCAGGGAAGCGGGATGGGCTGATGACAGTGCACACCGAGAACGTCGTGATGCCGGGAGAGCTCCGCGAGCCGATCACCCCCGAGGGCCGCGACCTGATCGGCCTCATCGAGACGCACCTGCCGGCGATCGCCGCCGCGGCCCCGGACAACGACCGCAGCGGCACCTTCCCGCGTGACATCTTCGAGGACCTGCGCAAAAGCGGGGTCCTCGGCGCCACGGTGCCATGCGCGCTCGGCGGCCTGGGGGTCGATCGTCTGCACGACGTCTCCCTCGCGTTGCTGAGGGTCGCCGAGGCCGACGCCTCGACGGCGCTCGCCCTGCACATGCAGCTCAGCCGGGCGCTGACGCTGACCTACGAGTGGCGGACGGGACCGGCTCTCGCGCGGACGCTGGCCGAGCGGCTGCTGCGCGGCATGGGCTCCGGCGAGGCGGTCGTGTCCACGGGGGTGAAGGACATCCCCCGCGACCGGCGTCCGACCACGCTGACGCAGACGGCCGACGGCGGCTGGCTGCTGTCGGGTGGCAAGACCCTGGTGAGCATGGCGCCCATCGCCACGGACTTCGCGGTGTACGCGCAGACGCGCGTCCCCGGGCAGCGTCCCCAGTCGGGGATGGCGGTGCTCTCCAGGAACTGCCCGGGGCTTCGCGTGCTGGACAACTGGGACGGCCTGGGGATGCGGGCCTCCGGGAGCGTCGACGTCGTGTTCGACGACTGCGTCATTCCCCCGGAGGACGTGGTTCTGCGCGGGCCCGCGGGCGGGCAGGACCTCGCGATGCTCGCGGGGCAGACGGTGAGCTCGATCACCATGCTGGGGATCTACACCGGGATCGCCCAGTCGGCGCGCGACATCGCGGTCTCGACCCTCATCCGCCGGGGAGCCGCGGGGGCGGCGGCCGCGCGGACGCTGGTGGCGGAGATGGACGCGCGGCTCTTCACGATGAGGTCGACGGTCGCGGCGGCGCTGGCGCGCGCCGACCGGCTCTCCTACGACGACACGGGCGACCCTCGGGAGCGCGGACCGGCCATGATGACGCCGTTCCAGTGCGCGAAGCTGATCGTCAACCAGCTGGCGCCCGCCGTCGTCTTCGACGCCCAGAGCCTGATCGGCGGCGCCTCCTTCTCGGCCTCCCACCCACTGGCGCGGCTCTACCGCGACGTGCGCGCGGGTGGCTTCATGCAGCCCTACACCTACATCGACGCCGTCGACTATCTGAGCGCCCAGGCTCTGGGAGCCGTGAAGAACGGTTAGGAGAGGTCATGCGCGTTCTTTTCACGGCGTACGCGGAGAAGACC
>NZ_JBEYID010000053.1:0-7864 GCF_040635605.1 Streptosporangium sp. NPDC006930 | reverse complement strand
CCGCATCAGGGCGAACCCCCAGCGACTCCCACACCGCCGCCAACGACACCATCACCGCAAACGACACCGGCTGCACCACATCCACCCGATCCAGCCCCGGCACACCCTCCACCTGCCGCACCACATCCAGCAACGACCACTCCACGAACGGCTCCAACGCCGCCGCACATTCGGCCATCCGAGCCGCGAACACCGCCGACTCCTCCAGCAGCCGCGCACCCATGCCCACCCACTGCGCCCCCTGCCCCGGGAACACCCACACCGACTTCCCGTCGACGTCCGCCACACCCTCGACCACACCACCGGCCACCGGCTCGCCCGAGGCCACCGCACCCAGCCCAGCCAGCAACCCCTCACGGCCGGCACCGACAACCACGGCCCGGTGCTCGAACACCGACCGCGACCCCACCAGCGAGAACGCCACATCGGTCAGACCCAGCTCACCGCGCGTGTCCACGAACGCCGCCAGACGACCCGCCTGCGCCCGCAGTGCCTCCTCGGACTTGCCCGACACCACCCACGGCACCACACCCGTGGCCGGAGCCCGATCCTCGTCACGCGACTCCGCCTCAGGAGCCTCCGGTCCCTGCTCAAGGATCAGGTGTGCGTTGGTGCCGCTGATGCCGAACGACGACACACCCGCCCGCCACGGGCGCCCGGCCTCCGGCCAGTCCCTGGCCTCGGTCAGCAGCTCCACCGCACCGGAGGCCCAGTCCACATGCGACGACGGCGCGTCCACGTGCAGCGTCTGGGGCAGCACGCCGTGCCGCATCGCCATGACCATCTTGATCACACCCGCCACACCGGCTGCGGCCTGGGTGTGACCGATGTTCGACTTGATCGATCCCAGCAGCACCGGCCGGCCCTCCGGCCGGTCCTGACCATAGGTGGCCAGCAGCGCCTGCGCCTCGATCGGGTCGCCCAGCGTCGTCCCCGTACCGTGCGCCTCCACGACGTCCACCTCGGCGGCGGTCAGCCCGGCTCCGGCGAGTGCCTGGCGGATCACCCGCTGCTGCGAAGGACCGTTCGGCGCGGTCAACCCGTTGGAGGCGCCGTCCTGGTTGATCGCCGACCCGCGCATCACCGCGAGCACCTCATGGCCGTTGCGGCGGGCGTCCGACAGCCGCTCCAGCACCAGGACACCCACGCCCTCGGACCAACTCGTACCGTCCGCGGTGTCGGAGAACGCCTTGCACCGCCCATCGGCGGCCAGTCCGCCCTGGGCGCTGAAGTCGATGAACACCCCCGGCGTGGCCATCACGGTCACACCACCGGCCAGCGCCAGCGAGCACTCACCGGAGCGCAGCGCCTGCGCCGCCATGTGCATCGCCACCAGCGACGACGAACACGCGGTGTCCACCGTCACCGCCGGACCCTCCAGGCCCAGCGCGTAGGCGACACGACCGGTGACGATGCTTCCGGAGTTACCGGTGCTGACGAAGGTCATCACATCCGGCGGGAACTCGGCGCTCGACCCGTAGTCGTGGTAGATCACCCCGGCGAACACGCCGGTACGGCTGCCACGCAGCGAGGTCGGGTCGATGCCCGCTCGCTCGATGGCCTCCCAGGACGCCTCCAGCAGCAGGCGCTGCTGCGGGTCCATCGCGAGCGCCTCACGCGGCGAGATCCCGAAGAACCCGGGATCGAAGTCGGTCGCGTCGACGAGGAACCCACCGTCGAAGTCCAGTTCGCCGCGTGCCTGCCAGCCTCGGTCCCGTGGCAGCGGGGAGATGGCGTCCTGCCCCTCGGCGACCAGCCGCCACAGATCCTCCGGAGAGCTCACCCCTCCGGGGTAGCGGCAGGCCATCGAGACGATGACGATCGGGTCGTCGGTCACCGAGGTGGCGACCACCGGGAGAATCGCGTCGCCGTGCACGCCGAGCACTTCGCTGAGCAGATACTCGCCGAGCACGGTGGGAGTGGGGTAGTCGAAGACGAGGGTGGAGGGCAGCCGCAGCCCGGTGGCGCCGTTGAGGCGGTTGCGCAGCTCAAGCGCGGTCAGCGAGTCGAAGCCCAGCTCACGGAACTCCCGCCGGACGTCCACCGACTCCAGCGAGGGGTGCCCGAGTACGGCGGCGGCCTGAGCCCGGACCAGGTCGATCAGCACCTGGAGCTGCTTGGGGTGGTCCAGGCCGGCCAGCTGCCGCGACAGTGCCTCGCCCGCACCACCGCCTCCGGCTGCCGACAGCGCGGCGGCCGTACGGCGGGTGCCGCGCACCAGCCCGCGCAACAGCGGCGGCACCAGCTGAGCGGGCATCGCCGGCAGGTTCAGCCGCACCGGGACCACCAGCGGTGAGTCCGAGCCCAGGGCCGCGTCGAACAGGGCGAGTCCCTGTTCGGTGGTCATCGCCGGCATCCCGGCGGCGGCCATCCGCTCCACACTGGCCTGCGACAGTCCCCCGGTCATCCCGGTGGCCTGCGCCCACAGTCCCCAGGTGAGCGACAGCCCCGGCAGCCCCTGCGCCTGCCGCTGGACCATCAGCGCGTCCAGCCAGGCGTTCGCCGCCGCGTAGTTGCCCTGACCCGCGTTGCCCATCAGTCCGGCGAGCGAGGAGAACACCACGAATCCGGCCAGGTCCATACCCTGGGTGAGCTCGTGCAGGTGCCAGGCGGCGTCCACCTTCGGCCGCAGCACGTTGTCCAGCCGCTCCGGCGTCAGCGAGGTGATCGCGCCGTCATCCACGATTCCAGCCGCGTGGATCACCGCGGTCAGCGGATGGTCGGCATCGATCCCGGTCAGCAGGTCGGCCACCGCGTCCCGGTCGGCCATGTCGCAGGCGGCGACCGTGACCTCGACCCCGTGCGCGATCAGCTCGGCCTGCAGCTCGACCGCACCCGGAGCGTCCAGACCTCGGCGGCTGGTCAGCAGCAGGTGCCGCACCTCGTGCTCGGCCACCAGGTGCCGGGCCAGCTCCGCCCCCAGACCACCGGTGCCACCGGTGATCAACACCGTGCCCTGCGCATCCCACCGCCGGGGCATGGTCAGCACGATCTTCCCCGTGTGCCTGGCCTGGCTCATGAACCGGAAGGCGTCGCGGCTCCGGCGCACATCCCACGCCGTCACCGGCAGCGGCCGCAGCTCACCGATCGCGAACAGCTCCATCAGCTCGGCCAGGATCTGCCGCAGCCGCTCGGCGCCGGCGTCCAGCATGTCGAACCAGTGGTACTCCAGCCCGGGGAACTGTCCCTGGTCGCGGATGTCCAGCTTGCCCATCTCCACGAACCGGCCCCCGGGGCGCAGCAGGCGCGCCGAGGCGTCGATGAGCTCCCCGGTCAGCGAGTTGAGCACCACGTCGATGCCCTGCTCACCGCACACCGCACCGAACCGCTCCTCGAACTCCGAAGTCCTGGAGGAGGCGATGTGGTCGTCCGGGATGCCCAGCGAACGCAGTACCTCCCACTTGGCCGGACTCGCGGTGGCGAACACCTCCACGCCCAGGCGCTGCGCCAGCTGGATCGCCGCCATACCCACGCCACCGGTGCCGGCGTGCACGAGCAGCCGCTCCCCCGCCCGCAACCTGGCCAGGTCCATCAGGCCGTAGTAGGCCGTCAGGAACGTCACCAGGATCGTCGCGGCCTGCTCGAACGAGATGCCGTCGGGGATCTTGGACAGGACGTGGGCGCTGGTGACCACCGGGCCGAACGCGCCCTCGGTCAGACAGACCACCCGGTCCCCCGGGCGCAGGTCCTCGACCCCCGGGCCGACCTCAAGGACCACACCGGCGGCCTCGCCACCCATCTGGCCGACCTTGTCCTGGAACCAGCCGAGTGCGTTCAGACCGTCCAGCAGGTCACGGAAGTTCACCCCCGCCGCGTGCACCGCGACCCGCACCTGACCGGCCTGCAGCGGCTCGGCCGTCTCCGCATACGAGATGAGCTCCAGCGCGTCCAGGCTGCCCTTGGCCCGGCTGCCCAGCCGCCACGCCGTACCCGACGGAGGCAACAGACCCGCACCCGAGGTCAGCGACGCCAACCTCGGCGCCCATACCCCACCCCCGCGCACCGCCGCCTGCGGCTCGCCGGAGGTCAGCACACCGCCCAGCAATCCGCTCAGCGCGCCGAGTCGCACCGACTCCTCGTCCACGTCCACCAGCACGAACCGGCCCGGGTTCTCCGACTGCGCGCTGCGCACCAGACCCCACACCGCCGCGGCCGCCAGATCGGTGACCACCTCGCCGTCGCCCGCCGCGACCGCGCCCCGCGTGACGAGCACCAGTCGCGACTCGGCGAACCGGTCATCGGCCAGCCACTCCTGCAACAGCCCCAGCACCCCGGCCGTCACCTGATGCGCCGATGCCACCGCGTCCACAGTCGACGCGGTCTCGACCTCGGCCAGTACCGCACCCGGCACCGCGCCCGCCTCGGCCAGCGCCGACAGATCACGATGAACCGGGACCGACTCCCACGTCCCCGCGAGACCGGACTCGAACGCCGCGAAGCCGACCATCGCCATCGGCGCCGGGTCGGCCGCGGTGACTTCGGAGAGTGCGGTCCACTCCAGCCGGAACAGCCCGTCGCGCTCCGTCGCGTGGTCACCGCCCGCGGCGGCGATCTGACCGGGTGAGAACGGACGCAGCACCAGGGAACGCGCCGACAGTACCGGCTCCCCTGCGGCGTCCACCGCCGTCAGCGTGGCCGAGTCGGCAGCGGTCCGGCTCATCCGAATGCGCAGCATCGCCGCGCCACCGGCGTGCAGGCTCACCTCGCTCCAGGAGAACGGCAACCGGCCGCCCTCGGAATCGTCCAGTCCGGCGAAGGCCACCGCGTGCAGCGCCGCGTCCAGCAGCGCCGGATGCACCCCGAACGAACCCGCACTCGACTGCGCCTGCTCGGGCAGGACGATCTCGGCGAACACCTCGCCGTCGGCGCCGTGCCAGGCCGCCCGCAGCCCCTGGAAGGTCGGACCGTACTCGAACCCACTTGCGGCGAGCCCTTCGTACAGGCTGCCCACCTCGATGGCGGTCGCACCCTGCGGGGGCCACACGGACGCGTCGAACGGCGCGACCTCGGAAACCCCGGTCGCGAGCGTGCCGGTCGCGTGCCGCATCCACGGCACGTCGCCGGCAGCCTGCGCCGGCCGCGCGTAGATGCTCACGCTCCGGTGACCCGTCTCCTGCGCGGCGCCCACCCATACCTGCACCGCGACGGCGTCGCTCTCGCCCAGCACCAGCGGCGCGATCAGGGTCAGCTCCTCGACCACATCGCAACCGACCTGGTCACCGGCACGGATCGCCAGCTCAAGGAACCCGGTCCCCGGGAAGATCACCGTCCCGGCCACCGCGTGGTCGGCCAGCCACGGATGCGACGAGAGCGACAGACGGCCGGTCAGCAGCACCCCGTCGGAGTCGGCCAGCCCCACGGCGGCGCCCAGCAGCGGATGACCGGCTGTAGCCAGCCCGGCCGCGGCCACGTTGCCCACCTGGGAGCCTGCTCCCTCGGGCCAGTACCGCTGGTGTTCGAAGGCATAGGTCGGCAGATCGACCCGGCGCCCGCGCGGGAGCACCGTCTGCCAGTTCACCGGCACCCCGTGCACGTGCAGACGGGCCAGCGCCTCGGTAACGGACTCGTGCTCGTTTTTGTCCCTGCGCAGTACCGGCACCAGCACCACGTTCGGATCCGGCTCCATGTCCGAGTCTGACGTCGCGGTGCTTGGGTCCGGCGTCAGCGTGTCCTGGGCCATCGCGGTCAGCACCCCGTCGGGGCCCAGCTCCAGATACGCCCGCACACCCTGCGCCTGCAAAGTGCTCACACCGTCGGCGAAACGAACCGCGCCACGGACCTGGTCCACCCAGTAGTCCGGCGAGCACAACTGCTCGGCTGTAGCCGCCCGCCCGGTCAGGGTCGACACGATCGGAGTCCTCGGCGCCCCGTAGGTGAGCCTGCTCGCCAGCGTGCGGAAGTCCTCCAGCATCGGGTCCATCAACGGCGAGTGGAACGCGTGCGACACCCGCAACCTCTTCGTCCTGATCCCCCGTTCCCGCAGGGCGGTGGTCACCTCCAGCACCGCCTCCTCGGTGCCGGCGATCACCACCGAGGTGGGGCCGTTCACCGCCGCGACCGACACCTCCTTCTCCCGCCCGGCGAGCAGCTCGGCGACCGCCTCCTCGGAGGTCTGCACCGCCACCATCGCCCCACCGGCAGGAAGCGCCTGCATCAACCGCGCCCGGCCCGCCACCAGCGCGCACGCGTCCGCGAGCGACAACACCCCCGCCACATGAGCAGCGGTGATCTCCCCGACCGAATGACCCGCCAGCACATCCGGCCGGATTCCCCACGAGGAGACCAGCCGGAACAGCGCCGTCTCCACCGCGAACAGCGCCGGCTGCGCCCACCCGGTCTGGTCGAGCGCCTCCGCCTCCGCCGACCCCGGCTCGGCGAACAACACCTCACGCAACGACCCCTCAAGCAGCGGATCCAGCTCCGCGATCACCTCGTCCAACGCCGTCGCGAACACCGGGAAACGGTCATACAACTCCCGGCCCATCCCGGCGCGCTGGCTACCCTGACCGGTGAACAACACCGCCAGCTGCGGCTCGCCCGCGGCCACCCCGCGCACCACGCCCGCACCCGCACGGTCCTCGGCCAGGCCGGCCAGCCCAGCCAGCACACCCTCACGACCCTCGGCCAGCACCACCGCCCGATGCTCGAACGCCGGACGGGTCGTGGCCAGCGAGAACACCGTGTCGGTGAGCGCCACCTCACGATGGCCCTCCACATGCGAGGCCAGCCGATCCGCCTGCGTCCGCAACGCCCCCGCCGTACGAGCCGACACCAGCACCGGCAGTACAGCCGCACCCGCGGCCGGCGCATCGTCCTGCGCCACCGTTTCGGCTTCGATCCGTAGGGCTGCCGGCCCCTGCTCAAGGATCACGTGCGCGTTGGTGCCACTGATCCCGAACGACGACACACCCGCCCGACGCGGACGACCGGTCCGCGGCCACTCCGTCGTCTCGGTCAGCAGCTCCACCGCGCCCGCCGACCAGTCCACGTGCGAGGACGGCTCGTCCACGTGCAACGTTCTGGGAAGCACCCCGTGCTGGAGAGCCAGCACCATCTTGATCACACCGGCCACGCCCGCGGCGGCCTGAGTGTGACCGAAGTTCGACTTGATCGCGCCCAGCAGCAGCGGCCGGTCCTCCGGCCGGTCCTTGCCGTACGTGGCCAGCAGCGCCTGCGCCTCGATCGGGTCACCCAGCTTGGTACCCGTACCGTGCGCCTCAACCGCGTCCACCTCGGACGGCGACAACCCCGCACCGGCCAGCGCCTGACGAATCACCCGCTGCTGCGAGGGACCGTTCGGCGCCGTCAACCCGTTCGACGCACCATCCTGGTTCACCGCGGAACCCCGCACCACCGCGAGCACCTCGTGACCGTTGCGGCGGGCATCCGACAACCGCTCCAGCACCAGCATGCCCAGGCCCTCGGACCAGGTGGTGCCGTCCGCGGTGTCAGAGAACGCCTTGCACCGCCCATCGGGGGCCAATCCCCCCTGCGCGCTGAAGCCGATGAATCCGATCGGGGTGGTCATTACCGTGGCACCGCCGGCCAGCGCCAGGCTGCATTCACCCGACCTCAGCGCCTGCGCCGCCATGTGCATCGCCACCAGCGACGACGAACACGCGGTGTCCACCGTCACCGCCGGGCCCTCCAGCCCCAGCGTGTACGACAAGCGGCCCGACAGCACGCTGGCCGACATACCGGTGATGGCGTGGCCTTCCACATCTGCCGGGGTGTTCATCATCAGGCTCATGTAGTCCTGACCGTTGGTGCCCACGAAGACGCCGGTGTGGCTGCCCTTCAGTGAGAGCGGGTCGATTCCGGCCCGCTCGACCGCCTCCCACACCCCCTCCAGCAGCAGTCGCTG
>NZ_JBEYID010000052.1:0-8270 GCF_040635605.1 Streptosporangium sp. NPDC006930 | reverse complement strand
CTTCTCCCTGGAGGAGCTCGACCGACAGCGATCAGCACACCAGGCACGAACCCTCCCCGTCGTTCCCGCACACACCCGAACAGAGGTACAGCCAGGGGTACCTGCGAGAGAACACCCAGCTCAGAGAAAGGTCGACGGTTTTACAGCGGATCAACGATTCGGTTGGGCAACACTCTCCGAGCCGGACGTACGACCTTCGCGTCGGGTCCGACAACCGAGATCATCTCGCGCATATCCCGGATCTTGCTCTGTGCGGTCCTGGTGCCGGTGACGGCGTCCGGGGCCGCCAAATGAAATTGCCGTGTACCTAAAAGTGCAGGGCGGGTGATACTCCATCCGTGAACAAGATCTTCATACGACCTGCTGACCCCGGTGAGGCGGGGATGCTCACCGCGCTTACGCGCCGGTTACGGTCACTAGGACCTGTTCAAAGAGCGTGCAGGTGAGCCGGCCGGACTCTCGCTCACCGGGCCGGAGGATTTCTTCCGGGCCGACGCACCGAGCGCGAGCAGCAGCAACCCTGCCGAGGCCCACGCGGCCCAGTCTCCCAGGACGGTGTAGAGGGTGGCCGAGCCCTCCCGAGGCAGGGTGGCCGTGACCGTGGTCATGCCCGTCATGCCGGTGTGGCGCTCGGTCAGGATCCGGCCGCGGTTGTCGCTGACCGTGAGCCGTCCCCCACGTGCGGCGCGGGCCACCGCGAGGCCGTTCTCCACGCCGCGCACCACCGCCATGCGGCTGTGCAGCCACGCGTCCTCGCCGAAGTCCCAGGCCGGCGCGAGCAGGGCGGCGGCACCGGCCCTGCCGTACTCCCTGACCAGGCCGGGGAAGTCCAAATCCTTACAGATGATGAGGCCGAGCCGATTGCCGTCGAGGAAGGCCAGGCCGGTGCCGGGCCGGAATTCGCGCTCCACCCCGGGGATCATGTGGTGCTTGTCGTAGCGCACGCCGGAGGGGTAGCTCACCGCGCTGTTGGTCTCCATGGCGATCCCCGCGACCACCTCCACGCCCGGGCGGGCGAACGGCAGGTCGGCGGTCTTGAAAACCTTCTCGGGCAGCACCACGATCTCCGCCCCGCGGGCCACCGCGGCGTCCACGGCCTCGCCGTACCGGCGGACGAGCTGCTCGGAGTCGTCCGTCGCGACCAGCGCGACCTTCCGTCCCCCGGTGTCGGCGGGCGTCGCGAGCCGTACGAGACCATGGCCGAGCGTGAGCGCGACCAGCACACCCGAGACCATCGCCGCACGTGGCCGCAGGACCGCGACGGAGGCGGGCACGAACAGCAGGAGGAAGGTGATGCCCCATACCCCGGTGACCGAGGCGGTCTGCAGCACGGGCAGGACGTCGGCCTGCGTGTACGCCAGATTCCACCAGGCCCCGTGCGGCGCGGCGAGGTTCATGACGTACTCGGCGGTGACCCAGACGGCCGGTACGGCCGACGCCGCCAGGAGCGGCCTGCCGCGCACGATCAGGGTGCGGAAGAGCAGCACACCCAAGCCGTAACAGAGCGCGGGGCCGGCGATGAAGGCGGCGGCCAGCGCGGGTGGCATTTCAAGGGGTCCGGTGAAGTACGGCCACATCTGCGCCTGGCCGGTGAGCCAGACCAACGTCCCGGCGGCGAAAGCCGTACCCCCGCCTGCCCGGCGAGCCAGGAACAGGACAGGGATCGGCGCGAGCCAGGTGAGCCACCAGACGGGATGGAGACCGGTGCCGAAGTGCGTCAGGACGGCGGAGGCGAGGGTGAGCAGGATGCGTTCCATGCCGATGATCGTGCTTTCCCCCACCCCGCGGGCGCGTCACTCGCGGGTGTGATCTCCGTTGTCACTCCTGCCGGCGACCACCAGCCCGGACTCGTAGGCGAGCACCACGGCCTGGACCCGGTCCCGCAGGTCCAGCTTGGTGAGCATGCGGCTGACGTGTGTCTTGACCGTGTGCTCGGTGACCACGAGCGCGGCGGCGATCTCCGCGTTCGACAGGCCGTGCGCGACCAGCCTCAGCGTCTCGCGCTCGCGTTCGGTCAGTGCGGCCAGCCTGGCGGTCAGCCGGGGGGCGACGCCGTGGGCGGGTCTGCGCACCAGGTCCTCAAGCAGCCTCCTGGTCGCCGCCGGGGCCAGCAGGGCCTCACCCGAGGCGACGGTACGGACGGCGTAGGCCAGCTCGTCGCGCCGGATGTCCTTCAGCAGGAAGCCGCTCGCCCCCGCCCGGACCGCGTCGTAGACGTACTCGTCGAGATCGAACATGGTCAGCACGAGTACCTTGGCGGCGGTGGTGGCGCAGATCTCCCTGGTCGCCTCGATGCCGTTCCTGCCCGGCATGCGCACGTCCATCAGGACCACGTCCGGCTGGAGCCGCCCGGCCGCGGCGATCGCCTCCTCGCCGTCGGCGGCCTCGCCGACCACCTCCATGTCCGGCTGCGCCCCCAGGATCAGCCCGAACGCCGCGCGGAAGAGGTCTTGGTCGTCGGCGATGAGCACCCGCAACATGCGGCTATTCAAGCGGAAATTCGGCTCTCACCATGAATCCCCCGCCCCGCCCCGCCTCGGCCCTGAACGTCCCGCCGCATGCCGCCGCCCGTTCTCGCATCCCGGCCAGCCCGTACCCGCCGCGCTCGCCCGGCCCTCGCCCGTTGTCGGTGATCTCCACCGTCAGGCGCTCCCCCCAGGTCAGAGCGAGGTGTACGGCACGCGTACCGGCGTGCTTGCGCACGTTGGTGAGCGCCTCCTGAACGATCCGGTAGACGGCGGCCTCAACGCTTTCGGCGACCGGGCGCGGGATACCGGCGGTCGTACTCACCACATCGAGACCGCTGCGGTCGAGCAACGCGGGGAGGTTGGCCAGACGTGGCTGGAACAGTGACTCGCTCAGGCGCTCGTCGGCATGGCCGCACGCCGGTCCGCCACCTTCGCCAGGGGCCCGCAGCGTGGTGAGCACCCCCCGGAGCTCGGCCAGCGCACCTCTTCCAATGTCGGCGATCGCGTCGAAAACCGCTTCGGCCCTGTCCGGGTCGCCGCGCACCACCACCGGCCCGGCTTCGGCCTGGACCACCATCAGCCCAACGGAGTGGGTGACGATGTCATGCATGTCGCGCGCGATCCGAGTGCGTTCCTCGGCCGCCGCCGCGATGTGCTCCTGCTCCAGCCGCCGCGCCCGCTCGGTCAGCTCGGCGGCTCGCGAGCGGCTCGCCCTGACACTGGTGCCCAGCGCGTAGGCGGCCACGAAGGCGGTCCCCACCAGCCGGAAGGTCTCGTCGTTCTCCCCCGGCAGCACCAACGAGGTCCCCACAGCCGCCACGATCGCCGGAATCGCCGCCAGCCTCTTCCACGTGGGACTCAGGTCGGCGATCGTGTAGACGGCCAGCAGCGGCCCGAAGGGCAGCAACGGCTTCTCCCATGTCACCAACACCGACATCGCCGCCCCGACCACTACCGCCACCACCATCGGCGCCCGCCTGCGCCACCCCACCGGCACCGACGCCAGCAGCCCCAGCCCGATGATCCACCACGGATCGGGATCGGGCAGAACAAGCGGCATCACCGTAGCCAGGACCACGCCCGCCGCAAGCACCCCGTCAACCACCCTGTCGGTCCGGCCCGCCGCGAACATCCGCCCATTATCCGGATCCATCCGCCCGCTGCCCTCACTCTCAAGAGTGATCATTCCCGCTACGCAGCCGGCAGGGTCCTGCCCCTTGGTCCGGGTCCCCCTGCTGGGAGGGCTACGCGTCAGACCCCAACCGGTGCCGCACGAACTCTGGATGGGCATCGCCGACATCGATGCTGTTCTCATCAAGAGCGTTGGCGATGTGAAAACGACCGGCATCGAAGACGAACTCCACAGCGAGGGTGCCGTCCGCCAGGTCATGACATGATGACCGCCACTCAAGCAGAGCGACTTCGCGCAGTTCCAGGCCGACGAACGGCTTCGAGTCCGACGAGAAAGGTCGGCTCGAAGCCGGAAATCCCCATCACGTTAGGCAATTGTCCAGGCTCCTCACAGAACCGGCCGTCGATTCGTCGTGACCAAAGGTGAACCGACCGAAACACCTGGAACTCCAATAGGCTCGTATCATGATCCGCGCTGTGGTCTTCGACGTCGGCGAGTGCCTGGTGGACGAGAGCAGCGAGTACGGGACCTGGGCCGACTGGCTCAACATCCCCCGCCACACCTTCAGCGCCGTCTTCGGCGCGACCATCGCCCGCGGCCTCGACTACCGCGAGGTGTTCCAAGTGTTCCGGCCCGGCTTCGACCTCTACGAGGAACGCGAGAAGCGCGCCGCCGCCGGACAACCGGAGACCTTCGGCGAGGAGGACCTGTACGCCGACGTCCGGCCGACCCTCACCTCCCTGCGCGACGATGGGCTCTGGCTCGGGATCGCGGGCAACCAGACCGTGCGCGCGGGCCGGATCCTTCGCGAGCTGTTCACCGCCGACGTCGACCTCATCGGCACCTCCGACGATTGGGGCATCTCCAAGCCGGACCCGGAGTTCTTCAAGAGGGTCGCCGACGTCGTCCCCTTCGAAGCGCAGGAGATCCTGTACGTCGGCGACCGCCTGGACAACGACATCCACCCGGCGATCGCAGCCGGGATGCGCGCCGCGCTGATCCGTCGCGGCCCATGGGGGATGATCCAGCAGGCCGACCCGGACGCCGACCGCGTACCCTCGCTGCGGATCGACTCCCTGACCGAACTGCCGGACAAGGTGCGCGCGCTCGACGCTGCAGCGCGATGAGAGTCGTACGCGTCGACGAGCCCGCTCGCCCGCCAGCGCCAGAGCTCTGACCGTAAGCGTTGCCGCCCGGGCCCGGCTAACCACCGCAGGGAAACGTCCTGTCTCTCACGAAGCGGGGCGTTCCGACTTCACGAACAGGCCAGGCGCCGTCTCGACCAGGCCCTCGACCTTGAGGACGTCGAGTGCCTTCTTGATCGTGTCCGGCTGATCGGGAACTCCCGCTCAAGCTCGGTCCGCGACGGGAGGCGTCGGCCCGCCGGGATCTCCCCGAGGTGATCCGGTGCGGTGGTAGATCAACCCCCAGGCGTACAGCGCCGCGCTCGAAGCACACGCAGGAAAACCGTGCGCTCAGACCTCTTCGGCGCCGTGTCCAATGGCGATCGCGTCAATATGCCGGGCGAGCTCAAAGTCCTTGGCTGTGAGGCGGTTTCCGGCGTCGTGAGTAGTGATCACGAATCGGATCCGCTGCCAGGTGATGTGAATATCAGGATGGTGGCCGACCTCGCGAGCCTTGGCCGCGACGTACATGGCCAGATGTACGCACTCGTGATAGGCGTGCTTGAACGTTCGGGCTATGGTCTGCCCCTCACGCTCCCACCCTGGCAGCTCGGTCAGATGGGCGACGATCTGCTCTTCGGACAACAGCTGAGGGGTCATCGGTATCTCCGCGTCATGCAGTCAGTTGAACTGAGAAATGATCTCATTCAGTTCTCTGCCGGACGAGGTGTCCGCCCAGGCGGTCGCGCGGCGAGGGATTTCCCTCAGCTCCTGACGCAGTCGAGCCGATCCTGTGCCCTCCACGATCGCCGCAGTGGCCGACGCGATCTGGACAACCCGTTCTGGTTCAGGAACTGCGGCCAGAGCGCTTGCCTGACGCGCCCAGAACACCGCGTTGTCACGCCGCGCCGCGTCCGGAGCGTCGCCAAGCACCTCGTCCCAAAGTGCGACCGCCTCCCGGTAAACGCCCAGCCGGATATAGGCGGTCGCCCGCTGAACTTCGATGTATCCGCGGGTGCGACGACAGGCGTTGCCCCAGGGATGCTCGTCGTCGACCTGATCCACGAGCTCGGCTGCTCGATCAAGCAGCCGGTCGACCAGTTCCTTGTCCCCGGCAGGCAGCATCGACTGGCCATGCGCCTGGTGTACCAAAGCAAGTATCCGCACCTTCGGACACAACTTGCTCTCATTGATCAAGGCGGCCTCGGCGTAGTCGACAACGGTGCGGCCATCGCCCACATCGACCGCGAGCATCGCTTTGTTGGTGAGGGCGTAGCTGATGAGCTGAGGGTCCTGAGAGCGATGAGCCATGTCCAAGGCGATGGTTCGCCAGAGCTCCGACCGACTGCTGTCGCCGGCATCTTGGTGCAGCCAGCCGAGCAGTGCCGCATATGCGACACCAGCGCCCAGCAAGCCGCGACGTACCGGCGCATCAGCAGCATGTACGAGTTCCTTGATGAGCTGCGCCTGAGTCGTGACGGTCGGGATGAGATGGCGAGGACCGAGCCACATGTCGGCCTTGTAGTGGCCGGGAAGCTGTTCGAGGAAGTACATGACGAGCTCCGGAGCTACAGGACCCTGATGAGGTGGATAAGGGGGGATATCGATCGCACTGACACTAATCTCCAATATGTCACGCCGCTTCGGTTCTCCCGTGCCGAAAAGTTCCCCTTCGGGGATGCCGAAGGCTGTGGAGTAGGCGGAGGTCCAGTCTCGGGGAAAATGCTTCCCTTTCTCCCAGTCGCGAATCTGTCGAGTCAGCGAGTCGACAGATCCATGGCCATAGCCAGCAGCGCGAATGAGCTGGCGTGCCATTTCACACTTGTTCCAGTTTTGAGCTTCCCGCTGAGTCTGTAGCCGTACGGCCCATTCTGGGCGCTGTTGCTGGGTCATCGCCGCACCACCTGACCGGAGTACCCGGAGACTTGAAGTCTCCGGGCTATTCTCCGCCATTCTCCGCCTCCCGCGACAGGATGCGCACGACTTCACTAATAAGTGTGGCCCCCAAATAAGACGGACCCGCCCGGCGCTTGCGACGTCCGGACGGGCCCTTGATCAGGAAGGCTCTCCTGACCCGTGAATAACCTTAATGCCCCGGTTCTCGACCGGACCACGACAAGCGGCTGTTCCTGTTTCGCCGACGCGTCACCGCTGCCGATGGGATGCGCCGTCTGCGGACATGCCCCCTACGCTCACCACTGCCTTGGCCAGGCCACCGACCACGAGTACGCGCAGCCGACCGGCGAGCTGATGGCCCAGCGCCTGGAAGCGCGCCGCCGCACCGGTCCGCAGCCCTTCCCCCGCGTCGAGCAGCCCATCGCCGTGGCGCCCGCCGAGGTCATCCCCCTGATCCCCGCGCAGCGCCGCTCCGAGCCGCCCGCACCGACCGCACCCACGCCACTGCCCGAGCGGACGCCCTCCCTCTTCTCCCGCCCGGCCCGACGACCCGCCACCACCGCACCGGCCCGACGCGACGACAACCGACGCCCCACGCCCCGCCCGGTCGAGACACGAGCCGACCGCGCGACCCGCCTGGCGCTCGCCCGCGACACCCTCACCCACCGCAGGGCCCGCACCGCCGCCAACTTGGCCGCTTCCTCGCCTCCGAGCATGGGCTTGAAGTCGGCCACCTGGCCGCTCGCCTTCCAGACCCTCCGGCCGGGGCCCGCCGCCGCCCCCGGCCGGAGCCGCCCCCCGAACACCCCTTCACCCCGACGGCACCAGCCCCGCCGTTGGGAGGTCGCAGCATGAACGCGACCCCGCAAGGCACCCCCATGAGCAGGCGCGGCAGTGCTCCGGTTTCCCAGGCGTATGCCGCTCCGCCGCCCACCCCCGCCGAACAGCCGACCGCCGTCCAACTCGCCGAGAAACTCGCCGCCATCCTGGACAACGTCTACGGCATCTCGACCGACGTCCACCCCCTCGCCTCCGGCAACGCCATCGTCTCCGTCTTCCTCGGCCTGCTCGCCTACACCGACGGCGAGAACTTCTGGTGGACCAGCCCCGAACTCAGCCACTCCAACCCGCCCCTGCTCAGCTCCGCGCTGAGGCTGCCCGTGGCCGCGGCCCAGCTCGCCGAGCACCACCGGATCCTGCGCGCCCGCCCCGCCACCAGCATCCTGGAAAGCGAACTCCCGCTGCTGGCCGACGTCATCCCGGCACAGCATGTTGTCCCGCGCTGACGCCGACGCCACCCGCGCCGCCCGACAAGTGCAGCAGTACGCGCCGACCTGGCTGATCATGTGGAGCCTGCGACACCGCCGCTTCGAGGCGTGGCAACTCACCGACCCACGCCAGTGCCGCATCATCCACGCCCAAAGCGCCGCCGAACTGTGGGACCTCATGCAGCAAGCCGACATCGAGCCGCAGGTCTCACCACCGCCGCTGCCGGCCCCGGGACTCGTTCCCCACCCCCGCATCCTGCCCATAGGCCCCGACGAACAAGTCCCATCCCACCACTTCCCGCAGGAAAGGGAACCGGTCGTGATCCCGTCCCACGACACCCCCACAGACGACCGGGTGAACGCGTCCACCCGGCAGCCCGGC
>NZ_JBEYID010000051.1:0-13293 GCF_040635605.1 Streptosporangium sp. NPDC006930 | reverse complement strand
GAGGACGCGATCTCGCCGGTCCCGGCCGATCGAGGCTGGGACCTGGGGATGTTGTCGGGGACGGGGGTGGATGTCCAGGGTGGGTTCCTGGCGGATGTGGCGGGGTTTGATGCGGGGTTCTTCGGGATCTCGCCGCGTGAGGCGCTCGCGATGGATCCGCAGCAGCGACTGCTGCTGGAGGGGGTGTGGGAGGCGGTCGAGCGGGCCGGAATCGACCCGCTCTCACTGAAGGGCAGCCACACCGGCGTCTTCGTGGGAAGCAACAGCCAGGACTACACGAGCCTGATCATAAGTACGCAGACGGATGTGCAAGGCCACGGCGTCACCGGTCTCTCGGCCAGCGTGCTGTCGGGCCGCCTGTCCTACATGCTGGGCCTGGAGGGCCCGGCGATGACCGTGGACACCGCGTGTTCGTCGTCGCTGGTGGCGCTGCACCTGGCGGCGCAGGCGCTGCGGCAGGGGGAGTGCTCGCTCGCGCTGGCCGGCGGTACGACGGTGATGGCGTCACCGTTGGGGTTCATCGGCTTCAACGCGCAGGGCGGGATAGCAGCCGACGGGCGGTCCAAGGCGTTCTCCGACAGCGCGGACGGCACCGGCTGGTCCGAGGGTGTGGGCATGCTGGTGCTGGAGCGGTTGTCGGATGCCCGCCGCAACGGTCACGAGGTGCTCGCGGTGGTGCGGGGTTCCGCGGTGAACCAGGATGGTGCGTCGAACGGGTTGACGGCGCCGAACGGTCCCTCGCAGCAGCGGGTGATTCGTCAGGCGCTGGCCGGTGCGGGGTTGTCGCCGTCCGAGGTGGACGCGGTTGAGGCGCACGGTACGGGTACCAAGCTGGGTGACCCGATCGAGGCCCAGGCCCTGTTGGCAACCTATGGGCAGAACCGGGACGAGGATCGTCCGCTGCTGCTGGGCGCGATCAAGTCGAACCTGGGTCACACCCAGGCCGCCGCGGGCGTAGCCGGTGTGATCAAGATGGTGCTCGCGATGCGGCACGGGGTGCTGCCCAAGACGCTGCACGTGGACGAGCCGTCGTCGCACGTGGACTGGTCGGCGGGCGCGGTGGAGCTGCTGACCGAGACGACGGAGTGGCCGCGGACGGGTCGTCCGCGTCGGGCGGGTGTGTCGTCGTTCGGGATCAGCGGCACGAACGCGCACGTGATCCTCGAACAGGGGCCGGAAGCGCCAGTGGGAGAGGACAGTTCGCAGGACCGGGTGCCGGCTGTGGGTGTGGTGCCGGTGTTGGTGTCGGCGAAGACGGGTGAGGCGTTGCGGGCGCAGGCTGGGCTGCTGGTGTCGGTCTTGGAGGGTGAGTCTGGTCCGGGGCTGGCCGATGCGGCGTTCTCGCTGGCGACGACGCGGTCGGCGTTCGAGCATCGGGCGGTGGTGCTGGCCGATGGTCGTGAGGGTGTGCTGGCCGGGCTGGGTGGTCTGGTCGAGGGTCTGCCGGGTGCGGGTGTGGTGCGCGGGGTGGCGGCGGGTGAGCCGCAGCTGGCGTTCCTGTTCACCGGTCAGGGCAGTCAGCGGGCCGGGATGGGCCGGGAGTTGTATGACCGTTTCCCGGTGTTCGCGACGGCGTTGGACGAGGTGATCGCGGAGCTGGATCCGCTGCTTGAGGGGTCGTTGCGTGAGGTGTTGTTCGCCGAGCCGGGTTCGGCGGAGGCGGAGGCGCTCGACCAGACCGGGTGGGCGCAGCCGGCGCTGTTCGCGGTGGAGACGGCGCTGTTCCGGCTGGTCTCCTCGTGGGGGGTGCGGCCGGACGTGCTGGCCGGTCATTCGATCGGGGAGATCACCGCGGCCCATGTGGCCGGTGTGCTGTCGCTCGCGGACGCGTGCGCGCTGGTGGCGGGCCGGGCGCGGTTGATGCAGGCGCTTCCCGCCGGTGGGGCGATGGTAGCGGTGCAGACCTCCGAGGAGGCGGTCGCCGAGCTGCTGGCCGGGCGGGAGAAGGAGGTGTCGGTCGCGGCGGTGAACGGCCCCACCTCGGTGGTGATCGCCGGCACCGAGGAGGCGGTGCTGGAGGTGACCACCGCCCTGCGGGAACGGGGGATCAGGACGAAGAGGTTGCGGGTGTCGCACGCGTTCCACTCGCCGTTGATGGACCCGATGCTGGAGGACTTCCGCACGCTGGCGAGCAGGCTCACCTACGGGGCGCCGAGGACTCCGATCGTGTCGACCCTGACCGGGCGGGCGGCTACAGCCGAGCAGTTGTGCTCGCCGGACTACTGGGTGGACCAGGTCCGCGGCGCGGTCCGCTTCGCCGACGGCATCCGTACGTTGCAGGCGCAGGGCGTGCGGGCCTACCTGGAGCTGGGCCCCGACGGGGTGCTCACCGCGATGGCCCAGGACACGCTGACGGCGGACCCTGATGCACCTGTGCACGAGTTGCCCACGGTGTTGGTGCCGGTTTTGCGTAAGGGCCGGGATGAGCACGCGGCGTCCATGGCGGCGCTGGCCGAGTTGCATGTGCACGGGGTGCCGGTGGACTGGCGCTCGGTGCTCCCGCGCGGGCGCCGGGTCGACCTGCCGACCTATCCCTTCGAGCACCAGCGGTTCTGGCCCGAGGGGGCCGGTTCCGGTGCGGGGAATGTGGCGGCGGCGGGGTTGGCGGCGGCGGATCATCCGCTGTTGGGCGCCGCGGTCGGGCTGGCCGATTCCGATGGGGTGGTGCTGACGGGTCGGTTGTCGCTCTTGTCGCATCCGTGGCTGGCCGACTGTGTGGTGGCGGGTTCGGTGGTGGTGCCGGGTTCGGCGTTCGTGGAGCTGGCGGTGCGGGCCGGTGACCAGGTCGGCTGCGAGGTGGTCGAGGAGCTGACCCTGATCACGCCGCTGGTGCTGGGTGAGCGGGACACGGTCGCGCTGCAGGTGTCGGTGGGGGCTCCGCAGGAGTCGGGCCGTCGGAGCGTGAGTGTGTATGCCCGTTCGGCGGAGGCAGCCGAGGAGGTGGCGTGGGTGCGGTACGCGACCGGAACGCTCGCGACCGAAGTGGCGGAGGTCGCGCCGTTCGACGCGTCCGTCTGGCCCCCGCAGGGTGCGACCGCGATCGAGGTGGACGGGCTGTATGAGGAGCTGGCCGAGGACGGCTTCGCCTATGGTCCGACCTTCCAGGGGCTGCGGGCGGCCTGGCGCGGCACTGACGGTGAGGTGTTCGCCGAGGTGGCGTTGCCGGAGCAGGCGCAGTCGAGTGCGGGTTCGTTCGGGATGCATCCGGCGCTGCTGGAGGCGGCGCTGCACGCGGTGAGCTTCGCCGGGCTGGAGCCGGTGGAGGGTGGCCGGTTGCCGTCCTCGTGGGAGCAGGTGTGTCTGCACGCCGGCGGGGCGTCGGTGCTGCGGGTGCAACTGATCAGGACGGGCTCGGATGCGGTGTCGCTGAGCGCGGTGGATGCCGCTGGGGGGCCGGTGGTGTCGGCGCGCAACGTGGTGTTGCGGCCGGTCGAGGTTGAGCGGCTGAGGGTTTCCGACGGTGTCGGGGCGGGCTGGGAGTCGTTGTTCGGGATGGAGTGGACGCCCGCGAGGGCTGTGCCGGAGGCCGGTCGGGTGCCGTCGGTGGCGCTGCTCGGCGTGGATGCGCTGGGTGTGGCTCCGGCGTTGCGCGAGGCCGGGGATGCGGTGGCGGTGCATGCGGAGTTGCCGTCGCTGGCCGAGGCGGGTCCGGTCCCGGCGGTGGTGTTCGCGGAGGTGGTGTCCGAGTCGGCGGCCGGGGTGGTGGAGTCGGCGCATGCGCTGACCGCCCACGTTCTGGATCTGCTGCAGGGTTGGCTGGCCGATGACCGGTTCGCCGAGTCGCGGCTGGTGTTCCTGACCCGGGGCGCGGTCGTGGCGGGCGATGGCGGGGTGGTCACCGATCCGGCGGCCTCGGCGGTGTGGGGTCTGGTGCGTAGTGCGCAGTCGGAGAACCCGGGCCGGTTCCTGTTGGTCGACGTGGATGAGGAATCCCCGCTGTCAGGGCTGCCGGAGATGGCTGCGTCCGAAGAGCCGCAGATGGCGGTGCGCGGGGGCGAGGTACGGGTTCCGCGCCTGGCACGGGTACTGCCCGGGGATGTCGTGGCAGAGGCGTTCGGTGACGACTCCGGTGAGGATGGCGGCCGGGTCTGGAACCCGGAGGGAACCGTCCTGGTCACCGGTGGTACCGGTGGTCTGGGGGCGCTGTTCGCCCGGCATGTGGTGGCCGAGCGTGGCGTACGGCATCTGCTGCTGACCAGCCGCCGGGGCCTGGACGCTCCGGGTGCGGTGGAGTTGCAGGCCGAGTTGATCGCGCACGGCGTCGAGGTCACGGTCGCGGCGTGCGACATGGCCGACCGGGACGCGGTGGCGGCCCTGCTGGCGCAGGTGGACGACGGCCATTCGCTGACCGCGGTGATCCACACCGCCGGTGTGCTGGCCGATGGCACGATTCCGTCGCTGACGGCCGAGGGGCTGGGGGCGGTGCTGCGGCCGAAGGTGGACGCGGCCTGGCATCTGCACGAGCTGACCCAGGGCCTGGACCTGGCGGCGTTCGTGGTGTTCTCCTCGTTCGCCGGAGTGCTGGGAGCGCCTGGTCAGGGCAACTACGCGGCGGCGAACGTGTTCTTGGACACGCTGGCTCAGGTGCGCCGGGCCGAAGGACTGGCGGGGTTGTCGCTGGCGTGGGGTGCCTGGGCTCAGGACGCGGGGATGACCGGCACGCTGGGTGAGATCGAGATGCGGCGGATCAACCGGACGGGTGTGCCGGCGTTGTCGGCCGAGCAGGGCCTCGCGGCGTTCGAGGCCGCGGTCGGGTCGGGCCGGGCGGTGGTGGCGCCGGTGCGGCTGGAGCTGTCGGTGCTGCGGGCGGTGGGCGAGGTGCCGCATCTGATGCGGGGCCTGGTCCGCGCGGGCCGCCGCTCGGCGGTCTCGGTCCTCGCGGGCGGAGAAGCGGAGCTGGTGAAGCGGCTCGCCGGCCTGGAGCACACCGAGCAGGTCCGGCTCATGATGGACCTGGTCTGCACGCAGGCGGCGGTGGTGCTGGGACACGAGTCGGTGGACGCGATCCAGCCCGGACGAGAGTTCCGCGAGCTGGGCTTCGACTCCCTCACCACCGTGGAACTGCGCAACCGGCTCAATGCGGCCACCGGGTTGCGGCTACCCGCCACTCTCATTTTCGACTACCCGACCCCGGCCAGCCTCGCCGAACACCTCCTGGAGGAGATCGCGCCCGGAGCGAACAAGGCCACGGAGTTGTCATTGCTGGCTGATCTCAACCGGTTCGAGACCGCGCTTTCCGATACCGCGCTCGACGATCTCGCCAGGAACGGCATCGTCACCCGGCTGCGGCAGCTGCTGGCGAAGATGAGCGAGAGCAGCACGGAAACTAGTGAAATCGCTGTCGCCGACGTGCTCAACTCGGCGAGTACCAAGGACATCCTCGGTTTCATCGAAAACGAACTGGGTCGCCTCAAGGACCTGTGATGTCCCGGCTCATACGCGAATAGCCTGGAGGGCTTCTCCCATGTCGGAAGACCTGAAGCTCGTTGACTACCTGAAGTCGGTCGCCACCGATCTGCACGAGACCCGCCGACGGCTCGAAGAGGTGGAGTCGGGCAAGCGTGAGCCGATCGCCATCGTGTCGATGTCATGCCGCTTTCCAGGTGGAGTCGCCTCTCCTGAAGATTTGTGGCGGTTGCTGTCCGAGGGCGAGGACGCGATCTCGCCGGTCCCGGCCGATCGGGGCTGGGATCTGGGGATGTCGTCGGGGCTGGGATCCGACGGCGGGGGTGGTGGCGAGGTCCAGGGTGGGTTCCTGTCGGATGTGGCGGGGTTCGACGCGGGGTTCTTCGGGATCTCGCCGCGTGAGGCTCTCGCGATGGACCCGCAGCAGCGACTGCTGCTGGAGACGACGTGGGAGGCGGTCGAGCGGGCCGGGATCGACCCGGCCTCGCTGAAGGGCAGTTCCACCGGGGTGTTCGTGGGCACCAACGGCCAGGACTACATGAACCTGATCATGAGCACTCGGGTGGATCTTCAGGGCCATGGCGTCACCGGTCTGGGAGCCAGCGTGCTGTCGGGCCGCCTGTCCTACACCCTGGGCCTGGAGGGCCCGGCGGTGACGGTGGACACCGCGTGCTCCTCGTCGCTGGTGACATTGCACCTTGCGGTACAGGCGCTGCGGTCGGGGGAGTGCTCGCTCGCGCTGGCCGGCGGTATCACGGTGATGACGTCGCCGATGGTCTTCGTCGGCTTCAGCGCGCAGGGCGGGATGGCGCCCGATGGTCGGTGCAAGGCGTTCTCCGACAGTGCGGACGGCACCAGCTGGTCCGAGGGTGTGGGCATGCTGGTGCTGGAGCGGTTGTCGGACGCGCGCCGCAACGGCCACCGGGTGCTCGCGGTGGTGCGTGGTTCCGCGGTGAACCAGGACGGTGCGTCGAACGGGTTGACGGCGCCGAACGGTCCCTCGCAGCGACGGGTGATCCGTCAGGCGTTGGCCGGGGCCGGGCTCTCGGTGTCCGAGGTGGACGCGGTCGAGGCGCACGGGACCGGCACGGTTCTGGGTGACCCGATCGAGGCACAGGCGCTGCTCGCGACGTACGGCCAGGATCGGGACGAGGGTCGTCCGCTGCTGCTGGGGGGGATCAAGTCGAACCTGGGTCACACCCAGGCCGCCGCGGGCGTGGCCGGTGTGATCAAGATGGTGCTCGCGATGCGGCATGGGGTCCTGCCCAAGACGCTGCACGTGGACGCGCCGTCGTCGCACGTGGACTGGTCGGCGGGCGCGGTGGAACTGCTGACCGAGTCGGCCGAGTGGCCGAAGACGGGTCGTCCGCGTCGGGCGGGTGTGTCGTCGTTCGGGGTCAGCGGTACCAACGCGCACGTGATTCTCGAACAAGGGCCGGAAACGCCGGAGGGAGAAGGCGCTCCGCAGGTACGGACGCCGGCCGCCGACGTGGTTCCGCTGCTGGTGTCGGGTCGTACGGGCGAGGCGTTGCGGGCCCAGGCCGAGCGACTGGTCTCGCATGTGGAGGGCCATCGTGAGGTGGCGCTGGTGGATACGGCGTTCTCGCTGGTGGTGTCGCGGTCGGTGTTCGAGCACCGTGCGGTGGTGGTGGGTGAGGATCGCAAGGGTCTGCTGGCGGGGTTGGGCGCGGTGGCTTCCGGTGAGCCCACGGCGGGTGTGGTGTCCGGGGTGGCCGATGTGGTTGGGAAGTCGGTGTGGGTGTTCCCTGGTCAGGGGGCGCAGTGGGTGGGGATGGGTGCGCGGTTGTTGGAGGAGTCGGCGGTGTTCGCGGCTCGGATGGCCGAGTGTGCGGCGGCGTTGGAGCCGTTCGTGGAGTGGTCGTTGCTGGATGTGGTGCGGCAGGTGGAGGGGGCTCCGTCGCTGGATCGGGTGGATGTGGTGCAGCCGGTGTCGTTTGCGGTGATGGTGTCGTTGGCGGCGGTGTGGGAGTCGCTGGGGGTTCGCCCTGATGCGGTGGTGGGTCATTCGCAGGGTGAGATCGCGGCGGCGGTGGTGGCGGGTGGCCTGTCGTTGTCCGACGGCGCGCGGGTGGTGGCGTTGCGCAGCCGTTTGATCGGTGAGCGGTTGGCGGGGTTGGGGGCGATGGCGTCGGTCGCGCTCCCGGTCGAGCAGGTCACCGAGCGGGTGGCTGCCTGGGACGGGCGGATCTCGGTAGCGGCGATCAACGGCCCGAACTCGGTGGTGGTGGCCGGTGAGGTCGCGGCGGTCGAAGGGCTGGTCGAGCGGTTTGCCGAAGAAGGGGTGCGGGTGCGGCGGGTCGCGGTGGATTACGCCTCGCATTCGGCGCAGGTCGATTTGATCGGCGAGGAGCTGGCGCAGGTTCTGGCGGGGGTGGTGCCGCAGCCGGTGCGGGTGCCGATGCTGTCGACGGCGACGGGTCAGTGGCTGGAGGGTCCGGAGCTGGAGGCCGGGTATTGGTGTGAGAATCTGCGGCGCACGGTGGGCTTCGCTCCGGCGATCGGAGAGTTGCTGGAGCAGCGGTATCGGGTGTTTGTGGAGGTGAGTCCGCATCCGGTGCTGACGGTCGGTATCGGCGAGTGTGTGGACGAGACCGACACCGTCACCGTGATCGCCGGGACGCTGCGCCGCGATGAGGGTGGCCTGGATCGGGTGCTGGTCTCGGCCGCGGAGTTGTTCGTGCGCGGCGTGAAGGTCGACTGGCAGCAGGTGCTGACCGGTGGCCGACGGGTGGATCTGCCCACCTACGCTTTTCAGCATCAGGGCTTCTGGCCCGAGGGAACGGGAGCCGGGGCTGGGAATGTGGCCGCGGCGGGACTGGCCGCGACGGATCACCCGTTGCTGGGTGCTGCGGTCGGTCTGGCCGACTCGGACGGGGTGTTGCTGACCGGGCGGTTGTCGCTCTCGTCGCATCCGTGGCTGGTCGATCACGCGGTGGCCGGGATGGTGTTCTTCCCTGGTACCGGGTTCCTTGAGCTGGCGGTGCGGGCCGGTGACCAGGTCGGTTGTGACCTGGTGGAGGAGCTGACCCTGGTCGCGCCGTTGGTGCTGGGCGAGGCCGACGCCGTCGCGGTGCAGGTGTGGGTGGGCGCCGCGCAGGAGTCAGGTCACCGGAGTGTGAACATCTACGCCCGGTCGGCGCAGGCCACCGACGACGTGCCGTGGGTGCGGCACGCCACCGGCACGCTCGCCACGGGTAGCCGGGCCGTCGTGCCGTTCGACACGACGGTGTGGCCGCCGGTCGGCGCGACCGCGATCGGGCTGGACGGCCTCTATGACCGACTGGCCGAGGGCTCGCTCGTCTACGGCCCGGTGTTCCAGGGATTGCGGGCGGCCTGGTGGGGCGAGAGGGGCGAGGTATTCGCCGAGGTTGCTTTACCCGAGCAGGCGCTGTCGGGTGCGGATGCGTTCGGAGTGCACCCGGCGTTGCTGGACGCGGCCTTGCACGCCTCGACGTTCGCCGGGCTGGACGACGAGGTGGGGACGCGGTTGCCGTTCTCCTGGGGAGAGGTGAGCCTGCACGCTACCGGCGCGGCGATGCTGCGCGTGCGACTGAGCCGGACCGCTGCCGACTCGGTGTCACTGGAGGCGGTGGACGTTGCCGGGGAGCCGGTGCTGTCGGCGAAGTCGCTGGTGCTGCGCCCGTTCTCACCCGACCAACTCGCCGCCGCGGATGGCGGGCAGGCGACGGCGGGGAACGGGTTGTTCCGGTTGGACTGGGCTCCGCTGTCTGAGCTTCCCATGGTCGATCCGGTGCCGGTGGCAGTGGTCGGCTTTGCGGGGTTCGAGCCGGACCCGCTGGGCTTTGCCGGAGTGCGGAAGTCGGCCGACCAGCCGGTCGCGGTTCATCGTGATCTGTCGGCACTGACCGAGGCGGGGCCGGTGCCAGAGGTGGTGCTGGCCGAGGTCGGGGCCGGGCAGGTCGAGGATGAGGCGATCTCGGCGCATGCGGTGACGGCTGGGGTACTGGGCCTGCTGCAGGGGTGGCTGGCCGATGAGCGGTGTGCCGATTCGCGGCTGGTGCTCGTCACGCGGGGTGCCGTGGCCGTGAGCGAGAGCGAGGCGGTCACCGATCTGGCGGCCGCGGCGGTGTGGGGCCTGATGCGGTCGGCGCAGTCGGAGAATCCGGGCAGGTTCGTCCTGGTCGACCTGGATGATCAGGATTCCTCGCTCGCCACTTTGCGCGACGTACTGCTCGCGATGCCGGCGCTGGATGAGCCGCAGGTTGCGGTGCGCGAGGGTGGGGTGCGGGTGCCGAGGTTGGCGTCGCTGACCTCGGGTGCGGGTCTGTTGCCTCCGTCGGGTACGGCGTGGCGGCTGGGCAGCCGGGCCAAGGGCAGTCTGGACGCGCTGGAGTTGCTTCCGTTCCCGCAGGCGGCCGAGCCGCTGGAGGCTGGTCAGGTTCGGCTGGCGGTGCGTGCGGCGGGGGTGAACTTCCGTGACCTGCTGGACGGGTTGAACGCGCTGGGGTGGTTCCAGGACAAGGTCGGCCTGATGGGCAGCGAGGTCGCCGGGGTGGTGCTGGAGGTCGGTCCCGGGGTCGAGGATCTGCGTCCGGGGGATCGGGTGATGGGTCTGGCCGATGGCGGGTTCGGCCCGGTGGTCGTCGCCGAAGCCGTGATCTTGGTGAAGATTCCCGATCACTGCTCGTTCGAGCAGGCCGCGACGATTCCGGTGGCGTTCCTCACCACCTACTACGGGCTGATGGAACTGGCCGGCTTGCGGGAAGGCGAGTCGCTGCTGGTCCATGCCGGCACCGGTGGGACCGGGATGGCGGCGATCCAGTTGGCGCAACGGCTGGGGGTGGAAGTCTTCGCGACCGCGAGTCCGGCGAAGTGGGATGTGCTGCGGTCGATGGGCATCCCGGACGACCACATCGCCTCTTCGCGCACCCTGGAGTTCGAGGAGCGGTTCGGTGCGGTGTGTGGTGAGCGGGGCATCGATGTGGTGCTCAATTCGCTGACGGGTGAGTTCATCGACGCCTCGGCGCGGCTGCTGCGTCCGGGGGGCCGGTTCATCGAGTTGGGCAAGCTCGACATCCGCGACCAGGAGAGCTTCCCCGGGCTGAAGTATCACTGGTTCGACGTGGCGGATGCCGGGCCGGAGCGGCTGCGGCAGATGTTGAACGAGCTGGTGAAGCTGTTCGCGGCCGGTGAGTTGCGGCCGTTGCCGGTGACGGCGTGGGATGTGCGGCGGGGCCGGGAGGCGTTCCGGTTCATGAGCCAGGCCAGGCACACCGGGAAGATCGTGCTGACCATGCCCCGGGTCTGGGACCCGCAGGGCACGGTGCTGATCACCGGCGGCACCGGTGGTCTGGGTGCGGAGGTGGCCCGGCACCTGGTGGCCGAGCGGGGGGTGCGGCATCTGCTGCTGGTCAGCCGCCGGGGTCTGGAGGCTCCGGGTGCGGTCGAGTTGCAGGGCGAGCTGATCGCGCACGGTGTCGAGGTCACTGTCGCGGCCTGCGACATGGCCGACCGGGACGCGGTCGCGGCGCTGCTGGCGCAGGTCGATGCCGACCATCCGCTGACCGCGGTGATCCATACCGCCGGTGTGCTGGACGACGGCACGATCACCTCGTTGACGCCGGAGCGGCTGGATGCGGTGCTGCGGCCGAAGGTGGACGCCGCCTGGCACCTGCACGAACTCACCCAGGACCTGGATCTGGCCGAGTTCGTGGTGTTCTCCTCGTTCGCAGGGGTGATGGGCAACGCGGGTCAGGGTAACTACGCGGCGGCGAACGCCTGGCTGGACGCGTTGATGGCGCGGCGCCGGGCGCAGGAGCTGCCGGGGTTGTCGCTGGCCTGGGGACTGTGGGCGCAGGCCACCGGGATGACCGGGGCCATGTCGCAGGCCGATGTGCAGCGAATCACCTCGGCCGGGCTGCCGCTGATCACCACCGAGCAGGGTATGGCGCTGTTGGACGCGGCCCTGGGGTCGGACGCACCGCTGGTGCTCCCGGTCCTGCTGAACCTGCCGGCGATGCCCGCTCAGCTGGTGCCTCCGCTGCTGCGCGGGCTGGTGCGCGGCACCCGCCGTACGGCGGCGGTGGCGCGTGCGGCCGATGAGGGAGCGTTGGTGCGGCAGTTGGCCGGACTGACGCAGACCGACCGGACCCGGTTCATGACCGATCTGGTCCGCAGTCAGGCCGCGGCAGTCCTCGGACACTCGGACTCCACGGCGGTGGACGTCCGGCGGGAGTTCCGTGAGCTGGGCTTCGACTCGCTGACCGCGATCGAGTTGCGCAACCGCCTCAACGTGGCCACCGGGCTGCGGCTGCCCTCCACCCTCGTCTTCGACTACCCCACCCCCGCCGTGCTCGGCGAGCATCTGCTCAGCGAGGTGCTCGGCGCGCACGGCGACGCCATCCTGCCGGTGGCCACGGTCTCGGTCGGAGACGACCCGATCGTCATCGTCTCGATGGCCTGCCGCTACCCCGGAGAGGTGAGCTCTCCGGAGGATCTGTGGCGGCTGGTCGTCGAGGGGCAGGACGTGATGACCCCGCTGCCGGCCGGCCGCGGCTGGGAAGGGTACAGCGCTCTGGGCCTGAAGGGCGGGTTCGTTTCCGACGCGCCCGGGTTCGACGCGGAGTTCTTCCGGATCTCGCCGCGTGAGGCGCTCGCGATGGACCCGCAGCAGCGACTGCTGCTGGAGACGGCCTGGGAGGTCCTCGAACGCGCGGGCATCGATCCGGACTCGTTGCGCGGCAGCGAGACCGGCGTGTTCATCGGTGCCTCAGGCTCGGGCTACACGCCGGGGGAGGAGTCTCTCGGTTACATCATGACCGGCCTGATGGGCAGCGTGGCCTCCGGCCGGATCTCCTACACCTTCGGGCTGGAGGGGCCGGCGGTGACGGTGGACACCGCGTGCTCGTCGTCGCTGGTGACCATCCACATGGCGGCACAGGCGTTGCGCAATGGGGAATGCTCACTGGCCCTCGCCGGCGGTGTGACGGTGATGACGACTCTCGCGGCGTTCGCGGAGTTCGGTGAGCAGGGCGGCCTGGCGCAGGATGCCCGGTGTAAGGCGTTCTCCGACTCGGCGGACGGCATCGGATGGTCCGAGGGCGTCGGCCTGGTGATGCTGGAGCGGTTGTCGGACGCCCAGCGCAACGGCCACCAGGTGCTGGCGGTGGTGCGGGGTTCGGCGATCAACCAGGACGGCGCGTCCAACGGTCTGACCGCGCCGAACGGTCCTTCGCAGCGGCGGGTGATCCGCCAGGCGCTGGCTGTCGCAGGGCTGTCTCCCTCCGAGGTTGACGTGGTCGAGGCGCATGGCACGGGGACGACGCTGGGTGACCCGATCGAGGCGCAGGCGCTGCTGGCCACCTATGGTCAGGACCGGCCGGAGGAGCGACCGATCCTGCTGGGGTCGATCAAGTCGAACCTCGGTCACGCGCAGTCGGCGGCGGGTGTGGCGAGCGTGATCAAGATGGTCATGGCTCTTCAGCACGGGGTGCTGCCCAAGACATTGCACGTGGACGAGCCGTCCTCGCACGTGGACTGGGCCTCGGGTGCGGTGGAGCTGCTGACCGAGACGATGGACTGGCCGGACATGGGCCGTCCGCGTCGGGCGGGTGTGTCGTCGTTCGGGATCAGCGGCACCAACGCACACATGATTTTGGAGCAGGGGCCGCAGGTCGCGGAACCGGAGACCGGTGATGCCGGTTCGGCCGCGGGTGTGGTGCCGTGGGTGGTGTCGGGCAAGACCGAGGAGGCACTGCGGGCGCAGGCGGGTCGTCTGGCGGCGTTCATGGACACGCGCGGTGAGCTGGGTCTGACCGATGTGGCGTTCTCGCTGGTGGGGTCGCGGTCGGTGTTCGAGCATCGTGCGGTGGTGGTCGGCGGGGATCGTGGGGGGTTGCTGGCGGG
>NZ_JBEYID010000050.1:0-14222 GCF_040635605.1 Streptosporangium sp. NPDC006930 | reverse complement strand
TCCCGCGACGAGGAGATGTGCTCCTCATCCAGCCCCAACGACCGCAACACCCCCCACTTGGCAGGACTCGCCGTCGCGAACACCTCCGCCCCCAGGTACCGCGCCAGCTGCACCGCCGCCATACCCACCCCACCGGCACCCGCGTGCACCAGCACCGACTCCCCCCGCTGGAGGCGGGCCACGTGCCTCAGGCCGTGGTAGGCGGTGAGGAACACGCCGGGGACGGACGCCGCCTGCTCGAAGGTCCAGCCCTGGGGAATCGGCGCGAGCAGCCGCCGGTCGGTCACCCCCACCGGGCCGAACGCGCCGTCCAGCAGGCCGAAGACCCGGTCACCGGGCGCCAGGTCGTCCACCCCGGCACCGACCTCCAGCACCACGCCGGAGGCCTCGCCTCCCATCGGCACATCGCGCTCGGGCACCATGCCGAGCGCCACGACGACGTCGCGGAAGTTCATCCCGGCGGCGCGGACGGAGATCCGCACCTCTCCCGGCTCGAGCGTCCTGCCGGACGCGGGGTGCGGGACCAGCGCCAGGTCCGACAGGCTCCCCTTGACCGGCGCGTCCAGCCGCCACTCGGCCACCCCCGCCGGCACCGCGAGCCCGTCCCCGCCCGCCGCCCGCGCCAGGCGCGGCGCCCACGCCTTTCCATCACGTACGGCCACCTGCGGCTCGTCCGGGGTCGTCGCGGTGAGCAACGCCGTACCGGAAACGGGGCTCTCGTCGAGGTCCACCAGCAGGAGGCGGTCCGGGTTCTCCGCCTGGGCGGCGCGCAGCAGGCCAAGGGCCGCGGCGCCCGCCAGGTCGGTGACGTCGTCGCCGTGCACGGCTGCCGCGCCACGGGTCACCACCACCAGCCGCGCCGACCCGAACCGCTCCTCGGCCAGCCACTCCCGCACCAGCCGCAGAGCCCGGTGCGTCGCCGCCCGTACCCGAGCCGCGACATCTCCGTCCTCCTCCCCCTCAGAAGGCTGGAAGGGGACGAACACCAGATCCGGAACGACCTCGGAGGCCGCCAACGACCCCAGCCCCTCGAACTCCTCGATCTCCGCACCGGTCGCGCGCAGTGCCTCGGCCAGCCCGATCCCGTCGGCGCCCAGCACCGCGTACCGTTGCCCGGCGGGGACCTCGGCGAGTGGCGGCACCGTCCAGTCCACGCGGAAGAGGGAGTCGCGGCGGGCGTCGGCCGCCGCGGAAAGCCGGTCCGCCGGGAGGGGACGCGACAGCAGGGACTCCACGGAGGCCACCGGGCTCCCCGAGACGTCGGCGAGCCGGAGCGAGACCGTGTCGGTGCCGGCGGGCGACAGACGCACCCTCAGCTCGGCGGCCCCTTCGGCGTGCAGGGAGACGCCGGACCAGGCGAACGGCAGGCTCACCTCGCCGGACCCGCCATCCAGCAGCGCCTCGGCGTGCAGGGCGGCGTCCAGCAGCGCCGGGTGCAGGGCGAACCTCCCCGCCTCTCCTCGCGCGTCCTGGGGGAGGGCGACCTCGGCGAAGATCTCCTCGCCGCGCCGCCAGGCCGCCCGCAGCCCCTGGAACAGGGGGCCGTACTCGTATCCCTGGCCCGCCAGCCGCTCGTACAGGCCGTCCACCTCCAGTGCCGTCGCACCCGCCGGAGGCCACTCGGCCAGGTCGAAGGGCTCTGAGGGGATGTCGGCGACGAGGAAACCCGTGGCGTGCCGGGTCCAGGGCGCGTCCGCCTCGTCGCCGGTGCCCTCGGGGCGGGAGTGGACGGTGACCGGGCGGCGGCGGCCCGTCTCGTCCGACGCCCCCACCGACACCTGCACCTGCACGCCGCCCTCCCTCAGCGGCAGCGGTGCCTCAAGCGTCAGCTCGTCCACCGTCCCGCACCCCACCCGGTCACCGGCACGCATCGCCAGCTCCACGAACGCCGTACCCGGCAGCAGCACCGTGCCCGCCACGGCGTGGTCGGCGAGCCACGGGTGCGTGCGCGTCGACAGCCGTCCGGTCAGCAGGACCTCGCCGGTTCCCGCCGATGTCACCGCCGCGCCGAGCAGCGGGTGACCGGCCGCGGTCAGGCCGGTGGACGCCAGGTCGATCGCGTCGGTGGCGTCCAGCCAGTACCGCTCGCGCTGGAAGGCGTATGTGGGGAGCTTCACCGGGCGAGGGTCGTGGGGGGCGAACAGCGGTTCCCAGTTCACCGGCGCCCCGTGCGCGTACGCCTCGGCCAGCGAGGTGACGAACCGGTTCATGCCGCCCTCGTCGCGCCGCAGGGAGCCGACGACGACCGCGGTACCGGCCGCGGCGTCCACGGTCTCCTGGACGCCCACGGTGAGCACCGGGTGGGGGCCGATCTCGATGAACAGCCCGTGCCCCTCCCGCACCAGCGCGTGGGTGGCCTCCTCGAAGCGCACCTGCCGCCTGAGGTTGGCGTACCAGTAACCGGCGTCGAGCTCCGCGGTGTCGATCGGCTCGCCGGTCACCGTGGAGTAGAAGGGCACCTCCGCCGACCTGGGGGCGATCCCTTCCAGGTCGGCCAGGATCCGCTCCCTGAGCGGCTCCACGTAGGCCGAGTGCGACGGATAGTCGATGGGGATCTTCCTGGCGCGGACGCCGTCGGCCACCAGCCGCTCCAGCAACTCGTCCAGGGCCTCCGTCTCGCCGGAGAGCACCACGGATCCGGGACCGTTAACCGCGGCCACCGCCACGCGGTCGCCCCAGGGTGCCAGCAGTTCCCGCATCCGCTCGGCCGGGAGCGAGACCGCTATCATCTCCCCGTGGCCGGACAACTCCTCGCCGATGGCGAGGCCGCGGAGCGCGACCACCCGGGCGCCGTCCTCCAGCGACAGCGCGCCCGCCACGCAGGCGGCGGCGACCTCTCCCTGCGAGTGACCGACGACGGCGTCGGGTTCGACACCGTACGAGCGCCACAGCTCGGCCAGTGAGACCATGACGGCCCACAGCGCGGGCTGCACCACGTCCATCCGTCCCAGCGGTGGCGCGCCCGGCTCGCCGCGCAGCACCTCCACGAGCTTCCAGTCGACGAAGGTCGCGAGCGCGTCGGCGCACTCGGCCATCCGGGCGGCGAACACCGGTGAGGAGTCCATCAGCTCGACGGCCATCCCCGCCCACGCCGCTCCCTGCCCGGGGAAGACGAACACCACCCTCGGGTCGGGGACGGCGACGCCGCGCACGACGTTCGGCGCGGCGTCGTGTCCGGCGACGGCGCGCACGCCCGCCAGCAGGTCGGCACGGCCGGTGCCGACCACCACGGCGCGATGCGGGAAGGCCGCGCGGGAGGTGACGGCGGCGTGCCCGACGTCGACCGGCGACAGCCCGGCGTCCGCGTCCACGTGCGCCGCGAGGCGTTCCGCCTGGGCACGCAGCGCCTCCTCGCCCTTTCCCGAGATCACCCAGGGCAGCACAGGGGATGAGCCGTACCCGCCGGCGACGTCGCCCTCCTTGTCCGTACCGCCCGCGTTCTCCGTACCGTCCGCGGCCTCCGGCGTGAGCGGTGGAGCCTCCTCCAGGATGACGTGCGCATTGGTGCCGCTCACTCCGAAGGAGGAGACACCGGCTCTGCGCGGGGCACCGCCGTTCTCCCAGGTCTCGGCCTCGGTCAGCAGCGTGACGTCACCGGCCGACCAGTCGACGTGCGGTGAGGGCTCGTCCACGTGCAGGGTACGGGGCAGGACGCCGTGCCGCATCGCCAGCACCATCTTGATCACACCGGCGACGCCGGCGGCCCCCTGCGTGTGGCCGATGTTCGACTTGATCGAGCCCAGGCGGAGCGGCCTGCCCTCGGGGCGTTCCCGCCCGTACGTGGCGAGCAGCGCCTGGGCCTCGATCGGATCGCCGAGGCCGGTGCCGGTGCCGTGTCCTTCGACGGCGTCGATCTGGGCGGCCGACAGACGCGCGTTGGCCAGCGCCTGGCGGATGACCCGTTGCTGTGCGGGTCCGTTCGGCGCGGTCAGCCCGCTGCTGGCACCGTCCTGGTTGATCGCCGAGCCGCGGATGACCGCCAGGATCGGGTGTCCGGCGCGCTGGGCGTCCGAGAGGCGTGCCATCAGGAGCATGCCCACGCCCTCACCCCAGCCGGTGCCGTCCGCCGCGGCGGCGTAGGCCTTGCAGCGGCCGTCGGGGGCGAGGCCCCGCTGGCGGCTGAACTCCACGAAGGTGCTCGGCGTGGACATGACCGTCACGCCGCCCGTCAGCACCATCGAGCACTCGCCCTGACGCAGTGCCTGAACCCCCAGATGCAGCGCCACCAGGGACGAGGAGCACGCGGTGTCCACCGAGACCGCGGGCCCCTCCAGGCCCAGCACGTAGGCGACCCGCCCGGAGGCGACACTGCCGTCGCTGCCGTTGCCGATGTAGCCGCCGAGTTCGTCGGGGACGGCGCGGGCCCTGGAGCCGTAGTCGTGGTAGATCACCCCCGCGTAGACGCCGACGGCACTGCCCCGCGCGGACAGCGGATCGATCCCCGCGTCCTCGAACGCCTCCCAGGCGGTCTCCAGCAGCAGCCGCTGCTGGGGGTCCATCGCCACCGCCTCCCGGGGGTTGATCCCGAAGAAGGCCGGGTCGAACCCCGCCGCGTCGTAGAGGAAGCCGCCCGAGCGCGTGTAGCTCTTGCCCGGACGGTCCGCGTCGGGGTCGTAGAGGTCGTCGACGTCCCAGCCACGGTCCTCGGGGAACGAGGAGATGGCGTCGCCGCCCTCGGCCAGCAGTCGCCACAGCGCCTCCGGGCTGTCCACACCCCCGGGGAACCGGCAGCTCATCCCGATGATCGCGATCGGCTCGGTCTCCCTGCTCTCGGCCTCTCGCAGCCTTTGCCTGACCTCTCGCAGATCGGTCGTCGCCCGCCGCAGATAATCGAGAAGTTTGCCGTCGTTCTCCACCACGTCACCCCTGTCAGACCGTTCGGAGGCCTCACCCGGTCGAACCGTGCGTCTCGGGTCGAGGCGTAAAGGAAAAGGGCGCTCGCGTCGCGGGGCGGCCCGTGTTCGGCGTTCCGGTGAATCGCCGGCGAACCTCAGCCGGCAGGCGTCGGCTCGCCGCTCTCCGCCCGGTGGCGGGCGACCAGCCCTTCCAGGTCGCGTACGAGATCGTGCGGGGCCGGGGTGGCCTCGGCGATGCCCCCGAGCCGGGTCGCGTTCTCCCTGAACGACGGCTCGTCGATCAGGCGCAGCAGGTTCTCCCTGAGCGTCCGCGCCGAGAGGTCCTCCGGCTCTACGACGAGGCCCGCGCCCTCGGCGGCCAGCCGCCGGGCCATACCCGCCTCGTCGTAGAGTTTCGCGGGGACGACGAGCTGCGGAATCCCGTGCGCGATCGCGGTCCCGAACGTCCCGGTGCCGCCGTGATGGACGATCGCCGCGCAACCCGGCAGCAGGGAGTTGAGCGGGACGTAGTCGACGATCCGCACGTTGTCCGGAACCTTCTCCCCCGGATCGAGTTGGGCGGTGTTGAGGGTCGCGACCAGTTCGAGGTCGAGGTCGGCCACGGCCTCGAACAGGTCGGTGGCTCCGATGCTGCCGTTCCCGCCCCACACCTCGCGCCCTGACACGCCGAGGGTGAAGCAGACCCGGGGCCGCCCGGATCCGGCCTCGCGCAGCCAGTCCGGGAAGACGGCGGGGCCGTTGTAGGGGACGAAACGAACGGGCAGGTAGTCGTGTTCGACGGGAAAACGCGTCCAGACCGGCATCGAGTCGATGGTGGCCTGGCCCAGGATGGTGTCCTCGTGGAACTCGCAGCCGTACCTCGCCAGCTTCGCGGTGACCCAGTCGGCCACCGGGTCCTCGACGGGGTGCCCCGGCTGTGTCTCCCTCAGCCGCAGGAACAGCGAGCGCATCCGCCCCCAGTGGTCCCTGCCGAAGGTCGACCGGACGTGCGCGGCGCCGCAGGCTCGGGCCGCCACCGGGCCGGGGAAGGTGATCGAGTCCCAGACCACCAGGTCGGGACGCCAGTGGCGGCAGAAGGCGACGAGGTCGTCGTACATCGACTCGTCCGTGATGAAATCCAAGGCGAGGGGTGAGGCGAAGGAGGCCATGCAGTCGCGCACGTACTCGTAGGTGAGGACGTCGGGCCGCTCCTCGGCGATGTCGTAGCCGGAACCGAAGATCTGCTGGTCGACGGGGACGGCCGCGAGCCGCTCGGCCACGTTGGACATCTCACCCACCGATACCGCGGTCAGACCGGTCCGGGTGACCTCGTCGAGGATGTCCGGCTGGGTGGCGACGATCACCTCGTGGCCGGCGGCCTTCAGCGCCCACGCGATCGGTACCACCAGAAAGAGATGGGCGTTCGCGGCATGCAGGGTGAACAGGACACGCATGAAGATTTCCTCCGGACTTCATTCAAACGAGATCAGACTGCCTACCGCGAGATCAGCGAATTCGTCTTCGTGCTTCGCGGTCGCGGATAACCCGCACCGATTCCAGAAGGTGGGAAAACTGCTGTCCGCCGCTTTCCATGCCGAACCAAGTAGCACGCTACCTATGTCGGTGCGATGAAACCGACCCCTAGCGCACCCCTCAGCCTCCCCTGAGGAGAACCCGGGCTTCCTGGTCGTGCCCCCCGCGGCACGACCAGGTCAGAGCATGTGGAGACGTACCGGGACGGCGAGGGGAGGGGGTGTCGTGCCCCCCTCCCCCTAGACGGTGAACCCCGGCTGGAACACCGCGCGCGACGCCCCCTCGCGACCGGGGCCACGCGGGCAGGCGGAGGGGAAGGCGTGCGCCGGAAGCCGGCGACCCGTGACCCGCTAGGAGCCCCCGGAGTCGGCGGAGCGGACGCGGCGGGGACGGGTGACGATCCACGCGGGCGACAGAGCTCCCATCAGCGCGGACAGGCCGACGGAGCAGACCACGATGACGTAGAGCCACACCGGTCCAGAGGGGAGCGGGGAGCCGTTGACCGCGACGGTGAAGGGCAGCAGCAAGGGCACGAAGCACGCGGTGCCGAGCACGACGCCGATGACGGCGACCAGGACCCCCTCGACGCCCATCATCCGCAGGATCTGCCCCCGGCTGGAGCCGATCAGCCGTTGCAGCCTGAACTCCCTGCGCCGTCGTACCGCGCCCGCCGCCTGGGTGCTGATCACCGAGATCACGACGAAGGCGAGTGTCGTCCCGATGAGCAGGTGATTCACCCATGCCCGCGTCCGCTGCCGCTCGGTGTGCGGGCCGGACAACACGTCGTCACCGCTCACCCGCAGCCCCGGCACGGCTCGCGCCACTCCGGCCAGGGCCGCGGCCACCCGGGGGACGTCTCCGTCCGAGACCGCGCGCACGAGGATCTGGGGCGGCCGACCGGCCGTGGTGTGCTGGGCCAGCAGGTCGGCGGGCATCAGGACCGTCTCGGCACCCGCCCTCGCCGACAGCAGCGCGACCACCCTCAACTCGGCCGCGTGTCCGTCGCCCAGGCGGATCCTGACCGTGTCGCCGAGGCCGCGGCCGAGTTGCCGGGCGTGCCCCTCGGCCAGCGCGACGCTGTGCCCGCGCAGCGCGGCGAGCGTACCGGCGGTGAGCCTGAGCTTCATGACGTGCTCGGCGCCCTCCGCGTTGACCCCCCGGACCGGCCACCCGTCCTCGCCCTGCCAGGCGTCGTACGGGCTCTCCAGGAACACGGTGCCGGTCACGAACTCCGAGGCCCCCGCGACACCCGGGATCGACCGGACCCGGGCGAGCATGTCGGTGGCCAGACCGCCGGTCTGCGCGGTGAGCACGACGTCGGCGCGCAGGTCCCTGACGTACGCGCGCTCGGCCACGCCCGCCGGGGACATCTGGAGGTAGACGTTGGCCAGGGCGATTCCCGTGACGAGCATGATGGGCGTGGCCGCGGCGGCCACCCGGACGGTCCGCGCCCGGGTGTTGAGGATGGCGAGATGCCCCGGCTGGCCGAAGACCGCGCGGACCGGCCGGCGCAGGGCCTCGGTCATCGCCACCGTCATGCGGGGGGCGACCAGGGTCAGCCCCACGGAGAGCGCGACCACGGTGAGACAGACGGCGATCACCCCGGGTGGGCGGGGTGCCACCGCCACCGAGACGGCGAGCGCCGCGCCGCCGGCGAGGCAGACCAGCGCGATCGCCGATCGCACCAGGCCGAGCGGCCGCCCCTGGGGCACGGTGCCGGCGGGCCGCTCGACGGCCGGGATCATCGACGCCCGCCTCGCCGGAAGGAACACCGCCGCCGCGGCGGCGAGCAGGCACGTCGCGATGGCGGTCACGACCGGGATCCAGCTCTGCTGGAACGGCATGACCTCGGGAACCAGCCCGTCGGCCACCAACCGCCCGAACAACCAGTGTCCGAGGTAGGGGCCGAGCAGGCAGCCCGGCACGACGGCGAGCACGGAGACCGTCATCCCCTCGCCGGAGACCATGCGCCGGATCCGCGCCGGGGACGTGCCCATCACCTTCAGCAGCGCCATCTCCCGACTGCGGTGCTCGACCGACATGCCGAGGGTGCCCGCCACGACGAGTGCGGCGACCAGGAGCGTCGTCCCCGCGGTCACCCCGGAGATGACGACGAGGTTCTCGCTGCCGTCCCTGCCCTCGGGGAACTCGGCCAGTCCGCGGTCGTCACCGACCAGGGCCGTCGCCATGTGACCGTGCAGCGCGGCCTGGATCCGCGACCGGAGCACCCCGGTGTCGATCCCCCTGGCGGGCAGGACCGCGACGGCGTCGACGGTGCCGGGGTGCCCGGCCAGGCGCCGGGCGTCGGACGCGGAGAAGAACATCGCGACCTCGGTGATCGCGCGACCGTCCGCGGGCGCGGCGACACCGGTGACCCGGTAGGTCTCGGCGATGCCGCCGACCGCGACCTCGACCCGGTCTCCCACCCCGGCGCCGGAACGCCGGGCCAGCGTGGCGTCGAGCACCACCTCTCCCGGACTCCCCGGCGGCGTGCCGGCGCCCAGCTCGTACGGCGCGAGCCGGGCGGAGCTCCAGTCGTGCCCGACGCCCGCGGGCCGGCTCCCCAGCAGGACCGTGGCGGGGAACGACAGGTCACCGATCACCCGGTCCACACCGGGGACGGCCCTCAGGGTGTCGAGCAGGCCGACACCGAGCCGCACGCGTTCGGTCAAACGCGTCCACTCGGTGTCCTCGTCTCGCAGGTCGGCTTTGGGCAGCGGATAGGACGGGTCACCGACTATCACGATCGGCGCCCCCGCCAGGCGCTGGGGCGGCACCTTCCCCCGGAGGCCGGTCTCCATCAGCGCACCGGCAGCCGAGACGATCACGGCACCGAGGAGCATCGCGGTGAAGACGGCGGCGAAGACATCCTTGCGGAAGGACAGCGTGCGCAGGGCGAGGCGCCACATCAGCCGATGTTCCCCCCTTCGGGCTTCGGTGGCCTGTCCCAGATGCCGAGGTGGGACATCCTCTGGACCACCGCCCTGTCCATCGGCAGGCTCCGCTCGTCGACGACGCGGCCGTCGGCGAGGAAGACGACGCGATCGGCGTAGGAGGCGACCAGCGGGTCGTGGCTGGCCATGACGACGGTCCGGCCGCCCTCGTGCACGGCCTCCTGCAGCAGCCCGAGGACACTCTCGGTGGCGCGGGCGTCCAACGCGCCGGTCGGCTCGTCGGCGAAGATCACCGGGTGGCGGGTGACCAGGGCACGGGCGATGGCGGCCCGCTGGCGCTGTCCGGGGGAGAGTTCGTACGGCCGGTGGCGCGTCCTGTCGGCCAGCCCGACCCTGCGCATCACCTCGGCGAGCAGCGAAGGGTCGGCGGCCCTGCCCGCCAGGGAGAGGGGCAGGACGACGTTCTCCTCCACGTCCAGTGCGGGCAGCAGGTTGAACTTCTGGCAGATGAAGCCGATCCGTTCACGGCGCAACTCCGTCAGCGCCGCCTCGTCGAGCCCGTTCAGCTCCCTCCCCTCAAGGGTCACCGTTCCCGAGGTCGGCCTGTCGAGCCCGGCCGCGCACTGCAGCAGCGTGCTCTTGCCCGACCCGGACGGCCCTATGATCGCGGTGAGACTGCCGCGCGGGCAGCCGATCGTCACACCTCCCAGAGCGACGACGACGTCCGCTCCGCTCCGGTAGGTCTTCTGCACCGAGTCGAGCCGGACGATCTCCTCGACTTCCTGACTCTCCGCGCGGAACCCTTCGCTGTCCATAGGCCGAAGCGTAATCAGCGGCTGATAGCCGGCACATCGGCCGGAGGGGCCATACAGCTCATCCCTGCGACGGGTGGCGGTGAGGGCCCGGATGTCCCGGGGCAGGACCTCCTCGCGCGGGGCGCGAGGAGTCCATCCCAGGTCGAAGCCCGTCACAGCTCACTGTCGAGGATGTCGAACAGTTCGTCCGCGGTCGCCGACTCCAACTCGGTCCCACCGGTCGTCGTCGCCTCCCTCCGGTGTGTCTCGATCCATCTGGAGGTGAGCGCGCGCAGCCGGCCGGTGATCCTCTCGTGCTCCACCGGATCGGGCGCCGCGGTCTCCATCGCGTGTTCGAGCCTGGCGAGCTCCGCCTCCAACGTCGCCGAGGGCGGCTCGTCGGCGACGAGTTCGGTCCTGATGTGGTCGGCGACCGAGGCCAGGGTCGGGTAGTCGAAGATGAGGGTCGCGGGCAGCCGCACGCCGGTGGCGGCGCCGAGCCGGTTACGGAGTTCCACAGCGGTCAGCGAGTCGAAACCCAGCTCCTTGAACGGCCTGAGCGGATCCACCGCGTCACCGTCCAGGTGTCCGAGGACCGCGGCGACGTGGGTGCGCACCAGGTCCAGCAGCAGGCGGTCGCGGCCGGTGGCCGACAGCGACTCCAGCCGCTGCCGCAACGACTGCTCGACCGGGGCCGAAGCCGCCTCGCGGACCGCCCGGCGAGTCCTGGTGGTGATCAGGCCGCGGAGCATCGCGGGAAGCGCCTCGGCCCGTGAGCGCTGGGCCGCCAGATCCAGCCGGATGGGGACCAGGGTGGCCTCCCCGAACTCGAGCGACCGGTCGAGCAACGCCATCCCGGCCTCGGCCGTGAGCGGCAGCAGGCCGGAGGCACGCAGCCGGCGCAGGTCGGTCTCGCCGAGCTGTGCCGTCATGCCGCCGATCTCGGGTGCCCACATGCCCCAGGCGAGAGAGAGCGCGGGCAGGCCCGCGGACCTTCTGTGCTCGGCCAGTGCGTCCAGGAAGGCGTTCGCCGCCGCGTAGTTGCCCTGCCCGGCACCGTCCAGCGTGCCCGCCGAGGAGGAGAAGAGCACGAACGCGGACAGGTCGAGGCCGCGGGTGAGCTCATGCAGGTGCCAGGCCGCGTCGGATTTCGGCCGCCAGACCGTGTCGACCTGGCCGGGCGAGAGCGACCCGATGACGCCGTCGGCCACGACTCCGGCCGTGTGGACGACCGCGGTGAGCGGGTGGCCGCCGGGCAGGTCGCCCAGAAGCGCGGCCAGGGCCTCCCTGTCGGAGACGTCGCACGAGGCGACGGTGACCTCGGCTCCGAGCCCGGTCAGTTCGTCGCGGAGCCGCTCGGCACCAGGGGCGTCGATGCCCCGCCGACCGGCCAGTACGAGGTGGCGGGCTCCGTGACCGGTGACGAGGTGCCGCGCGACGAGGGCGCCGAGACCGCCGGTGCCACCGGTGACGAGCACCGTGCCGTTCCCGTCGAGCGGCGCGGGCACGGTGAGCACGAGCTTGCCGACGTGCCTGGCCTGCGCCATGAACCGGAACGCCTCGGGCGCGCGGCGTACGTCCCAGGTGCGGATCGGCGGCGGGGTGAGCACACCCCGTTCGAACAGCCGGACCAACTCGGCCAGGATCTCCGCGGTCCGGCCGGGGCCGACGTCGGAGAGGTCGAACGCCCGGTAGGCGACTCCGGGATGCTGCGCCGCGACCTCCTCCGGGTATCGCACGTCGGTCTTGCCCATCTCGGCGAACCGGCCGCCGCGCGGCAGCAGGTCCAAGGAGGCGTCCACGAACTCCCGGGCCAGCGAGTTGAGCACGACGTCAACGCCTCGGCCACCGGTGGCCTCCAGGAAGCGGCTCCTGAAGTCCAGGTCGCGGGAGGAGGCGATACGGTCGTCGGGGACGCCCAGGGCCCGCAGCGCGTCCCGCTTGCCGTCGCTCACCGTGCCGAACACCTCGGCGCCCAGGTGGGCGGCGAGCTGGACGGCCGCCATGCCGACGCCACCGGCCGCCGCGTGGACCAGCACCGACTCCCCTTCCTTGAGGTCCGCCAGGTCCACGAGGCCGTAGTAGGCGGTGGCGAACACGGCGGGTACCGACGCCGCCTCGGCGAAGGACCAGCCCGCCGGGATCGGCACGACCATCCGGTGGTCGACCACCGCGTACGGGCCGAAGCAGGCGTCGATGAGGCCCATCACGCGGTCGCCGGGCGCGAGGCCGACCACCCCGGGTCCGACCTCGGTGATCACCCCGGCGGCGTCCGCGCCCAGGTCGGCCTGGCCGGGATACATGCCGAGGGTGATCATGACATCACGGAAGTTCAGGCCGCCGGCGCGGATCGCCACGCGCACCTCGCCGGACTCCAGCGGCCGATCACGGGCGTCGCACGCGGACAGCGCGAGGTTGTCCAGCGTGCCCTGCCTGGTCACCTCCAGCCGCCAGGCTCCCCCGCCGGCCGGTGGTGTCAACAGGCCCGCCGAGCCGGTCCTGGCCAGGCGCGGCACCATGGCCAGGCCGTCGCGCAGTGCCAGTTCGAACTCGCCCATGTCCAGCACGCCGGGCAGCGCGCGGTGGGAGTCGTCGGAGCCGTCCACGTCCAGGAGGAGGAACCTGCCCGGATTCTCCGCCTGCGCCGCGCGGACCAGGCCCCACAGGGGAGCCTGCGCGAGGTCGGGCGCGCCGTCGCCGGAGCCGGTCCTGACCGCGCCGCGGGTCACCACGGCCAGCCTGGTCCCGGCGAGGCGGTCGTCGGCGAGCCAGGTACCGAGCAGGTCCAGGGTACGGAGTGTCGCGGTCCTCGCCGTCTCCGTCGCACTGCCGTCCCCGCCGGAGAGGGCCGGAACCAGTACGGTCTTCGGCCTGACGGGCATGGCGCGCAACGCGTCGAGGTTCGCGACGAAGGAGACGTCGAGTCCCGCCGAGCGCAGCGCCCGGCCCAGCCGGTCGTCCTCGGTCCCGAGGACGACCCACTCCCCGTCGCCCTCGACGACGGGCACCGCCGTCCAGTCCACCCGGTACAGCGAGTCGCGGGCGGCACCGAGCCCTTCGCCGGAGACCGGGCGCATGGCCAGCGACCCGATGGTGACCACCGGGGCACCGGTGCCGTCGGCCACCTGGAGCGAGGCGGTGTCGGAACCGTTCCTGGAGACCCTCACCCGCACCGACGAGGCGCCGGTCGCGTGCAGGGCGACGCCGTTCCAGGCGAACGGCAGCTCGACGGGCCGGCCCGGCTCGGCCGGTTCGCCGAGTTCGATGGCGTGCAGCGCAGCGTCCAGCAGGGCCGGATGGACGCCGAAGAGCGCGGCGTCGGCGGCGACGCCCTCGGGCAGCGCGACCTCGGCGAACACCTCGCCGTTCCGTCGCCAGGCGGAGCGCAGTCCCTGGAAGGCCGGGCCGTAGCCGGCCCCCTCGGTGGCCAGTCGCTCGTAGAGCCCCGTGAGCTCGACAGGCTCGGCGCCGGGTGGCGGCCACTCGCCGAGGTCGAAGTCGCCGGACGGGCCGGACGGCGCGAGGAGGCCGGTGGCGTGCCGGGTCCACGGCTCGTCGCCCGTGCCGGTCCGCGAGTACAGCGACAGCGGGCGGCGGCCGGAGTCGTCGGCGCCTCCCACGACCGCCTGGAGCGCGACGCCCTCCCTGCCGGGAAGGACCAGCGGGGTCTCCAGGGTGAGTTCCTCGACGGTGTCACAGCCGACCTGGGTTCCCGCGCGGACGGCGAGCTCGACGAAGGCCGTACCCGGCACGATGACGGTGTTCAGGATGGTGTGGTCGGCCAGCCAGGGATGGCTGCTCAGCGAGACGCGTCCGGTCAGCACGGCGCCGCCGGAGTCGGGCAACGCCACCACCGCGCCGAGGAGGGGATGCTCGGCGGGCACCTGTCCGAAACCGGACGCGTCAGCGGTGAGGTCGCCGGTCTCCAGCCAGTAGTGGCGGTGCTGGAAGGCGTACGTCGGCAACTCCACCCTGCGCGCCTTCCTCGCACGCGCCACGGTGCCGTCCACGGCGACCGCACCCGTGGCCGTGCCGCTCTCGGCGGTCACGTCGGCAGGAGCGACGGACGCGGCGGTGGCGGCGTCGGTGAAGAACGCCTCCCAGTCAACGGCCACCCCCCGCGCATGCAAGGTGCCCAACGCCGTGACCAACTCCGAAGCCTCACC
>NZ_JBEYID010000049.1:8316-16601 GCF_040635605.1 Streptosporangium sp. NPDC006930 | reverse complement strand
AGGCCGCATCTACTCGACGGCTGTCTGACCACAACGGGGTTGGCCATCGAGCCATGGTGATCGCGGGGACGGACTCTACGAATTCAACTGGAGTAATTTTCGATCGTTTGCTTGTCCTGCACTCCGAACTGTCGCCTCCGGCCTGGCCAGAGCGCTGCGGCGGGCTGGGGTAACGCGAGGGCGTTCGTTCTCGCGGTGACGTGTTCGGAGGATGACGGCGTATGCGCCGAAATGTGTCATGGTCGTTTTCAGCGCGTGCTAAAACGTGGGCATCGGTGATCGTCGTTACGGCTGTAACCCCAGGGTTGCTGCTTTTCCAAGCGGTCCCGGTGGCCGCCGCGATGCAATCAGTTGCGCTCTTTCACGGCACCCCTGACACACCGGACCAGTTGACCGGGTCGGCTGCGGGCTTCCCCTCTCTGGTGGATAGCAAAGCGACCACCCAGATGTCGGCGGCGGTGGTCGACGGCCAGTGGCGTTCGGATATCGAACCTCCCGAAGGCGCGGTCCCCATCGAGGAGCGCTTCGTCGATCAGCGAGAGACCGGCACCCAAGCCGGGACGTTGTCGAAGACCTCGGCTGCCCCGGCGCAGTCGCAGGCTTCGCTGCTGGCCGATGAGCCGACGTTGCTGAACACTTTCCCGCGCAGTGGGATGTTGATGGATTCGTTAACTCCCACCTTGCGAGCGCAAGGGCGCAGCACGGTGGGCGGATCGGTGCGATACGCGTTCAAGATCTGTGACAAGGACACGATGACCGGCACGGGGTGCACCTCCTCAGGCACCCTGGCCGCCGGCGTCAACACCTGGAAGGTGCCGGCGGTCAAGCTGGCGTGGGGAAAGCAGTACTGGTGGACGGTCACCGTCACCGATACCTCCAACTCGATGTCGACCCTCTCGCCGGTGCACACCTTCGTCACCGGAGTGCGCCAGCCTGTAGTGACCTCGCAACTGGCCACCCCCGGCGTCGATGAGCAAGAGTTTCACCAGCAGAGCGGCAACTACACCACCACCGTCACCGACCTGTCGGTTCCCACCGCCGGGCCGCCGTTGTCGGTGACGCGCTCCTATAACAGCATGGACCCGCGTACCGATGGGATCTTCGGGGCGGGGTGGTCGACCCGCTGGGACATGAAGATCGTCAAGGAGGTGCGGGGCCCGGCTGTTTCAGCATTGGTGACCTACCCTGACGGCCGTCAGGTGCGGTTCATGGGCAGCGGGGCAGGGGCCTTTCAGCCACCGCCGGGGATGCACGCCACCTTGGCCGAGGAAAGCGGCGGCACCTGGCGGTTGATGGACAAGTCAGCCACCACATACGCCTTCGACGCTCAAGGCCGGTTGACCGAGGTCACCGACTCCCGGGGCCGCGGCCAGGAGTTGGCCTACGGTGCGGGTGGGAAACTGTCGACGGTGACGGCCACGGGCGGGCGATCGCTGACGTTCACCTGGACCGGCGCTCACGTCACCTCGGTTTCCAGCGACCCGGTGAACGGTGCACCGCTGACGTGGACCTACCACTACGACGGTGATCGACTGACCGGGGTGTGTGCGCCGGTGGCGGCCCCCAACTGCACCCACTACAGCTACGGCACCGGCTCCCAGTACCGCAGTGGCGTGTTGGACTCCGACCCGTACGCCTACTGGCGGCTGGGCGAGGCATCGGGGACGGTGGCGACCGACCAGGGCGCGGGCCAAGGTGACGCCACCTATCAGGGGGTTGGTTATGCCAAGCCCGGCGCGCTGGCCGGCAGCACCGACACCGCGGTGGAGTTCACCACCGGCTCGGCACTGAAGTTGCCCGCTAATACGGTGCCGCACCTGGGTGATCAGATCTCGGTGGAGGCATGGTTCAAGACCAGCCAGTCCGGGGTGTTGATGGCCGCTGGCACCCAGGAGACCTCCGGTATCCCGTGGGGACCGATGTTGTACGTCGGCACTGATGGCAAGCTGCGTGGCTCACTGGCCGCGGTCGCCGCGCCGATCACTTCGGCCGGTGTGGTCAACGACAACACCTGGCACCACGTGGTGCTGACCGTCTCGGGTCAGAACCAGACATTGTTCCTGGATGGCACGCCGGTTGGCACTTTGAGTGCGGCGGTGAGCGCCTGGCGGCAAAGCGCGACGGTGGGCAACGGGGTGGCTGACCCGGCCACCTCTCCGGCGGTGCCCACCCCGCGGGCGGCGTTCCCGTTCAAGGGGTTCATCGACGAGGTCGCGATCTATGACAAGCCGCTGACCGCGACTGAGGTGAGCGCCCACCACGCCGCCCGGGCCGAGGCGGCGCACAAGCTCACCGGCGTCATCCTGCCCTCGGGGCGGGTGTGGGCGGCCAACACCTATGACGCCGCGACCGATCGGCTCAAAACCCATGTCGACCGCGACGGCGGTACCTGGCAGATCGGCGCGCAGAGCTACGACCCGCAAAACGGCGCCGCCCGTATCACCGTGGTCGATCCGCGCAACGAGGAGTTGAAGTATCTCTACGACGCCTGGCGCGGGTATCGCATCATCGGTGAGACCGACCAGCTGGGGCACGCCTCTTGGTATGAGTACAACTTGTCCGGGTCACTGGCCAAACTGATCGACCGCAACGACATCGTCAACGACGTCTACTTCGACGAGCGCGACAATCTCATCGCCCGCAAATACTGCCGCGCCCCGGGGCAATGCGCGATCGAGACCTGGAAGTACTATCTCAACACCAGCGACGCCTTCGATCCGCGTAACGACCTGGTGACCGTGCACCGCGACGGACGTTCGGCCTCTGACACCGACACCACCTACGCCATCACTACCGAGTACACCACCTACGGTGAGGTGGCGAAGGTGACCAGCCCGGTCACCTCGGACTTCCCCACCGGCCGGTCGATGATCTCCACCTACACCGATGGCACCGAGCCCGCGATCGGCGGCGGCACCACCCCGGCCGGGCTGCTGGAACCAGCCAAGGACCTCAAGGACAACGAGACGACCTACCGCTACACCGCCTCCGGGCAGGTAGCCGAGCAGACCAGCCCATCGGGGCTGAAGACCACCTTCACCTACGACGCGGTAGGACGGTTGACCTCCCGCGCCGAGATCTCGGCGGCCCATCCCAACGGGGTCAACACGACCTTCACCTACGACGGCCTCGGCCGTCTACTCACTCGCACCGATCCCGGGGTGAAGAACGAGGTCACCAACCTCACCCACACCGCCAAGACCACGCTGACCTACGATGCTGACGGCAACAAGCTCACCACCACCGTAACCGACTTGACCGGCGGCGACGCGACGCGCACCACCACCTACACCTATGACACCAAGGGACGGGTGGAGACGGTCACCGACCCCGAAGGCGGGATAACCGCCTCCACTTGGGACGTCACCGGCGCTCAGACATCCCAGACCGACCCGGTGGGCACGGTCATCACCTTCGCCTACACCAAACGCGGAAAGCCAGCCTCTCGTACGTTGAAGAACTGGACCGGCAGCCCGGTCAGCCCACAGCCCGCCCAGGACGTGGTGTTGGAGTCCTTCTCCTACGACCCCGGCGGACGGCTGGCTGGTCACATCGACGCGATGGGCCGTAAGAAGGCCTACACCTACTGGATGGACAACCGACCGGCGACGACGAGCGGCGACGACGTCCGCCTCAACCACTCCGTTAGCCCAACCGACGTGGTGCTGCAAGAAAACGAATATGACCCGGCCGGTAACCTCGTCCGGCAGGTCAGTGGCGGCGGCAAGAGTACCGTCGAGTCCGTCTACGACGCTGCCAGCCGTCTCACCTCCACCACGTTCGACCCCGCCGCCCTCGGCCGCAAGGCCGCTTTCGAGTACGACAAGAACGACAACGTCACCAAGAAGACCTTCACCGCAGCTGGCACCCCCCGCGTCGAATCCACCTCATACCTCTACAACGCGCTGAACCAGGTGACCCGGCAGACCGTGGAGAACGGTGCCGAGGACCTGGTCACCACCAGCGTCTATGACGACCGCGGCCTGCTGACCGCGACCGTCGACCCGCGCGGCAACGCCTCCGGCGCCACGCCTGCGGACTTCACCGCCACGATGCGCTACGACCTCGCTGGCCAACTGGTGGAAGCCAAATCACCGCAGGTGACGATCGAGAAGAACGGCACCACCGCCACCACCGGGCGCCCCACCGTCAGGTACGGATACAACAGCGCGGGCCTGCAGAGCCACATCGTCGATGCCGAAGGGCGCACCACCACTTCTGTCTTCGACAAGGCCGGGCGCCTGACCTCGACCATCGGTGCGCCCTACACCCCGCCGGGCGGCAGCGCGATCACCCCTGAGGTGAGCTTCGGCTATGACGCGGCCGGGCGGCAGACCACGGTCACCGACCCGCGCGATCACGTCACCTCCACCGTCTATGACGCGCTGGGTCGCCCGGTCAAGGTCACCGAACCCGGCCCGTCTGGGCCCGGCGGCATCCGGGTGGCCGAATACGATCTGCTGGGCGAGCAGCTCGCGGTGATCGATCCCACCGGGGCGCGCGTCGAGGCCACCTACGACGATCTGGGCCGACAAGTCACCCAGACGCAGATTGAGCGCACCCCCGCCACCGTGGCGCACATCACCAAGTTGACCTACGACGCTGCGGGCAACCTCACCACAACCGTCGCGCCGGGGCCAGGCAACAAGACCACTACCTACACGGTCAACGCCGCCGGAGAGGTCACCGCCACCATCGCCCCGGCCACCCCCAGCAGCACTACCCTGGCCAGCCGCACCACCAGCTTCGGCTACGACCTGATGGGCCGCCAGACCAAGGTGACCGACGCCCTGGGCAACGCCACCGAGGCCACCTACGACCTGGCCGGCCGCAAGACCGCCGCCAAGGATCTCACCGGCGCCATTACGGTGCGCACCGTCGGCTTCGGCTATGACCCGGCCGGTAACCCGACCAGCACCACCTCCGGCGAGGGATATGTCACCCAGCGCACCTTCGACGCCACAGGACGACTGACCTCCCTGATCGAACCGGTCTCCGCGACCTCGTCGATCACCTCGACGTTCGGCTACGACGCCACCGGGGCACGCACCCGCACCACCGACGGCCGCAACAACGCCACCTGGACCACCTACAACGCCCTCGGTTTGGTCGAATCGGTCATCGAACCGTCCACCACCGCCCATCCCAACGCCGCTGATCGGACCTGGACCAGCGTCTACGACGCCTCCGGCAACGCCACCGCCACCCTGCAGCCGGGCGGGGTGCGCATCGATCGCACTTTCGACCAGCTGAACCGGGTGACCGCAGAGGTCGGCAGCGGAACTTCGATGGCTACGGTGAACCGCGCGGTCACCTACGACAGCGCGGGCCGCCTCACTGCAATCGGCGACTACACCCTCGAATACAACGACCGCAGCCTGCCGACCAAGGTGTCCAAGGCCACCAACCAGATCGCCGCCTACACCTACGACGCCACCGGTAACCTCACCCAGCGCGTCGACCCCGCAGGGACGGCAAACTACACCTGGGATGCCGCCGACCGGCTCAACACCGCCAGCGACCCGGTGACCGGGCGCACCTGGACCTACGGCTACGACAACGCCAACCGGCTCACCAGCAAAACCTCCGCCAACCCGGTCGGCACCCAGACCTACGGCTACGACACCATGGACCGGCTCACCTCCCAGGCGGTGAAGAACAGCTCTGGCACCGAACTGTCGAAGATCACTTACGGGTGGGATAAGGACGACAACCTCACCACTAAGACCACCACCGGCACCGCCGGCGCCGGGACCAACACCTATGCCCATGACCGCGCCGGACGGCTGACCTCCTGGACCGCCCCCGGCGGCGCCGTCACCGCCTATGAGTGGGACGCCTCCGGCAATCGCACCAAAGTCGGCACCGAGACCTTCGTCTACGACCAGCGCAACCGGCTCACCAGCGGAGCCGGAACCGACTACACCTACACCCCCCGCGGCACCACCGCCACCGAGACCAAGGCCGGCGTCACCCGTAATCTCACCTTCGACGTCTTTGACCGGCTCACCTCCGACGGGGATGCCACCTACGGCTACGACGCCCTGGACCGGATGACCTCCCGCACCGCCGGCGCCACCCAGCAGCGCTTCGTCTACTCCGGCCTGAGCAACGACCTCGTCACCACCACCGACAGCGTCGGCACCGTCCAAGCCAAATACGGCCGCGACCCGTTCGGCGGCCTGCTCAGTCTCCAAGAGGGCGCGAGCCCCGCCCTGGCCACGATGACTGACCTGCACGGCGATGTGGTGGGTACCTTCTCCGGCACCGCTCTGGTCGACTCGGTCGCCTACGACCCCTTCGGACAGGTCACCCACCGCTCGGGTACTCAGCGAGGCCTCGGCTACCAGGGCGAGTACACCGATCCTGACACCGGCAAGGTCAACATGCACGCCCGCTGGTACCAGCCCGGCACCGGTGCTTTTGCCTCCCGTGACACCGCCGCTCTCAACCCGGACCCGTCGGTCCAGGCCAATCGTTACACCTACGCCAACGCCTCCCCTCTCACCCACACCGACCCCAGCGGACACAATGCCATTCAGCTCAACACAGTGGGCTCTCAAAACGGCGCAAGTGGCGGCTCCGGCTGGCAGTCCTACGACACAAGTAGTTATTGGGACAAATACCTAGATCGAGATTCCTCAAGCTGGGACTTCAACCCGCCAGAGGTCGTCCCGGGGCAGCCGTACTACTCATGGCCTGATCAGCCATGCTGCCTTGTGGAGGCGGATTGGTGGTTCGACGAGGAAAGAGCGAAAGCGATAGGTATCACGGTGAAGGGAAGAACGGCCCCGAAAGGCTACTGGGACGCGAGCAAAGAGAAGCGGGACCTCTACGAGCTTTTCGCCGATTTCATAGATGACGAGAAGACTCTTAAAGAGCTGTGGAAAAAAATAAATTCATCCGATTACAAGAAGTATAACAATGGGTCATCCGGCGCAGGAGCGATGCCACGAAGCCAAGACCCCGGCAGCGGCGACAAGGGTCTAAAAGAGTTCGCAGCCTGCAAGGAGGTTCTTAAAGTTGAACAGTGCGCCGAGGCGAAAAGGATTAGCGACACGGCGGCCGACTATGTCAACGAGCGCATGAAGGACTACAAACTCACAGGTAAGTCCCCAGGCTGGGCCAGGAACGTACTGAGGCACTTCGTTACCATGACACTGATGTGCTATCACCTGGGATGCAAGGCGGCCGAAAAGGTCGCAGAAATTCATGAACGTTTTGCGTTTGAAGGCTACAAGCACCCCAGCGAATACAAAGGAGACACCAAAGAGGAAAAGGCGGCTCGCAAAGAAGCTCAAAAGAAATGGGATCAAATTACCAAAGATAGCGCCTTTGACGAAGTGGTGAACGCGCTTGCCGTCAAGTACTACGAGCAGAACAAAAACCGCTTCGAACCCCTGGTTAACAGCAAATGCGGCAAGTATCCCTCCATTGTTCCTGGCGGGCAAGCCGCCTGGGATAGATGCGAGGATCTTGCAGTCATGGGAACAGCGTTCACGGCAGGAGCGAATCGAATGTGCGAGAGAACTTTTTCCCTTGCAGGGCAGAAAAATCCCGTATTCGTGAACTGCCAAAATGTGATTCGCTACTAATGCATAGATAGCTCGCGCGGGACATCTCGCAATAAACTCGGAATAAATCAATTAGATAATTAATTTTCGCAACGCAAAGGGATTACGGTACGGGAGGTATCATGATCTGAAGAGCGGGCGTGACGATCCGCTTCCCTCGGCCGTATGTGGCCGGATACTCCGCATGATCGGCCCGAAGTGCGATTCAGGACAGAAAGAACGGTGAGCAGTGCCCAACACGGATCGGCTGGACACGGGTGATTTCGAGGCATCCGGCCATGGCACGACCGGGCCGCACGCGAGTGCTCCCCCTGCCGTTGTCCGGCCCGCACCCATCGACCTCACGCCGCAGGCTTCTACCGTCGTACAGGATATGACTCCCACCGGGAACAGGTTCTCGCTAGCTGCGGCTATGGCGCTGCAATCGGCGTCTCCCCGCCGACGCCCCGGGTTGATCGCCGCAGTAACGACCTGCGCGGCGATCTTCGCGCTCATGGCAGCCTCCTGGCCTCCCGCGAAAATCCCGTCAGCGGACAACGACACCAAACCGGCGGTAACAGCAGAACCATTGGGTCGCCATAGTGACGCTGTCTATGCGGTCGCGGTCGGACAGGTGAACGGCCGACCCATCGCCGTCACCGGCGGCGCGGACGCCACGGTGCGGGTGTGGGACCTAACCACCCGCAAACCCCTCGGCCAACCAATGACCGG
>NZ_JBEYID010000049.1:7930-8220 GCF_040635605.1 Streptosporangium sp. NPDC006930 | reverse complement strand
CAAGTGAACGGCCGACCCATCGCCGTCACCGGCGGCGCGGACGCCACGGTGCGGGTGTGGGACCTAACCACCCGCAAACCCCTCGGCCAACCAATGACCGGCCACACCAGCACCGTCGGAGCGATCGCGGTCGGACAAGTGAACGGCCGACCCATCGCCGTCACCGGCGGCGCGGACGCCACGGTGCGGGTGTGGGACCTAACCACCCGCAAACCCCTCGGCCAACCAATGCCCCGCGACCCCAGCAACGTCTTTACGGTCGCGGTCGGACAAGTGAACGGCCGACCCAT
>NZ_JBEYID010000049.1:0-7833 GCF_040635605.1 Streptosporangium sp. NPDC006930 | reverse complement strand
TATCGCCGTCACCGGCAGTTGGGACGCCACGGTGCGGGTGTGGGACCTAACCACCCGCAAACCCCTCGGCCAACCAATGACCGGCCACACTCGCCCTGTCTATGCGGTCGCGGTCGGACAGGTGAACGGCCGACCCATCGCCGTCACCGGCAGTTGGGACGCCACGGTGCGGGTGTGGGACCTAACCACCCGCAAACCCCTCGGCCAACCAATGACCGGCCACACTCGCCCCGTCGAAGCAGTGACGATTGGCCAGGTGAACGGCCGACCCATCGCCGTCACCGGCAGCTTGGACACCACCGTACGAGTATGGGACCTGAGTTCCTACGCAAAATGAGCTGTGAGGTAGGGCACCAGCCTTCGTCACCTTCTGCCGGATCGAGCGCTACCGCATCGACATTCAACTATCAGCGCCACCGAAGATGGCCGCACATCCGGAAGGCGGCGTGGGAGCCGACCTACCGGGCAACGCAGAGACGGCCCGTTACCGACGGGCCGTCTGGAAGCGATGGTCAGAACTTCGCGACGTAGCTGCGGTGTCCTACGTGCTCGATGACAGGTCCCCGGGCGTCCGGCATCGGCAAGGTGTGGTTTTGTTCGCGAGAAGTGACCGCAGTCACGAGCTCAGGGGCGTTGGCATCGACGAGGGGCAGGGTGTTGGCGGAGGTCAGCGACATCCGCTCACGCGGTGGCTGGGTGCGGTCAGAACTGGCCAACATCGCCTCCGCCGGGTCGGAGGTGCGGTCGTCGGCCGCAAACAACTGCGGTCGGAACTGGCGAACAAAACCACTCCTGCGCACGCTTGACGGCCTTTTTCAACATTCTCCATGGACGATCATCATCCGCCGAGCCAGTTCAGTTGTTGCGTCCCCGCCGTTGCTGTTCGGTCCATCGGTGTCGAACGTCGGCTACCAGTTCGGTGACCGCCTTGCCGCGGGTGGCCGGGTGGCTGCTGCGGCCTTTGCCGCTCAGGTGGTAGGCAGGGGTGCCGCTGCGGTGGCGGGTCTGCCATCCCGATCGGGTGCCGCGGGCTGACAGGTTCGGCTGGACGGTGCCGAGGATGTCGCCGGCGACGATGACCCATTGCGAGCCGTCGACGTCGCCGGTGGCCAGGAGCTGGACGGCGGCGAGTTCGTCGTCGGTGTACCAGCGGCGGCGTGCGGCCGGATCCCCGTAGCGCTCCCACGGCGTCGGCTCAGCGGTGCCCCCGGCGACCTGGGCGGACTTGGTGGCTTGGGTGGGTTTCTCGATCGGCTCGGCCGGTGTCTCCTGCTCGACGTCCGCGTCGGCGCGCTGAGCGTCGGCGAGGGTTTTGTGGACGACGCCGACGGAGACCTTCACCCCGGCAGCGATGGTGCGGATGGATTCGCCGCGCTCACGGCGGGAGAGGATCGCGGCGCGTTTGTCGTCGTCGACCACGGGTCGGCGGCCGCCGACCCGGCCACTCTTGCGGGCCGCCTCCAGGCCGTTCTTGGTCTTGCGCACGATGTCGCGGCGCCGATCTTCTGACAGGGCGAGGGCCAGGTCCAGGATGAGGGAGTGTTCGGTGTGCTCGCCGGCCGCGATACCCTCCAACGCCTTGACGCCGACGCCGCGCTGGAACAGGTCGTTGAGGACGATCAGCCCTTCCAGAAGGTTGCGGCCGAGCCGGTCGACCTCCTGGACGGCCAGCAGGTCGCCGTCGCGGACGTGATCCAGCGCGGCCAGCAAGACAGGCCGATCGTCGGTGGCGAGCTTCCCGCTGATCTTTTCCTCGAAGACCTTCCAGCAGATCGGGTCGAGGGCGTCATGTTGGCGCTGGGTGTTCTGCTTGTCAGTGCTGACCCGGACCTGGCCGATAAGCGCCATCGGGAGTCCTCTCCGTTCATCAAACGTGCTGCGCGAGGTATCTGAACGACACTGGAAAACGAACGGCAAGATGAACACTTTGACGAGGTGAGGCGCCTCGTTCGGACGCGCTTCCGCCACCGTTAGATGAACGCCTTAACGGACCATCAGCCCGTCTCTCGCGTGTTAGGACACCGATAGAACTCCGATGTGAGAGCCATCACATCGGTATCGATGCGCGCGTCTCCTCCGAACCAGGAAGGATGTGGGTGGAGGAACCGCTAAGGAGACCTGTACCACCGTCCCTTACCGCTACACCCGGCAGTCTGCGTGGAGCGACCGCCTGGTTCCTTGTGGACATCACGCCGGGCATCTTCAAAAGGATGCCCGCAGTATGTCCAAACGATCTCGTCGCCCCCGTCGGCGTGGCCGCGCCCGCCATCATCACGGCCAACCGTCCAAGCGGCGGATTCACCGTCCCGGCCCTGTGCCCTCCTCCTTGGCGAGGCCGCACGGATCGGCCCGCCGCGGCGAGCGGTGCGCGATACCTCAGCCAGCAAGGCGGAGCCATGCGACCAGGCCGGGACCGGCGGTGCGGCTGCCCCGTCGGGCGAGGAAGACGGCCGAGCTCGCGTGGACCCTCTGGGGCCGATGGTGGGTCCGCTGGCTCTGTCGGCTCATCCTCTTGCCCCTCTTGGTGGCCCTAGTGCAGCACTTCCTTGGGGTATCCAGCCCGCTCGACGTGCTGCACCTGCTCGGCTTGTAACCAGGGAAAAGGAACCTCGAAGCCGCCCCCTTGATAGGCCGTCGGCCCGTCTCCTGTTCATAGGAGACGGGCGGGTGGTCGGCGGCGTGTTATTCGCCTGGTCTCCGGACGTGACGAACGCCCCGCCGCACGGCTCTCGCCGGGACAGGGCGTTCGCGTTGAACTCCTATGCGGACAATTCGGCAGTGGGCTTCGACGCCTTCTCCGTGTCCTGGCGCTGCCTGGCGATCTCCTGCTGGGCGTGCCGGGTGTGCAGGAGCCGGTCAACGTAGGACTTAGCCCATCGAGGTCCACCTGCCGGAGTCGGCACGCCCTCGGCGTTCAACACCTCACCGATCTCCGTGAGACTGAACCCCTGAGTGCGCAACTGTATGACGCGACTCACCACTTCAGGCGGACAGGAGGGCGGCCGGCCACGTCCTGAGGGACGCGGCCGGGTGAAGGCGTTCACCGCCCCTTCCGGTGAAACAGCTGCAGCATGTCCCGAAAGATCCGGTACCGGACCTCCGCCTGCTGCTCATCAGCGGCACGCAGGGCCGCCATCATCGCGATCCCGACGTACAGCGCGAACACGGCGATGACCGCCGCGACAAACCCGGCAACCCAAGCGGTTACCGGACCAACCTCCGCCAACATCTGGCGAAGCAAACCCACCATTCATGGCTCCCCAGCTCAGAGCGGGGAGCATGATCTAGCCAGGCGCTAGATCAGCTCCTTCGCCTTTCCCGGCGCCGGTTGCGCCAGGTGGGGAAGTGGAGCAGTGGATGAGGGGACGGCTAGCGTTGTATCGGTGCCGCAACTGTCTCGTCGCGGACTGGCTGGGCACCGTCGCGGACTGGGTCAAGCCGACGAAGAACATCAAGATCAAACCGAAGAAGAACATCAGGAGCATGTCCACCATGGTGTGCACTTCATCCCCTTCCCACGGGCTGAATCAGGGCGGTTGCTCCTGGTACCTCAACGGTAAGTCCCCGAAGGAGACGTACCGGTGGTACCTCAACGGTAAGTCCCCGAAGGAGACGTACCGGTAATTCTTCCGATCTGGCTGTTCCGATGACCGCCTCGGGCTTTGCGCCCCACAACAGCGCGTTGCCAGTTCGTCGGCCAGGCTCTTGAGGACTAACGCTCGGAGAAGTCCCGTTAGGTCACCGATTGCAGGGCGAAACCGAGTGAACACCGCCGAGGCTTTCTGCGGCAAAGCGGTCAGGCCGTTGGCCAGCACCTGGGCCACCGGTGGCAGTGCCGGACCGGCTGTGGCTGCCCCGGCCGATGAGGTGTTCAGGGTGATCGACGGGTTCGCTCCGGTGATGATGAGGCCGGAGTTGTCGTGGCCGATCGCGGCCGCGCTGGTCCCGTCGGCCTTCACCTGGGTGCTGGCCGTGCCGGTGACCGGGCCGTGGAAGGTCCCGCTGGACAGGTCGATGTGGTTCCCGCCGTCGGGGTGCGCCGACACATCGGCCTGCGCGGGTGGTGTTGTGTCGGCAGGGGCGAAGGAGCGAAGCTGCAGCGCCAGGGCGGTGCCGGCGATGAGCAGGCCGGCCAGGGCGGTGAACATGCTGATCACGCTGGCGCGTTTGTCCAGCACCTCCAGCACCTCGTTCGGCAGGTCCAGCGGGTCGGTGAAGAACCCGACCAGTCCTACGCCCAGCAATCCCAGCGACACGACCACCACCCCGACGGCCACGACGCGGCGGGCGCGCGAGCGGCCGGAGGACAGGGGCGGGGGTGGGGTCGCCGAGCTCGGCGCCGGCGGGGAAGGGGGCGGCACCCTTCCAGCTTGGTACCGGTCGACGGCGGGCGGGGCGGGGTCGCCGACCTGTTACCGATTCCCCGCCAGATCAGGCATCGCTTCCCCTGCCGCCCGAATGGTCTAAAAACGGGATGTCTCGGACGGGGATGGGAGGGGTTCGGTCAACTCACGGGAATAGGTATTCCCGCATGTTATCGGTGGGTAGAGCTGTGCTTCGGAGTCCCGGATGCACCGGCTTACAGCCCTTCGTCCCGAGGAACCTTCTACGCGAAGCGGCTGATAACCCGGGCCACCTCCGCCACTGTTGAATTCGTGGCCAACCCAGACGAACCGACTCCCATCCCGCCAGGCAGAAGCTCTGTGAAAGCCGTCCCCGGCCAGGGCCTGCGGCTTGCCCGGATCGGGCCGGTCCTCGCCTTCGCCCTGACGGGCTCAATCCTGCTCAGCGCCGGTCTGTTCGTCGGCGCCCTGGGGCTTCTTGGCTTCCCCGCCCTTACCCCTGTCGGGCAGCAGGGCCTCCCGCTGAGCCGATTACTGGATCTGCTGAAGCTCTCCTTCGCGGTGGTCGCCGGAATCGGCGGCGTCATCGCCCTGGTCGTCGCCTACCGCAAGCAGAAGGTCACTGAAGCCGCCGAGCATCGCCAGCAGACTGCTGAGCTGCGCGCCGATGAGGCCCACCGGCGCGAGGCGACCAAGCTGTTCAACGAGCGCTTCGCCACCGCCGCCAACCACCTGGGCCACGACTCGCCCGCAGTGCGCCTGGCCGGCGTGCACACCCTGGCAGGCCTGGCCGACGACGCGCCCACCTCGGAACTGCGCCAAACGATGATCGACGTCTTGTGCGCCTATCTGCGTATGCCCTACGCCCCTGACCCCGGTGACGACGGCGACCCGGCCCAACGCCTGGCCTTCGCCGGCCTGCGCGAGGTGCGGCACACCATCATCCGCGTTATCGGCGCTCATCTGCGCGAGAACGCTGCCATCTCCTGGCAGGGTCACGACTTCGACTTCACCGCCGTCGTCTTCGACGGCGGTGACTTCAGTCGCGCGGTGTTCTCCGGCGGCAGAGTTGCCTTTAACAGCGCGACGTTCGCCAGCGGCACGGTCGCCTTCAGCAACGCGATGTTCTCTGGCGGCGCGGTCTTCTTCCACGGCGCAGTGTTCTCCGGCGGAAGGGTCCTCTTCGAGAACGCGACGTTCTCCGGCGGCATAGTCCTCTTCAGCGAAGCGGTGTTCTCCGGCGGAAGGGTCCTTTTCGAGAACGCGACGTTCTCCGGCGGAAGAGTCGCCTTCAGCGCCGCAACCTTCTCCAGTGGAACGGTCTCCTTCAGCAAGGCGACGTTCTCTGGCGGCACGGTCGCCTTCGAGTTCGCGGAGTTCTCCGGTGGCACGGTCGCCTTCAGCAGCGCGAAGTTCATCAGCGGCATGGTCACCTTCATGGCCGCGAGGTTCTCCGGCAGTGAGGCCGTTTTCCGCGAAGCGGAGTTCTCTGGCGGCACAGTCGCCTTCAGCAGCGCGAAGTTCATCAGCGGCATGGTCACCTTCAGCAGCGCGAAGTTCATCAGCGATACGGTCACCTTCTTCGCGGCGGTATTCGCTGGCGGTACGGTCGATCTCCGCGGGGTGGACTACTGGTCGCCTCCGCCAACGCTGGAGGATCCTTTACCACCTGGTGTGTTACTGCCCGATCGGTCGGATGTCGACCCGGAAGAAGATGCGGCGACGACGTGAGCGGCCGCGCCCTGACTCGGTGCCAGTGCCCAAAGAACACCGCGCAGCTTCGAGCGTGCGGCCGGGCCGCTATGGCCGAGGATCTGCGTTGCGATATCTACCAGACCGGCTGTCGGCGCATCCGGCTCGCCGTTGACGGCGTCGATGTCCAGATCGCGCACGACAGTTCCCCGACCTCCGTCGCCCGCCGGACGAATTCCGCCTCGTTGGCCGATCTCGCGGCGCCCGAGCGCACCAGCCGGGCCAGGCAGTGCCCTTCGAAGGGCACCCCGGCCTGGAGGCGCTGGTGTTCGGCCTTGGAGTAGCCAGGCAAGCCGTGCCCGGTGTGGCCCTCCACCACCAGGTCGAAGCGGCGCTCCATGTCCGCGCACACCCGGCTCATCGTGCGCCGGTCGTTCCAGGTGCCAGCGACCTCGCCGTCCTCTCGCACCAGGTTCACCATCAGGTGTATGTGCTCGTTGCCGCCAACCGAGCAGCTGTGAGGTACTGCGATCCACCGGCACGGCGCCCGCCCCTCCGCCGCGTCGAACCCCATCCGGGCGACCGCCTCGTGGGCGACCTCGGCCCACTGCGCGTCCGCCAGTTCCTCACCTGGCGGCAGGGAGATCGCGCAATGCCACACCCACTTGTCCGACGGCGCAACCCCGAGCAAGAGACGGTGCGAATCTATGTCGCGGCCCAGCGCGTAGATGGCATCAGCGTCGGCGACGTGATCCCGCCGGGTTCCTTCGGCCAGCCCAAGCGTCACGTCCGCAGCGATGATGCGCTGGTCGGTGCGCTCCCCGCTGGAACCGGGCCCGAACAGGTAGCGCAGCAGCTCAGCAGGGTTACTGCCATGCTGGGGGAGATGAAGTCGTTCACCCACCGACTCTGGCCCTCGTCGACCTCGTGGTCCTGGTCGGCCTCGACGTTCAGGCCGGGATCGGCGACGTCCGCAGGGCCGTTGGCCGGGCATCGTCCGTACGGCAGGCCGAACTCGCCGTAGACGGCGGCCGCCGCGTCCAGCAGAGTCAGGAACCGCAACGTCGCGTGCATCGTCGCCTTCAACGCGGCTGGCACTTCCCCAGCGACCTTGGCCAACTGGCCGACTTCGCTGACCGGCACGAGTAGAGCGTCTCTGCCGCCGAATACTGAGCGGATGTGAGGCAGTAGACCGCTTAGGTGCGCCGACAACTGTCGGACGCCGTTCCGGAGTGAACCACATTCTCGACCAGCTCGATGAGCATCCTTAGCACCGCTGAATTCGCTATAAAGGCTTTCGTGCTCCAACTGAGGAAATATCCTGCACCGGGCCGATGGTGGCGGCATTTAGGGCGGGCGATGATGATGGCCGCTGGCAGCTTCGCTGTCAATCAAGCCGAAGGTCCCTGGTGGATGCAAGGGGCATGGCTCGCATCCGCCTGCCTCTTCTTCTTTTTCTATGAAAGAAAGTCGCAGACAACTATGAATGATGACAAATCACCCGATGCTGATGATCAGCAGTCTCGGTCAGCGGCTCCAGTGCAGGGTGGAATCGACATCTCCAGCGGCGCCATGGCCACGCAGCAATCAACCGTCCAAGACTACCGGAATGCCCGCTTTGACAATGTAAGGTTTGATAATTCGACGACCATCTCGGAAGGCCTTAACCCGCGTCTGACCAGGCGAGCGACCGCTGCGGTCGTCCTAGAAGGCCGATGAAGATCTTGGTCTATCAGGCGATGCCGCCTTTCAGGGCATGGCCGTGATTCGCCAGGTGACGCTGTCGTGGTGGAGTCCA
>NZ_JBEYID010000048.1:0-16832 GCF_040635605.1 Streptosporangium sp. NPDC006930 | reverse complement strand
GCCGCCGACAAGGCCTACTCCTCTCGGGGCAACCGCCTCTATCTGCGCCGACGCCATATCAAGGCCGTCATCCCGGAAAAGAGCGACCAGGCGGCACACCGTAAGAGGCGCGGTTCCCATGGTGGCCGCCCGGTCAGTCATGACCCAGAGCTGTACAAGCAGCGCAACACGGCCGAACGCTGCATCAATCGCATCAAGCAGTGGCGCGGGCTGGCCTTTCGCTTCGACAAGACCCCCGAAAGCTATCTCGCGGGCCTTCATCTCCGCGGAGCCATCTTGTGGCTCCGAAGCCTTCTCGGCGCGGTCGCCGAGTCGGTGCCCGGCACCGTTGTCAGCGCACCACCAGCAGGTCGGCCGAGTCCCAGGTGACGACCACCTTCGCCCCCACTGAGACGCCGCGGTCGGCCGCGGCGGTCGAGCGCACCGTCACCACCCGGTCGGTCGGGGTGCGAACCAGCAGTTTCCGCGACGAGCCGAGGAAGATCTCCTCCTCGACCTCCCCCTCCAGGGCGTTCGTCAGGCCGTCGCGTTCCGAGCCGACGGGTGCGATGCGACACTTCTCCGGGCGAACCATCGCCTGGATCTCCGCCCCCGGGTCGGCGGCCGACGGGGGAAGGACGAACCTGCCGTCGGGACACGCCAGTGCGCGGACACCGTCCACCTCCTGGACCGTTCCCTCGAAGACGTTCGACTCGCCGAGGAACTGCGCGACGAACCGGCTCTCGGGCCGGTCGTACAACTCCGCCGGTGTGCCGACCTGATCGATCGAGCCGTTGTTGAAGACGGCGATCCGATCGGAGAGGACCAACGCCTCCTCCTGGTCGTGCGTCACGAAGATGATGGTGACGCCCAGTTCCCGGTGCAGACCCCTGAGCTGGATCTGCAGCTCCTCACGCAACTTCCGGTCCAGTGCGCCGAAGGGCTCGTCCATCAGCAGAACCCGGGGCTCGAAGACGACCGCCCTCGCCACCGCCACGCGCTGCTGCTGTCCGCCGGACAGTTGGTCTGGTCGGCGGGCCCCGTACTCGCCCAGCTGCACCATCTCCAGCGCGGCCTGGACCCGCTGTGCGCGCTCCTTCGCCGGGATCTTGCGCTGGCGCAGCGGATAGGCGACGTTCTCGGCCACGGTCATGTGCGGGAAGAGCGTGAAGTGCTGGAACACCATGCCGATGTTCCGCAGGTGGGGGCGCACCGACGCGACGGACACCCCGTCCAGTTCGATCTCGCCCGCGTCGATGTCGACGAACCCGGCGATAGCGTTCAACGTCGTCGTCTTACCCGATCCGCTCGGGCCGAGGAGCGAGACGAACTCGCCCGCCGCGATGTCCAGCGACACCTCGTTGACGGCGGGAGCCGCCGCACCGTACTGCTTGACGATCCCCCGCAAACGGACAGCCGCACCCCGGGAGCGGTCAGCGGTGCTTCTTGGCATAACGCCTCCTGAATGCGAGAGCGGACAACAGAATGAGCAGGGTCGAGAGCAGCATGATCAGTGACGCGCCGACCGCGATGGTCGGGTCCACCTCCTGCGTCATGCTCGCGTACATCTGCACGGGCATCGTGCGGAAGTTGGGATCCGAGAGGAACAGCGCGATCACCGTCTCGTCGAACGACGAGATGAAGGCGAAGATGAAGCCGGCCAGGATTCCGGGCGCGATGATCGGCAGCGTGATGGTCATGAGGACCTTGTGCGGGGGAGCCCCGAGGCTCGTCGCGGCGCGCTCCAGCTGACGGTCCATCGTCACCAGCACGCCGGAGACCGTGAGCACCACGTACGGGATCGCGTGCACGGTGTGGGCGAGGACGAAGCCGAGGCCGGTCCCGACGAGCTGCCACTTCAGGAAGAGCGCGTACTCGCCAACCCCCAGAATGATGATCGGGGTGACCATCGGCGCGAGCAGCAGGCCGACGACGATGCTCTTGCCCCGGAAGCTGTGCCGTACGACGCCGAAAACAGCGACCGTTCCCGCGACGGTGGCGATGACCGCGACGATCAGGGCGGTCTGGAGCGAGTTCATCAGGGTCTCGGTCCACCGAGGGTCCGAGAAGAAGTTCTCGTACCACCGGAAACTCCACTCCTTCGGCGGGAAGACGAAGGACCGTCGATCGCTGAGGCTCATCGGGAACACGATCAGGCCCGGGAGGATCAGCAGCGCTCCCGTTATCACCGCGAACACGGCCAGCCCGTACGGCCGCCTAACGGGCATTCTTGCCTCCCATGCTGGTGAGCATCGAGGTCATCCCGAACCGGGCCGCGACCACCAGAACGATGAGGGTCAGCACGGAGAGGATGACCGACATCGCTCCCGCGCTTCCCCAGGCGAGCTTCAACGAGATCTCCTGGGCGGCCAGCTGGGCCAACATGGACTGCGACGGTGAGCCGAGCAGCGCCGGCGTGACGTAGAAACCGAGGCCGAGCACGAACACCATGACGCTGCCGGTGATGAGGCCTGGAGCCGTCAACGGCAGAAAGACCTGCCGGAACGCCGCCCTGGGCGTGGCCCCGAGTGACTGGGCGGCCATGACCAGCCGGCGGTCGATGGTGCGCATGTTGTTGTACAGCGGCAGGGTGATGAAGGGGAGCAGGACCTGCACCATGCCGATCAGGACCCCGCGGGATGTGCCCAGCATCTTTATCTCCATGCCCAGGACCGACAGGAAAGCGACGACCGGCCCGACATCCGACAGCAGAATGATCCAGGCGTACGTCCGCGCGAGCAGGCTCGTCCACAGCGGGACAAGCACCAACCCGAGCATGAGGGCCCGTGTCTTGCTGCCGACCAGGGCCATGAGATACGCGTACGGGTAGGCGATGAGGGCGCACACCCCCGTGACGATGGCCGAGGTGTATATCGTGCGCAGAAGGATCGTTACGTAAACTTCGGTGCCCGCGAAATCGGTGTAGTGCTCCAACGACAGCGCTCCGTCGTCACCGATGAAGGACAACCGGAAAATCTCGGCGACCGGATAGACGAAGAAGACGATGAGGAAGAAAACAACAGGGGCGGCTAGGAGAAAGCCCACGGGGGGCCTTTTTCGCGGGCGTTTCAACCAACGGAAACGGTCCCGCACATCATCTGTGCGCTCCAGGGGCTGCACCGAAACCATCTAGTCCTCCTCGTTACCACACATACGGATACTCGCGTCGGGATCCGCTGACCATGCCCGATAGACCTCCCCCGTGTGCCGCCGCACCCGAGGGAGGTCCTCGCTGTTCACGAGAATCCGCCGGGCGGCATCACCTCACTGGGCGGACCACTTCGTGTAGCGGTCGATGGCCTCCTCGTAGTGCTGCGCCCACCAGTTCAGGTCCAGTTGCACCGCCAGTTCCGCGTGTGCTGGATCGTTCGAGTCGAACTCCTGGCCCACCTGGTCCAGCGTCGGCTTGGAGTCCTTGTTGGCCGCCCCGTAGGACGTCTGCTCGGCCCAGAGTTTCTGCTGCTCCACGTCCGTGATGAAGCTCAGGAACTTGTAGGCCTCCTCCTTCCGGGGAGTGCCCTTGATCATGGCCACGGTGTCGTGCGTCCGGATGTGCTGGTTCCACACCGGCTTGAACTGCGCGCCGTTGCGCACCGACAGCTGCACCCGGCCGTGCCAGGCGAGCGACATGACGACATCGCCGCTCTCGATCTGCTCCATCTGCCGGGCGCCCGACTCGAAGAAGGAGATGTCGCCCTTGATGCTGTCGTACTTCTTGATCGCCCGGTCGATGTCGAGCGGGTACAGCTCCTCGGGCTTCACCCCGTCGCCGAGCAGTGCCGCCTCCAGCACGCCACCCGCGACGGCCGTCGAGAGCCCGCGCTTGCCGGGGTACTTCTCCACGTCGAAGAAGTCCTTCCACGACGTCGGCGGGTTCGCCCCGAACTTCTTGGAGTCGTACACGAGGATGTACGCGAAGTTGTCGATCGGCACCCCGCATTCACCGATCAGCGGGGGGAGCTTGTCGAGGGTCGTGATCTTGCTCTTGTCGAGCTTCTCGAAGTAGGTGCCGCAGTCGACGATCGCCCGGTAGGGTTGGACAAACATGACATCCCAGGCGATGTTCCCAGAATCGACCTGCGCCTTGACCTTCGCATAGTCATTCGGGGAGTCCTGCCGCATTTTGATGCTCGTCTGCGCGGTGAAGGGGTCCATCCAGATCTCTTTGGCGATCTGGGAGGTCGCGCCGCCGTAGTCGACCAGAGTCAGGGGGTCGTTGGACCCTTGCTCGGCGGTGGTGGCTCCGCCGCCGCACGCTGTCGCCGCGAGGCACACAAGCCCGATAAGCGCCATGCGAGTATGATTTTTCACACTATTCAACCAATCGGATAAAGAAACGACCGAAAACACGTCATTACGAGGTCATGGGGCACGACATCGGTTTCAGGGCGACTCCTTTCGGTTGTGCGCGTTGGTGCGCCCTATCCCGCCAGGGGGTTGGATCGGGCGGACAGATGCTCGAAGCGGTCGAGGAACCGGGCCACGGACTCCCGGGTGGCGACGCTCGCCTCGGTCATGGGCAGCCGCACGGCGGGATGCCATCCGTAAAGTGCCTGCATGACGGCCTTGAGCACGCCCAGGTAACCCTCCGGCGCGCGCAGCAGCTCGTCCCACGCGGCGCAGCACTCGGCCAGCTGCGGATCGACGGAGCCGTCGCCCAGCGCCGCCCGGACGTAGGCGATCGACGTGGCCGGGCTGAAGTTGGCGAGCGATGAGGTGATGACGTTGCCGCCCGCGCGGGCGTACTCGGTCCCGCCGATCTCGCCGACCCCCCACCACTCGATCCGGTCGCCCCAGCGCGCGACCCGTCGCCCCACCTCATCCGGCCCGAAGGCGGTCTCCTTGACGCCACGAAAGCCCGCCACCGTGACCAGTCGGTCCAGGTGGTCCTCCGTGACCGGCTGGGCCTTGCTGCTGTAGACGATCGCGGGTAGTCCGGACTCCCCGGTGATCCGCCGGACGTGCTCGGCGGCGCCGTCGGGCGTGGGGACAGCGAAGTAGTGCGGATTGAGCACCAGCACCGACACGCCCGCGTCCCGCGCGTCGACGGCCAGTTCGGTGGCCTCCCTCGTCGAGAACCCTATTCCGGCCACCACCGGAACCCGGCCGGCCGCCCCGGCCGCCGCCGCCTCCATGCAGGCGCGCGCCTCGTCTCGTCGCAGGGCGTAGAACTCCCCCATCCCGCCGAGGACCGCCGGCCTGATCCCGTGGCGGGCGAGCAGGTCGGCCAGGTCCCTCATCTTGCCGATGTCCACCGCCCCGTCCGGGGTGAAGGCGGTGGGCAGAAAGCTGACGATCGGTCGTGGAAGTGATTCGGTGTTCGGGGTGTTCATCGCTGCTCCGTCTCCTGACGATGGGGCTGATCGTTCGTCGCGGGGGACCGCCCGGTAGCCGCTTCCGTGGCCCGGTCCCGCGGGCCGTCACCCAGTGCTTCCTGGTACAACTTCACGACCGCGCTGAAGTCCGTCCGCCCGCCGAACGACGCCTCGGCCCGGCCGAACATCTGTCTCGCCAGTCCGCCGACGTGGAACGGCGACGCGACGTCCTCGGCGACCTCTCCCGCGACATCCAGGTCCTTCAGCAGGAGGGAGAGGGCGAACCGCGGGTCGAAGTCGTTCGCCAGGATCGTCTGGGGAACGATGTGCTCCAGCTGCCAGTTCGCGCCCGTGCTGGCAAGAATGATCTCCCGCAGCGTGTGCGGGTCGACGCCGGACGCCGTGCCCAGCGTCAGGGCCTCCGCGTTGGCGAGCATGCAGGCGGCGACGAGAAGGTTGTTACAGATCTTCGCGGCCTGGCCGGCACCGACCGGCCCGGCGTGGAAGACGGTGCTCGCCATGTGGGCGAGGACCGGCCGAGCCGTGGCGAGAGTGTCCTCGTCGGCGCCCACGATGGTAGTGAGCGTGCCGTTGTGTGCCCTCGCCGGCCCGCCGCTCACCGGCGCGTCCATGAACGCCAGGCCCATCTCCCCCAGCCGGCGCGCGATCGATCGGGCCGCCTTCGGCCCGATCGTCGACATGTCCACCACCAGGGTGCCGGGGCGCGCCGTGCCGGTCGCCCCCGACTCCTCGAACAGCACGGCACGGACCTCGGTGGCCGAAGGGAGCATCGTGATCACGACATCGGCATCCCTCGCGGCGTCGGCCGGTGTGGTGGCGATCGCGGCCCCGTCCTCGGCCAGCCGGTGTGCCGCGGTCATGGAGACGTGCGGCACCACGGTGACCGGATGTCCGGCCCGAACGAGTTGGTGTGCCATGGGGAACCCCATGGTGCCCAACCCGATGAAGGCGATCCTGGTCTGGTTCGGCTCACTCATCGCTGTCACCCTCCACCGCCCGGAACAGGGCCCTGATCCGGCTCGGGCTCGCCGGGCTGCGGTCGATCGTGATTCCCCTGCCGTCCAGGGCGTCCTGGACGGCGATCATCACTGCGGCGAGCCCTCCTTGGACCGGCCCCTCGGCCATTCCCTTCAGGCCGCGAACGGTGTGTGGATTCGGCGTCTGGACGTGCGATATCCGGATGTCGGGCACCGCGTCGATGGTCGGGATCAGGTAGTCGAGGAAGGTCGCGGTCTGGTTGTTGCCCAACTCGTCGTAGACGACCTCTTCGAGCAACGCCTGCCCGATCCCCAACGAGACGCCGCCGCGGATCTGGCCGTCGACGATCGCCGGGTTGATGAGGGTGCCCGCGTCCTCGATCACCCGGTAGTCCAGGATCTCCACCCGGCCCGTGCGCCGCTCGACCTCGACGACACACAGGTGTGCGGCGTTGGAGAAGGTCATGGCAGGCGGGTCGTAGGTCCGGTGGATCTCCAGACCCGGCAACTCGCCGGGGGGCAGCGCGAAGGGATCCATGTACGCCGTCCACGACACCTGGGACAGCGGCATGCGAGGCTCCGGCTCCCCCAGCACGTAGATCTGGTCGTCCCGGATATCCAGGTTGTCGACCGGCTCACCCACGAGATGTGCCGCGATGCGCAGCACCTTCGCACGGGCCTTTGTCGCCGCGAGATACGCCACCGCGTTGCCGGCGGCGGCGCCCCGGGATCCCCGGGAGCCCATCCCGTACGGGGTGAGGGACGTATCGCCGAGCAGCACGTTCACGTTCTCGACCCGGGTGCCCAGGGCCTCCGCGACCACCTGGGCGATCGTCGTCTCGTATCCCTGGCCGCTCGGCACGATGCCGACGCCCACGTTGACCGCTCCGCTCGGCTCCACCTTGACGGTGGCCGCCTCGTGGCCGCTTCCCCGGCCGCCCTTCTTGTACCACGCCGATCCGTACGTCGTCGGCTCCAGGACGCTCGCTATCCCGACACCGAGGTACCGATCGTCCGCTCTGGCCGCCCGCTGCTCGGCCCGGAACTCCGCCAGGTCGAAGCTCCGCAGCATCTGCTCGTAGCCCTCCCACATGGTGAGCGCCTCGTAGGTGTATCCGGTCGCGGACACATACGGCTGGTCCTGGCTTGTGAGCATGTTCCGGCGGCGTACCTCGACCGGATCGATCTTCAACTGTCGGGCGATGCGCTCGACCATCCCCTCAGTCGCCCAGGTCACGAGAGCCATGGGCGCGCGAAGGGTTCCGGCCGGGCACTTGTTCGTGATCACGACGTTGATGGAGTACTCGTAGTTCTGGAACTTGTACGGGCCGGGAAGGAGCCAGCCGACGGAGTCGATCGGGTACTTCGGCGTGAAGAAGGCGTACGCACCGTAGTCGGCCCAGAGTTCGGCCTTGACGCCGAGGATGCGCCCGTCCTTGTCCACCGCAGCCCTGATCCAGGCGGAGTCGTCCCTCGCGTGGTTCGCCGCCGTGAGGTTCTCGACCCGATCCTCGATCCATTTGATCGGCCGCCGCAGCTTGATGGCGAGGGCGGCCACCGTCAACTCCTCGCGGAAGAGCGGAATCTTCTGGCCGAAGGCACCGCCCACGTCCGGCGAGATCACCCGCACCTGGTTCTCGTCCAGCCTGAGCCGGCGGGCCAGGTTGGTCCGCAGCAGGTGAGCCGTTTGCTGGCCGCTGTGGAAGGTCAGTTCCATGCGGCCGGCGTCCCATACGGCGAGGACGCCGCGGGTCTCGATCGGGACATGCGTCATCCGCTGGGTACTGAAGCGGGCCTCGACGATCTCGTGAGCCTCGGCGAAGGCCGCCGCGACGTCGCCGAAGGTGTGCGTCTGCTGGGTGTGCAGGTTGCTCGAAAGATCCTCGTCCACCAGGGGCGCATCGGGCGCGGCGGCCGCCTCCATGGTGAGGACCGGCGCGAGCGGCTCGTAGTCCACCTCGACAAGTTCGATCGCGTCCTCCGCCACGTACCGGTCGACGGCCACCACGCACGCGACGAGATCGCCGCTGAACCGGACCTTGCGGGTCGGCAGGGTCTCCATGACCATCGGTTCTGCTCCGGCCTGGGCCGTGATCCCCGGTTCGGTCAGTTCGGCCAGGTCGTCACCGGTGAAGATCGCCGCCACGCCGGGGAGCGCGAGTGCCCGCTCGACATCGACAGCGATGATCCGCGCGTGCGCGTACGGGCTGCGCACGAAGGCCGCATGCAGGGTACGGGGAAGCTGCAGGTCGTCCGTGAAGGTCCCGGTGCCCATCAGCAGCCGATAGTCCTCGGTACGCCGCAGCGCCGCGCCGAATCCCTGGCCGGATTGACTCGTGGTTCGCCCAAAGGAACGTGCCAAAGTGCTACTCGTCATGACCGCTCGCTTTCCCTGCGCTCTGCCCGCCGGCGGGTGCCAGTTCGCGGGCGGCCTGCAGCACCGACTGGACTATCGACTCGTATCCGGCGCAGCGACACAGATTGCCCGACAACTGGGTGCGGATCTCGGACTCGGTGGGGGCCGGATTCTCCGCCAGTAGAGCGCAGGTGCTCATCACGAAGCCGGGCGTGCAAAAACCGCATTGCAGCCCGTGGTTCTCATGAAAGGCCCGCTGGATCGGGTGCAGTGACGTCCCGTCGGGGGAAACCCCCTCGATGGTCCGCACCGTCGCGCCGTTCACCTGGACCGCGAACACCAGACACGAACGGACCGCCTCGCCGTTCAACAGAACCGTGCACGCCCCGCAGGCCCCCTGCTCGCACCCCACATGGGTGCCGGTGAATCCGAGAACGTCCCGGAGAAAATCGGACAGCAGCAGCCTCGGCGCTACGTCGTGCTCCACGCTCTGCCCGTTGAGCCGGAAGCGTATGTGTCTCATCGTGGTCACTGTCGGCCTGCCGAGCGATCTGTCGAATGGAGGATTTTCTCGGTCGCCGCGGCGAGCGCGACCTCCGTGAGGTGGCGGACGATATCCCGCCGGTCCTCGCCGGTGGCGTGGATGTCGGTGCCAGGGGTGAGGTCCGCCGTCGCCGCCGCGGCCACCGCCCGGTAGAGCGCCTCGCTCGGTTCTTCACCGAGAAGACGTTCGGCCTCGGGCAGCACCACCGGAGTCGCCGCGACCCCGCTCGCGGCCAGCCGAGCGCTGGAGTATCTTCCACCGGTCAGGGTGACGGTGGCCGCGACGCCGGCCAGGGCGAAATCTCCCTGCCTGCGGGCGAACTCCTCGAAGGCCCAGCCCTCGCCGCCGGACATGCGAGGCAGCACGATCGTCTCGACGACCTCGGTTTCTTCCAGGTCCGTGGTGAACGCCGAGACGAAGAAATCCCGGGCCGGAATGGATCTTCCGCGTTCGGCGCTACGGGCGACGATCCGAGCGTCGAGGAGCAGTGCGATGAGGGACAGTTCGGCGGCCGGGTCGGCGTGTGCGATCGAGCCACCGATCGTCCCTCGCTGCCGTATCTGGAAGTGCGCGATATGCCTCGTCGCCTCGGCGAGGATCGGGCAGGCCTCCCGGATGACGGGCGACAGTTCGATCTGTCGCTGCCTCGTCATCGAGCCGATGGTCACCGAAGTCTCGGAAACCGCGATATCCGAAAGCCCGGCCACCTTTTCCAGGTCAATGAGGTGCCGAGGCGTTGCCAGGCGCATATTCATCAGAGGCACAAGGCTCTGCCCGCCCGCCAGCGGTTTCGCTTCGTCGCCGAGTTGAGCGAGTAGTTCGCACGCCTCGGCAACGGTCAGCGGGTCGTGGTACTCGAATGCCGCGGGTTTCACTGACTCACCCATTCGTCACGGCGTCGCAGCCGTCGCTCTCGATTGGTCGGATGGCCTACCAGGCCCGGGGATCATGAATAATGAGGTGATTTGATGTGGAGCCCCAGGAGTTGTTCTGGTGCTGAAGCAGGCTCCATCCGGCCGGCGTGCCGGTCTCAGGTGTGGTTTTGTCATCGGTCGAGCACGTGGCTCGCTCTCGTTGCCCAGACCCTAGACATGAACGAATCTCACTGTCAATATATTGAACGTCGATTCACTGAAGTGATGAGGAGCGTCCTGCATTGAAGGGGAACCCCCCAGACGACGGTCATCTGGTCGCGCGTCTGGGAACGATCATCGCCGCTGAACGAGCCAGTCGCGGGCTCAGCATCGACGAACTGGCGCGGCGCGCGGGCATCTCAACCGGGCTGCTCAGCCAGTTGGAGCGCGGCATCGGTAACCCGTCGATCGACACGCTGTCCAACATCGCCGGCGCACTGGGACTCTCGATCGGTTCGTTCTTCCTCGGCGCCAACAACGACGCCGACGGTGTGGTCCGCCCGCACACACGGGCGCGACTGGTGCTGGCCGACCAGAACCTCACCTACCAACTACTCGTACCCGACCTGCAGGGCACGCTGTCCATGCTCTACATCGAGGTGCCGGCCCATTTCTCCAACGAGCACGCGCCCTTCAGCCACACCGGAGAAGAGGTCGTGTTCATCCTCCAGGGAAAGATGGAGGTGCATGTCGGGAGCCTGGTGCGGGTGCTGGAGAAGGGGGATTCGATGCGCTTCGCCTCCATCACCGAACACTGGTACCGCACCTTCGACGAGGACGTGGTCTCCATCACCGCGATGACGCCACCGTCGTTCTGACCCGCTATTCCTATCAGCGCAGCCACGAACCGAAACACGAGAGACCGGTATGAATCTCGAACATGCATTTGTTCTGTCGACCGACATTGACACGGCCTGGCAGCGGCTGCTGGATGTCGAAAAGGTCGCCACCTGCATGCCCGGCGCCTCGCTGGAGAGCCGGTCCGGCGATGAGTTCACCGGCCGGGTGAAGGTCAAGCTGGGCCCGATCACCATGGTTTACCGAGGCTCCGCGCGGTTCGTCGAGAAGAACCCGGTCGGCTATCGCGTCGTCGTCTCCGCGAGCGGCAAGGAGGAGCGCGGTGCCGGCACCGCGAGCGCGACGGTCTCGGCGACCCTCGTGGCCGAGGGGGCGAACACCACTCGCGTTCGGGTCGTCACCGATCTTGAGATCACCGGTCGGCCGGCCCAGTTCGGCCGGGGCGTGATCGCCGACGTCGGCGATCGGCTGTTGAGCCAGTTCGCCGACCGTCTCGCCGCCACCCTGACCGAGCCGGCGGTCGAGCCGCCGGTCGAGCCGCCGACGACGAGCCAGGTCGCCGAGCCGGCACCGGACCCCGTGAACCTGATCGCCCTTGTCGGGCCGCCCGTGCTCAAGCGTGTGGCGCCGGTGGCGCTCGGCGTACTGGTACTGATCCTCCTGCTGCGCTCGATCCGCCGTCCGCGCGCCGACCGATGATCCCCGCATCTGAAGGCCATCGGTCAGGACAGGTTCGGGCATCGCGACCGCAGCCGTGAGCCGGCGTTCCAGGCACCTGTTTCTCCAGCTTGGCGGGGGTCGTCCCCCAGGAGTCAGCTGAGCAGGCCGCGACGGTACCCCTCGCCGACGGCGGCGGCCCGGTCGCGGACGCCGAGCTTGTCGTAGATGTGCAGCAGGTGGGTCTTGATGCTCGCCTCGCTGATGAAGAGTTTGGCGGCGGCCTGGCGGTTGGAGGCACCGTCGGCGACGAGGGCGAGGACCTGCAGTTCACGGTCGGTGAGGGCGGCCTTGACCGGTCGGCGCACCTGGCCCATCAGGCGACCGGCGACCGAGGGCGACAGGACCGGCTCGCCCGCGGCGGCGGCGCGGACGGCACGCAGGAGTTCGTCGGTGGGGGCGTCCTTGAGGAGATAACCGGTCGCGCCGGCTTCGATGGCGGGCAGCACGTCGGAGTCGCCGTCGAAGGTGGTGAGGACGAGCGTTTTGATGTGGGGATGGTCCCGGCGGAGGGCGGTGATGGCGGTGACGCCGTCCACCTCGGGCATGCGCAGATCCATGAGGACGATGTCGACGTCGAGTGCGGCGGCGCGCTCGATGCCTTCGCGGCCGTTGGCGGCTTCCCCGGCGACGTCGAGATCGGGTTCGGCTTCGAAGACGGCGCGCAGGCCGTCGCGGACGATGGGATGGTCGTCGACGATGAGGAGGCGGATCACCGGGGGCCTACCTGGAGCGCGGGGACGGTGGCGCTGACAGCCGTGCCTTCACCGGGTGCGCTCTCGATTTCAAAGGTGCCGCCGACGCCACGTACGCGTTGTCTCATGCTGCTGAGTCCGAATCCTTGGCCGTTGGGACTGTCGATGCCCTTGCCGTCGTCACGGATGTCGAGGAGGACGACGGCGCCGGTGTAGGAGAGGGTGAGGCCGGCGCGGGTGGCGTTGGCGTGTTTGGCGACGTTGGTGAGGGCTTCCTGGGCGACGCGGAAGAGGGTGACCTCGATCGCGGGGCTGAGGGGGACGCGGTCGCCGGTGACCTCGACGTGGAGGTTGATGTCGGTGCTCTGTGTCCAGCTGTGGGCGAGGGCGGTCATCGCCTCGGGGAGATGGGCGTCTTCGAGCTGATGGGGGCGGAGGGCGTCGACGGAGCGGCGGGCTTCGGACAGGCTGTCCTGGGCGAGGGTGAGGGCGCGGTCGATGTGGGCGTCGCGGTCTTGGACGCGTTGCGCGGCGCGAAGCTGGGTGATGATGCCGGTGAGTCCTTGGGCGAGGGTGTCGTGGATTTCGCGCGCCATGCGTTGGCGTTCGTCGAGGATGCCGGCCTCGTGAGCGTGGGTGAGAAGGTGGGCGTGGAGTTCGGCGTTCTCCTCCAGGGCTTTTTGCAGGTCGGTGAGCGCCTGGCGGTATTTACGCTGCCGCTCTTCGATCCGGACGGCGAAAATGTGGCCGCCGCCGATCGTGAGGGTCTGAACGGCGACGATCGCGACGTGGAGAAGGACGAGCTGGACGGTGGCCTGGGACCAGTCGAGCGTGGTCCCGTACAGGACGATGGAGGTGGCGGTGACGGCCGCGAAGGTCCACCTGGAAGGGGCGAAGGAGCCGGCGAGAAAGAAGCCGGAGATGCAGTAGATGACGAAGATCGGATCATGGAGTGCCAGGAGCGCGGCGGTGACCAGGACGCCGCAGAAATAGGTGATCGTGGTGGCGCGGCGCCTGCGGAGGTCGGCGGGCAGCAGGGAGTGGGAGCCGAGGATCCAGGCCAGGGCCAGGGCGCTGAAGGCGAGGGTGCGGGGGATCCCACCCTCGGGCTGCTCGGGTGAGGTGAGGCTGATGGCCAGGGGGGCGGCCAGGGTGATGTAGGGAACGACCTCGACGAAGCGCTCGTAACGTCGTTCCCAGATCGAAAGCGGGAAAGGGTCGTTCACGGTGCCGAGCTTATTCGCATGGGGATGAGGATCGCGTAGCCGTACATGAGGAACCCCAGGGTGATCATGAAGATGATGGTGGGCCACTGCCAGGCAGACGGCAGGTGGAGGGCGAGGAACCAGAGGCGGTCCTCGACGCCGAAGATCTTGAAGGTCATGGGGACGACGCCCTGGGGGAAGGTGGGCAGCCAGGCGACGCTATAGCAGAAGATGACGGCGATGCGGTGCTTGAGGGGCAGGTCGGCGGTCGTGCGCTTGTCGGTGGGCTTGGGCTGGGCTGCGGGGCCGTGCTTCATGAGGGTGAGCAGTTCGGTCCCGTGACTTTCGAGCCTGCGGTAGGCGATCTTGCCGAACCCCCAGACACCGAGGGCGCCGGTGAGCAGGCCGACGGGGACGCCTGCCCAGGGGTGGAGAAGGATGGCGGCGGCGGTGGGGAGTCCGATGCTGGGGACGGCGATGAGGGTGAGCCAGGCCAGACCGGTTTCCGAGCTCTCGTCCGCACCGGTGTTGAGCGGGTTGCCGCCGCGCTTGTGGGGGTCGGTGCCGGGGACGAGGGAGTTGACGGCGAAGCAGACAATGAGGCCGGCGGCACCGCCGAGGAGGGCGGGGAGCAGGCCGAGCACCCAGGGCCAGGCCCAGGTCTGACCGCTGACGGCGGTGCCGACGAGGGTCAGGACGGTGGCGGCCGGGCCGATGGCGAGTAGCCACGCGAGCTGGCGACCGCGCACGTCGGCGCGTTCGGCACCGGGGGTCATGAGGGTGAGCCACAGGGCGGTTCCGTCCGCCCCGTAGAGGTTGGCGGAGACGGCGGCGGCCATGACGACGGCGATGAGCCCGACGAACGGGACCATGATCCACAGGTCGATGGTGACGAGGAGCAGGGGGAAGACGAGGGCGTAGGAGAAGGCGATGCCAAGGAGCTGGATGCGGACCAGGTCACGCCACCAGACGCGCAGTTCCTTGGCGGCGACGATACGGGCGCCGCCGACGGCGGGGAAGGGACGGGGGGTGCCACGACGGGCGGGTACGCCGCCGCGGGCGGCCGAGGCGACACGCCGGGCCAGCAGGGCTGCCCAGGCGAGCAGAAGCAGGACGATGACGGCCCCGTTGGCGGCGAGGATGGCCAGGGCGAGAGGCCAGGACGCCTCGACGGCGGCCACGCCCCAGCCGGAGGGCAGCGCCCGGACGAGGACCTCGGTCCATACAAGGGTGTCGCCGGTGCCGAAGGCCACGGCGGGGGCCCAGCCGTTGCCGCAGAGGGCGAGCGTGGTTCCCATCACGATGCCGACGATGGCGGCGGTGGCGCGGGACCTGACGAACAGGCCGAGGGCGGCGACGACGACCCGGGAGATCATCACCATCGTGGCGAGCGTGGCCAGGGCGGCGACCAGCCCGATGAGGACACCGGCGAAGCCGTGGCGCCAGCCGTACACGGGCAGGGACAGCAGGGCGAGGAGGGTGACGAGTGGTGCGGGGCCGACGAAGGCTCCGGCGAGCAGCCCCGCCGCGACACGACGGGGCGTGGCGGGGAGCATGGTGAAGTACTCGGGGCGGAGGGTCTCGTCACCGCCGCCGATGAAGATGGGGCCGAAGATCCAGCCGGTGAGCCAGATGGTCAGGGTCAGGGGAAGGTAGTCGGGCCACAGGACGGCGACCGTGATCGTTCCGATGGCCAGAACGACGCCGATCAGGACACCGGAGAACAGGTTGGTGGCGCGGTCGCCGCGCAGGGAGTTGCGCAGCAGGGCGAGCCGCATCCGGATCATGACGTGCGCCATGCCGGTCTGACCGAGGGGCGTGCCGATCTGGCCGAGGGTCATGCTGTCAGCCATGCCAGCCCCTCCGTCCCGCGGGTCCGGGCGCCGACCAGGTTGACGAAGGCGTCCTCAAGTGTGGCGGTGCCGCGTACGTCGGCCAGGGGACCGGCGGCCATGACGCGCCCGTTGGACATGACACCCACGTGGTCACAGAGCTGCTCGACCAGGGCCATGACGTGGCTGGAGACGATGACGGAGCCGCCGCCGTCGACGAACCTGCGCAGGATGGTCCTGATGGAGGCCGCCGAGACGGGGTCGACGGCCTCGAACGGCTCGTCCAGGACGAGGAGGCGGGGGGCGTGCAGGAGTGCGACGGCCAGGCCGATCTTCTTGCGCATGCCGGTGGAGTACTCGATGACCAGAGTCCGCTCCGCGGAGTCGAGTTCAAGGACGTGGAGGAGTTCGTCGGTGCGTTCGGCGACGACGCCGGGCGGCAGACCGCGCAGGAGGCCGAGATAGGTGAGGACCTCACGCCCGGTGAGCCGTTCGGGCAGGGCGTTGCCGTCGGGCAGCACGCCGACGAGCGCTTTGGCCCGAACGGTGTCGCGCCAGACGTCGACGCCGAAGATCCGGGCGCTGCCGGCGTCGGGCCGCAGCAGGCCCACGGCCATCGCCAGGGTGGTGGTCTTTCCGGCGCCGTTGGGGCCGACCAGCCCGTAGAAGGATCCGGCGGGGACCGTGAGGTGGACGTCGTCGACGGCGACGTGGTCACCGAAGACCTTGCGAAGTCCAGTGGTCTGGAAGGCGGGCTCCGGATGCGTTGACATGCTCTGAGGATCGCGCGGGGACAGGGGGTGGCGAATCAGCCAAGCAGGGAACGGGATGGTGGATTCCGGCATCAACCGATCAGTTGATTCGATCAACGCCGCCTGTGGCTTGCGGCCTGCCGCCGACGTGCTTCAGGTGGAGTGCCGCTCGGGGATCACCGACAAACGCCGGTGGTCCCGCATCGAACGTCGACCGGGAAACTCTCGGCGGGGAACGGGCGACCCGGTTCGGTGACGCCCCGCTGGTTTCAGCAGGTACGGAGCATGTTGAGCAGAGCTACCCTCTCCTTGCGGGTCACGAAGAGCCCGTAGTGGCGCTTGACCGTGATCCACGAGGTCGCGTACTGACACCAGTGGGCGCGGCGCTGCGGGCGCCAGCTCTGCGGGCCTTTGCCGCCTTTGGCGATGTTGGCGGAGTGGCTGACGGTGAGCAGTTCGGGGCGGACCAGGTCGTTGGCGAAGGCGCGCCGCTTGGCCGGGCTCCATCGCTTGGCACCCGAACGCCAGGCGTAGGCGAGCGGTACCAGGTGGTCGACGTCCACGTACTTCTCGCTCTTGAGCCACTTGCCGTCGTACGGGCTGTACCAGCGTCCCTTGACCGGGTGGCAGGCCGAAGTCACGCCAGCCCGGCTCCTCGGCCAGACCCGTGGTGACCATCTGGATCAGCAGACCCGGCAGGTAGGCCACCAGCACGACGACGGGCGGC
>NZ_JBEYID010000047.1:0-18030 GCF_040635605.1 Streptosporangium sp. NPDC006930 | reverse complement strand
ACCTTGCGGACCCACCGCACCCGTCGCACCCGTCGCACCCACAGGTCCCTGCGGCCCCATCTCACCTTGCAGACCTGTCTCACCTTGCGGACCCGCCGCACCCGTCGCACCCGTCGCACCCACAGGTCCCTGCGGCCCCATCTCACCTTGCGGACCCGCCGCACCCGCCGCACCCGCCGCACCCGTCGCACCGGTCGCTCCCACAGGTCCCTGCGGCCCTATCGCACCCGCCGCACCCGTCGCACCCGTTGCACCCGTTGCACCTACAGGTCCCTGCGGCCCCATCTCACCTTGCAGACCTGTCTCACCTTGCAGACCTGTCTCACCTTGCGGACCCACCGCACCCGTCGCACCCGTCGCACCCACAGGTCCCTGCGGCCCCATCTCACCTTGCAGACCTGTCTCACCTTGCGGACCCGTCGCACCCGTTGCGCCCGTCGCACCCACAGGTCCTGCTGGCCCTTCCGCTCCTGCGGATCCTTCTGGCCCTTCGGGTCCTTGCGGTCCTGCAGGTCCTTTCAAGCCGGGAGGTCCTGGCGTGCCAGTCTCACCTTCGGGGCCTCGCGGGCCGTATGGGCCGGTTCGTCCCGTTGCACCCTTTGGACCTTTCTTGCCTTTCGGTCCGCGCGGGCCACGAGGGCCACTCAGGCATGCGCAAGGCTTTTTCCTGCACTTACATGGCTTACAGCACCTCTTCCGACAATGGGCCCCCGCATAGGCATGCGGCTTTCGGGAGGTGGCCACAGGAGGGCAATCCTCCGCTTGCGCAATCAGGCGAATGTTGTCAAGCTTTTCCTTGGGCACGCTTTCCTGCATTTGAAATGATGTAGCCAAAAAAACGCCGACGAGAACCGCCGCAGCGCCTCGACTTCGGGCAAGCCCACTGGGCTGCGTAGTCAGAATATTTCTACCATTAGTGAGATTCATGTCATTCCGTGTCGCTTGGGATTCCGAGAGGCGGCCTCTGTGACGCATGGACAGCGATCACGAGATACCCGATGAATGCCCCAAAATGCATCGCCCTGGGCACCGAACCGTAAATTAATAACATGATGATACGAAAGCAACGAGAGGCGGCCCGCCCAAGCTTATGTTTATGCACATATGGGCTTTATGTTGCAACCTTCGTTCTGTAGTTCATTGAAATCACAGTGAAGGCATTTGGTGTATTTTGTGGGTGAATTTGGGAGTGATCCCTCGGTCTCGTCTACGGTCATTGCGTTCGCAGAGGGTTGGCGCGACATGCCCCGCAGTCATGGACAGCAGCCTGGTCTGAGGGGCGCTGCCACACGTTGGCCCGCACGCCTCTATCAGGCAGAAGCCCTGGGAGTCGACGGCCTGTATGAAGACCGGTGATGTGCTGCCGTCCAGTTCGGTCGTTCCGGGGAAGACGGCGACGATCTCATGTACGCCTTCTGGGAGGGGCGCGACAGTCAACTCGGCGTGGCCGGTGCCGTCGAGCTGGGCCGTGCCCAGACTCACTCCGTCACTGAAGAATTCAACCGGACCGGTGGGAACGATCCCGCTCGTGGATCTCACCGTCGCGGTGAAGGTGATCGGGCTTTGCTGGCTTATGGCACACGACGAGTTCACCGTGGTGGTGGTGGACCTGCTGGGAGGAGCAGCGCAGGTGGACAGGGTGATGGTGTCCGTGTCCAGCGTGACAGTGCCGTCGTGGGCCAGGGTTCGGCCGTCCACGGTCACGCCGTTGCCCACCGTGATCGAGGTCAGCGCGAGGATGTCGCCGGAGAAGTCGGTGCCGGCTCCCAGCGTGGCCGAGCTGCCTACCTGCCAGAAGACGTTGCATGCCTGCGCTCCCCCGGTGAGGGTCACCATGCTCGCGCCCGCGGTGACAAGAGTGGAGGCGGTCTGGAAGATGAAGACCGCGTTGGGGTCGCCCTGGGCGTCGAGCGTCAGATTTCCCGTGATCTGGAATGTGCCCGCGGCGGAGTTGTAGACGCCGGGAGTCACGGTGGTTCCACCGAGCTCTGTCGGGATGGTGGCGTCAGGAGTACGGGAGGCGGCGTCGTTGTATGCGGTGAGCAGATCCGTCTGAGCCTGTGTGGCAGCGGCGTCGGCGATGTGGAAGGTTCCTATCAAGGTGCCGGGTGGGAAACCGATCACCGAAGTACCAGGACTGGTCCCCAGATCTCCGGTGACGATAGTGGGCCCGGTGTTCGTGACAGAGGCCCCGCCCAGCACTGCGAAGCCGGCGGCCGCGCCCAGCGCGACCGGCTCCGCCAACGCGTTCGCGATACAAGGTGTCGCGGCGATGCTTCCTGCCGTGATCAGAACCGTGAGGACCCATACCCGCAGGTATCCAACGATGTTTCGTGGCACGAGGCGAGGGCGACCGGCATCTGTCATCAAACTGCCCTTTTCCTTTGGTACGGTTCAGCTCAGGCGCATTGCCAATGACGCAACATATCCGCCAACCTTACTAATCGGCATTTTGTCTCCCTGCCATCCGACATGCGGGAAACAAAGACTTGGCGTAATTTCTAGAGAAAAAGATGAAATCGCCATGTCATCCGGCGAAGCCTTTAGCGGCCGCTGGGGCGACGCCTCCTGAACCACCCACCCGCCACACCTGACACCGTCCCGATCCCGACCCGATCGGTCGCCCACACTCGAACCCGGCCGGCTCCCCAGGGCTCGGCTTCGTGCTGTGCCCAGCCTGTTCCAACGTCGCCTCCCGGCACTGCCTCCCATCGCTGCCTTCACCACGGCGCCCACCGCCGCCGCCAGGCCGGACAGCGACTCACAGGGGACCGTGCGCCCGTCACGACCTCCGGGCACCCTCTCGCCCGCGAACCGGACACCTCGCGAGACCGGCGGACGGCACGCGCACTAATTTCATCACTTGTTGACTTCTGGACTTCTCCGACTTAACGTTGCGGCAACGCATTAGTTGTGGTGATGCAAGGAGTTGTCCGATGGACCCCGTGGACGGCGCGGAGCGCGACCGGCTGGCCGACGACATCGGCGATCTCCGGCGGGCGCTCATCCCCGGTCTGCTGCTCCATCTGCTGAGCGGGTTCGAGGACGACGAGCCCTCCATGATCCAGATCGCCACGCTCTACACCCTCGACGTCCCGGCTCCCCCGACGCTCCGCGAACTCGCCGGGCGCGTCAGCCGATCCGTCTCGGCCACCAGCCGCCTGGTCGACCAGCTCGTACGACGGGGGCTCGCCGACCGCCGGGAGGATCCCGGCGACCGGCGGGTGCGACGGATCACCCTCACCCCTGCCGGAGCGGACTTCCTCCGCACGTTCGAGCGCGTCCGTGCCGACGCCCAACTCGAAGTCATGGCCTATCTGACCGCCGAAGAACGCGAGCTCGTGATCCGGGCCACGGCGCTCCTCGGCGAAGCCTCAAGGAGACGCGCCCATGCCCGATCCCCTCATCCTGACGTTCGATGACATCGGGGCGGAGATGCTGCCCCTCGTCGGCGGCAAGGCCGCCAATCTCGGCGTGCTCACCACCGCCGGGCTTCCCGTTCCCCCCGGTCTGTGCGTCACCACCGAGGCGTACCGCAGGGTCACCGAGCGAGCCGGGCTGGAGGACGTGCTCGCGGCACTCGCCACGACGTCCGCCGGGGACGTCCCCGCCCTGAACGCGCTGGCCGCGAAGGCTCGCGAGCTCGTGCTCGCCGCGCCGGTCCCCGACGACATCGCAAGGGCCGTACGCGACAGTGCGGCCGGTCCCGTCGCGGTCCGCTCCTCCGCGACCGCCGAGGACCTGCCGGACGCCAGCTTCGCCGGGCAGCAGGACACCTACCTCAACGTGATCGGCGCCGACGCCGTGCTGGACGCGGTCCGGCGGTGCTGGGCCTCCCTCTGGACCGACCGAGCCGTCGCCTACCGGGCCGCGAACGGCATCGACCACCGCGCGGTGCGCTTGGCGGTGGTCGTTCAGGAGATGGTCCAGTCGGAGGTGGCGGGGGTGATGTTCACCGCCAACCCGGTCACCGGGCGGCGGCGCGAGGCGGTGATCGACGCCGGCCCCGGGCTCGGCGAGGCCGTGGTCTCCGGCGCGGTCAACCCCGACCACTTCGTGGTCGACACCGCCACCGGCGAGATCACCGAGCGTCGCCTCGGCGACAAGCGAATCGCCGTACGGTCGCTGCCGGGCGGCGGCGTCGAGCACGTCGAGGCGCCGCCGGTGAATCCCGCGTCCCGGGCGGGCTCCGCCGAGGACGCCTGCGTCACAGACGCGCGGGTGCGGGCGCTGGCCGAACTCGGCGACCGGGTCGAGCGGCACTACGGAGCGCCTCAGGACACCGAGTGGGCGATCGACGCCGATGGTGTGCTGTGGCTGACCCAGTCGCGTCCCATCACCACGCTCTATCCGATCCCCCGTCACGCGGAGCCGTCCGCGAGCCCGTCGTCCGTGGCGGGCAGTACGGGCACAGGCACGAGCAGCACGAACACGAGGGAAACAGGCGCGGACGGCACAGGCGCAGGGGGAGCACACGCGGGAGAAACCGGCGCCCTGAACGCGCGGCCCGGAGGCGTCGAGCCCGAGGGCACGCGGGTCTACTTCTGCTTCAGCCTGGCCCAGGGGCTCTACCGGCCGATCACCCCCATGGGCATGTCGGCCTTCAGGCTGCTGTCGTCGTCGGCGATGGAGATCGTGGGGATCCCGGTGACCGACCGGGTGGCCGGTGCCCTCGTCGTCGCGGAGTCGGGCGGGCGGCTGTTCTTCGACATCACCGGCTTCATGCGCGGCAGGGTGGGCCGCGTCGTCTTCCCGAGGGTGCTCGACGTGATGGAGGCGAGGTCGGCGAAGGTGCTGCGCGGGCTGCTCGACGATCCCCGGTTCAGCGTCACCCAGCCCTCGCTCCGCCCGCCCCTGCGGCGGGCGGTGCGGATCGCGTCCCGTTTCCGCGTCCCGCGACGCGCCGTAAGGGCCCTGCTCGACCCCGCGGCGGCGCACCGGGACGTGGAACTGCTGAACGCGCGCCTGCGCGGGGAACTGAGCGCGCCCGAGGGCTCCACCCCGATCCAGCGTCTCGACCACGTCGAGCGGGTGCTGAGCCGCGAGATCTTCCCGCTGCTGCCGACGATCGCTCCGGCCGCGGTGGCCGGGTTCGCGATGCTCGGCCTCGCCGCCAAGGCGCTGGGGGAGCGGGCCAGGCCGGGCGAGCTGCAGACGGTCCTGCGCGGGCTGCCGCACAACGTGACCACCGAGATGGATCTGGCGCTGTGGCGGGTGGCCGTCCGCGTCCGCGAGGACCGCGAGGCCACCTCCCTGCTGCTGGGCACTCCCGCCGCCGAGTTGACCCAGCGTTTCCGTGCCGGCTCGCTTCCCGGCGTGGTACAGAAGGGCCTGGCGGACTTCCTCGCCGTGTACGGCGTCAGGGCCGTCGCCGAGATCGACCTCGGGCTGCCGCGCTGGTCGGAGGATCCGACCCACATCATCGGCGTTCTCGCCAACTACCTGCGGCTGGAGGACCCGGCCCTCGCCCCCGACGCGCTGTTCGCCACGGGCGCCGCCGAGGCCACCCTCATGATCAAGACCTTGAGCGGGCGCGCCGGAGGGCTTCGCGGGCGCTTCGTCCGCTTCGCGCTCGGCAGGACCCGGGCACTGGCGGGTCTGCGGGAGATGCCCAAGTACGCCCTCATCACCGCCCTGGCCGCGATGCGGGCCGAGCTGCTCGCCGTCGGTGTCGAGCTGGCGGCGCGCGAGCTGCTCGCCGATGCCGACGACGTCTTCTTCCTCACCTTCCGCGAGGCCAGGCAGACCCTCGACCTCCCCTCGTCCGGCGGGGCCACGCGCCCCGCACCGGCGGAGCTCGTGGCGCGGCGGCGCGAGGAGGCCACCCGTGAGCTGCGCCGCAGGCACGTCCCCCGCGTCCTGCTGTCGGACGGCACCGAGCCGGAGGCCGTCGGCGTACCGGCACCGGTGGACGGCGCGCTGACCGGCACCCCTGCCTCGGCCGGCACCGTCACCGGTGTCGCGAGGGTCGTCCTCGACCCGGTCGGCGCGTACCTGGAACCCGGGGAGATCCTGGTCTGTCCCTCCACCGACCCCGGCTGGACCCCGCTCTTCCTCACGGCGGGCGGCCTGGTGATGGAGATGGGCGGCGCCAACTCCCACGGTGCCGTGGTGGCCCGTGAGTACGGCATCCCCGCGGTGGTGGGGGTGAGGGGGGCGACCGAGCGCATCGTCACCGGCCAGGAGATCACCGTCGACGGTGCCTCCGGCGCCGTCCTCGCCGTCGCGACCGCCACCTGAGCGCGGGCGTGGCTCCCGGCGAGGGCGACCTCACGAACCGTCACGAGGACCGGCGACCTCACACGCCGTCGCGGCGATCGACGGGGAGCGCCCCGTCGCGGCCGTACCTCTCGGCGGGAGCGCGGCCGGGATCGGAGGTTCGGCCGGGCACCGAGAGCGCGTGCCGGGGGCCCCGGACACCGCCGGAGGAGAGATCTCCCCGGAGCCGGAGCCTGACGATCGGCCGGGTGGGATCGAACACCCGCCGCCATCGCCGGACCTCGGTGTCAACGTCGGCGTCCATTGCCATGGATGATGGACTCCCCGGTGGGAAACGTCAATCCCGCTGCCGCGACGAGCCTGGCTCCGATCGAAGCGCCCGGGCGACCCTCACGGAAAACGTCTTCAGAAAAGGCAGGGACCATGCCCTCCACCCAGATCGCCGTGCTCGGCGAGTGCGTCGCCGACGCGTTCACCGCCGCCAGTTCGGAGAACGAGCTCACCCTGCGCGTTCTCCCAGGTGGCGGACCCGCGAACACCGCGGTGGCCCTGGCGCGCCTGGGCACCCCCACCCGCTTTCTCGGACGCCTGTCGGACGATTCCTTCGGCGCCCTGTTCCGCGCGCACCTCACCGCCTCGGGGGTCGATCTCGGCGGCTGTGTCGCCGCCGTGGAGCCGAGCACCCTGGCGGTGGCCACCCTGGACGAGTCGGGACAGGCCCGCTACTCCTTCCACGCCAACGGTGCCGCCGACTGGGGGTGGAGCGCGGCGGAACTCACCGCGGAACGGATCGGCGACGTCTCGTGCCTGCACACCGGCTCGCTCGCCCTGGTCCGTGCGCCGGGCGCGGAGGCCGTCGAGGAGGCACTGGCGGCGGCCGCCGCCCACGCCACGATCTCGATCGACCCCAACGTGCGGACCGCGCTCATCGACGCGGCCGTCTACGCTGAGCGGATGCCCCGGTGGTGCACGCTGGCCGACATGATCAAACTGAGCGACGACGACCTGGAGCACATTCACCCCGGCGAGCCTGTCGAGCGGGTCTGCGACACCTGGCACGACGCCGGCGTCCGTCTGGTCGTGGTGACCCGCGGCCCGCGGGGGGCGCTGCTGTCCGTCGACGGTGAGCGCGCCACGGTCCCCACCCCGCCCACGAAGGTCGTCGACACCGTCGGCGCCGGTGACTCCTTCACCGCCGGGTTCCTGCACCGGCTGGACGCCTCCGGCCTGCTCGGCGGGCGGCTCGACCGGCTCGATCTCGACCTGGCGGTGGACGCCGCGACCTTCGCCGCCCGGGTCGCCTCGCTCACCTGCTCGGTGGCCGGCGCCAACCCTCCGTGGGCGGGCGGGCCCGACGGGCTCGTCACCGCTCGTCCCTGAAACCCTCCACGGGCGGGTGGAACCGACGGGTTCGCCCGCCCAGGAAACCCTCATCGGCGGGCCCGACGGGCTCGTCCTCCCGCCCCGGCGCCTTTCCCCTGACCTTCCGCCGCGTCTGGAACCCTCGCGGCGCGAGACCCCCGCGAGCACGACGAGGCCGAGCGGGGTCGGCGGTGACCTGGGGATCAGGCGGCCGACTCCACATCGCGGCCGCCGGATCCCCGCAGGTGTGTTCAGCGCGGTTTTCCAACGGTCATCACCGAATGTCATTTACAGACTCGCAAAAACCTCGTAACCCTCGCAGGCGATCCCGCACGATCTGATTCGGGCCGTACATGCAAAAACCCCACCAACAGCGGACGTAAGCACCGCCTTGGGGGCATTGCGCTCGAAGGGAAAGACATGCGCTTACATGCGCAATTCAGGACACGGACTCTCGTCGGAGCCGTGACCGCCGCGATGATCTCCACCATGCTCTTCGCGGGCTCCGCCCACGCCGACCCGCCCGTCTCCGGAACCGGTGAAGACGGCGCCTGGTCGATCGAGACCGTCGACGGTGGCTACAAGATCACACTTCGACTCGCCGAGCCGCTTCCGGTACGGGACGCCATACCGGAACTCGCCGTCGACGGCACCTCCCTCGGCCCCGCCGTGGAGTCGCCGGACGGCACGACCCTGACGGTGACCACGACCGACCCCGGCGTCTCCGGTGCGACGTCCGTCGACGTGGCCTGGAACGGAGAAGTCCCCTCGGAGCCCGCCCCCACCGGGAGGATCGCTCCCGAACCGGCGCCCTCCCGGCCGGGGAAGCCGGGTACCCCCGCTCCGCCGGTCGACCCGGCGACTCCCGGACGCTACACGGTCGTCCACGACGAGTACGACCTCGGCGACACCGCCATCACCCTGGCCGGCCTCGGCGGCAGGCAGGCCGAGGTCCGCGCGAAGACGTATCTGCCGAAGGAGGCCACCGGCAGGCTTCCCCTGGTCGTCTTCCAGCACGGCCGCCACTCCGCGTGCTACAACCCCGTCACGCGCCAGACGTCGAACACCACCTGGCCGTGCCCGGCAGGGCAGCAGCCGATCCTCAGCTTCACCGGGTACGACGGCCCCGCCGACGTGCTCGCCAGTCACGGGTACGCCGTCGTGTCGGTCAGCGCCAACGGCGTCAACGCCGCCGACAACCCGTTCAGCGAGGACCGGGGCGCGCTCGCGCGCGGCGAGGTCGTCATGCGCCACCTCGACCTGCTCGCCGACGCGACGAAGGGGAAGGGCGAGGCCAAGCTCGTCGAGCTTTTCAAAGGCCGTCTCGACATGGACGACGTCGGCCTGATGGGACACTCGCGCGGAGGTGAGGGTGTTGTCAAGGCGGCGCTGCTCAACGCGGGGCGCCCCAAGCCGTACGGGATCCAGGCGGTCCTTCCGCTCGCGCCCACCGACTTCGCCCGTGCCACCCTGCCCAACATCCCGATGTCCGTCTTCCTGCCGTACTGCGACGGGGACGTCTCCAACCAGCAGGGACAGCACTTCTACGACGACTCCCTGTACGCCTTCGAGAAGGACGAGGCGTTCCGTTCCTCACTCATGATCATGGGAACGAACCACAACTTCTTCAACACCGAGTGGACGCCGGGCGTGGCCGTCGCGCCGGCGTCCGACGACTGGAGCAACCGGAACGACCCGGTGTGCGGCAGCGCGGTCGCCCCCGGCCGGCTCACCCCGGCCGAGCAGTACGCGGTGGGCACGGCCTACATCGCCGGGTTCTTCCGTCTCGTCCAGGGCAAGGAGCACGCGCTGCTTCCGCTGTTCGACGGCAGCGGCGCCGTTCCCGAGTCCGCCGGGCGTGCGGTCGTCCACACGGTCGCGCAGGCCGAGTTCGACAAGCGCGTCGATGTTGCCCCCTTCACCTCGCCGTCGTCCCCCTTCACCGTCTCCGGCGCGGCGACCGGCGTGATCTGTGCCGGCATGCTGGACCGCTCGCCGCAGAGCGGCCTGCCCACCTGCGCCACCAGGCTGACCACGTCGCAGGCACCGTCCTGGACACCCGCGACGTACGCCGGAAACGTCACCGCCACGCCGGTCCTGCGGTTCTCCTGGACCGACACCGGCGGCGAGGTGAGCGTTCCGCTGCCCCCGGGATCGCGGAACGTCAACGGCCGCGACGCCCTGACCTTCCGCGCGGCCCTCGACGAGAACGCGACGGGGAACGTCGACCTGGCGGTCACCGTCGTCGACGGCCGCGGCAGGACCGGCACCGTGCCGGTCTCCGGCGTGAGTGACGCCCTCACGCCGTTCCCCGGTACGACCTCGCCGCTGCCCAAGACGTGGCTGCGGACGGTGCGCATCCCGACGTCGTCCTTCGACGAGGTCAACCTGCGTGACGTGCGAGAGGTCCGCCTCACCGGCGCGAGCCCGACCGGCGGCGTGTACCTGGGCGACCTCGCGTTCTCCGACGTCCGCGTGGGCAAGGCCGAACTGGACGAGTTGCCGCAGGTCTCGCTGCAGAGTCTCACGGTCCCCGAAGGGAACGGCCCCGGCGTCGCCACCATGACGCTGACGCTCTCGGGGCGGAGCAAGAAACCGGTGACGGTCAACGTCCAGTCGATCGTCACCGGCGTCGCGCCGGTGATCACGGCGCTGGCCCAGCAGGTCGTCATCCCCGTCGGGGCGAGGTCGGCCACCTTCCAGGTGCCGATCGTGGGCGACACCACACCGGCGACGACCGCCCAGTCATACCAGGTGGTCGCGTCCGTGCCGACGAACGCGACGATCGGAAACGGGTTCGCCCGCCTCGTCGTCACCGACGACGACGTGCTCTGACCTCGAACACAACCGGTACCAACGAAGCGGGCACGGCCGTCGGGCCGTGCCCGCTTCTTTCGTGCCCGCTTCGTTCGTGCCCGTCCTCGTGGGTCCGGCGGGCACCCTGCCCCGCGGGGCCGCTGCGACGTTCCCGGTCGGCCCGTCCCCTCGGCGGCTCGACGCGGTGCGGGCGCCGGGACCGATGAGGGCCTCAACCGGATGCCTCAGCCGCTCCGCGTGACCGGTCGGAGCGGGGGCCATCGGGCCGGGGGGAGACATGCGACGAAAAACGTAACAGTGCGTAACATGCGATACGTCTCTCACCTGCGCATACGCGAAGATGTCAACTCGTTACCTCGCAACAAGGTGCACACCGGACACTCGCGTGTTACAAACCTCATTAGTTGATTGCCGAGACAAAAGAAGGCGGTGGCACGCGTGACCCACGGGTACAGCGTCACCCACGCGACCGGCACCGCCTTGCCGACCAGCTCCCCCATGGTGCGCCAGACAAACCTCTCCCTGGTCCTGCGCCACCTGCGCGACAACGTGTCCCAATCCCGGGCCGACATCGCGGAGGCGACCGGCCTGCACCGGGCCACGGTCTCCAACCTGGTGTCCGAACTGCTCGACCGGCGACTGGTCCGCGAGGTCGACACCGAGCACGTCGGCGCGATCGGCCGCCCACGGCGGCCCCTGGCCCTGCACGGCACGCACGTCGGCGCGCTGGGCCTGGAGATAAACGTCGACTACATCTCGGTCCACGGATCCGACCTCGGCGGCCGGGTCCTGGTGGAGCGCCGGATCGGCTTCGACGCGATCGCCGGCGGACCGGATCACGCGCTGCGCATGCTCGGCCGGATGGCCATGGAGGCCATCGAGGCGATGAGACTTGCCGGGGCCGTCCCTGCCGGTCTCGGGGTGGCGGTCCCGGGCCTGGTCGACGTGGCGCGTGGCGTCGTCACGTTCGCACCCAACCTGGGCTGGCACGACCTGCCCCTCGCGGAACGCCTCTCCGACGCACTCGGCACGGGGAACGTTCCAGTTTCGGTGGACAACGACGCCAACCTCGCGGCCGTGGCCGAGCACACCGTCGGCGTCGCCGCCGGCACCCCCCATCTCGTCTACCTGACGGGCGAGGTCGGCGTGGGTGGCGGCATCTTCGTCGACGGCAAGCTGCTGCGCGGCGCGGACGGCTTCTCCGGCGAGGTCGGCCACCTGCCGGTCGACCCGGGCGGCATCCGCTGCGGCTGCGGGCGGCACGGCTGCTGGGAGACCAAGGTGGGCCTGGCCGCGCTGGTACGGGCGACCGAGCCGGACCAGGCGCGCAGGCCGGCCGATCTGCCGGTATCCGACCCCGAGGAGCACGCCACGGAGATCGTCAGAGGACTGGTCGCGGGCGACCGGCAGATGACGGACGCGGTCGCGCAGGTGGGGCGGTGGCTCGGGCTCGGCGGCTCGATCCTGGCCAACCTGTTCAACCCGCGAGTGATCGTCGTCGGCGGCTACTTCGCCACGCTCGCCGAATGGCTGTTACCCCACGCCCAGGCGGAGCTGGAGCGGCTCGTCGTGGCCGGCTCCGCCAACCGGTGCAGGTTCGTCGCCTCCGATCTCGGCTTCGGAGCCGCCTCACGGGGCGCGGCGAACATGGTGGTCAACCGGCTCATCGACCATCCAACCATGATCACGGATCCGTTACCCCAGCTCTCGACCGGCTAACGGATCCCCACAAGCCTGGAGGCGGCACCCTCCAGATCACCGCAGTACCCAACCTCATCCCCATGTAACAAGTGGCACCAGCGCGGCGGCGCGCGCTTTGCCTGACGACCCCCCAGTCAGGAAAGGGATCACCATGTCACCACGTTCTCGAACGTGGGCCGGGCTCTCCAAGAGCCTGCCGTTAACAGAAAACCGCTCCCTACGTCGGACGGCGGCGATGATGGCTCTGGCCATCGTCGCGCCCCTGCTCCCTGTCTTCACATTCCTGACGTCACCGGCGAACGCCACCACCGGCTCCGCCTCAACCAGCCTGGCGTCGGCGGCCAACGTCGCCGATCCCGACTTCAAGGTCCTGGTCTTCTCCAAGACCAGCGGCTTCCGGCACGACTCGATTCCCGAGGGAATCGCGGCGGTCCAGCAGCTCGGCCTGGAGAACAACTTCGCGGTCGACACGACCGAGGACAGCGCCAAGTTCACCGACGCCAACCTGGCTCAGTACCAGGCCGTCATCTTCATGTCCACGACCGGCGACCCCGTGACCACGCCGGACCAGAAGGCCGCCTTCGAGCGCTACATCCAGGGTGGCGGCGGCTTCGCCGGCGTCCACGCGGCCTCTGACAGTGGCTACAACTGGGAGTGGTACGGCAAGCTCGTCGGCGCGTACTTCAAGTCGCACCCGGCGATCCAGCAGGCCACCGTCAAGGTCGAGGACCCCGCGCACCCCTCGACGGCGCACCTGCCGACCTCGTGGACCCGTACCGACGAGTGGTACGACTACACGACCAACCCGCGTGCCAACGTGCACGTGCTCGCGTCGATGGACGGGAAGTCCTACACCGGTGCCACCATGGGCATCGACCACCCGACGGTGTGGTGTCAGGACTACGACGGCGGACGCTCCTGGTACACCGGCCTCGGCCACACCAAGGCGAGCTTCGTCGAGCCGAACTTCCTGAAGATGCTCCTCGGCGGAATCAAGACCGCCGCGGGCGCCGAGAAGGCCGACTGCTCGGCCTCGCAGAGCGGCAGCTTCGAGAAGGTCACGCTCGACGACAACACGTCGAACCCGATGATGACCGACATCGCCAAGGACGGGCGGGTCTTCTACATCGACCGCCTGGGCGACGTGAAGGTCATCAAGACCAACGGCTCGACCGTGACGGCCGGCCGTCTGAACGTGTTCACCGCCAACGAGAGCGGTCTGCTCGGCCTGGCGCTGGACCGGAACTTCGACACCAACAACTGGCTGTACCTCTTCTACTCGCCGGTGGGCCAGAACGTCGACCGGCTGAGCCGGTTCACGGTCAACGGCGACACGCTCGACTTCTCCAGCGAGAAGGTCGTCCTCGACGTGCCGGTGCAGCGGGCCGAGTGCTGCCACCACGGTGGCGGCATGCTCATGGACCACAAGACCGGCGACCTGTGGCTGGCCACCGGTGACAACACCAACCCGTTCGCCTCGGACGGCTACACGCCGATCGACGAGCAGTCCGGCCGGTCCTCCTGGGACGCTCAGCGCACCTCGGGCAACACCAACGACCTGAGCGGCAAGCTGCTGCGCATCACCCCGCAGGCCGACGGCACCTACACCGTGCCGAGCGGAAACCTGTTCCCCGCGGGCACAGCCAAGACCAAGCCCGAGATCTACGCCATGGGCTTCCGTAACCCGTTCCGCATGGGCCTGGACCCGAAGACCGGCTTCCCGATGGTCGCCGACTACGGACCCGACGCCGGCTCCGCGAATGCCAACCGTGGTCCGCGCGGCACCGTCGAGTGGAACCTGGTCGACAAGCCGGGCAACTACGGCTGGCCGTTCTGTGTGGGCGACAACACCCCGTACAACGACTACAACTTCGCCACCAAGGTGTCGGGCGCCGTGTTCAACTGCGCCGCGACGACCAACGACTCGCCCAACAACACCGGTCTGACCACGCTGCCCCCGGCGATCGCGGCGAAGATCTGGTACGTCGGCTCCACCAACGCGAACTCCTTCCCGGAGCTCAACGGTGGCGCGCCGATGGCCGGTCCGGTCTACCGCTACGACGCCGACCTCGCGTCGACCGTCAAGTGGCCGGCCTACTGGGACGGCAAGGCGATCTTCGGTGAGTGGAACACGAACAAGATGTTCTCGTTCCAGCTCAACGAGGCCGGCACCGCCCAGATCAAGATCAACCAGATCCTGCGGTCCATGAGCTTCAAGCGCCCCATGGACATCAAGTTCGGTCCCGACGGCGCGCTGTACCTGATCGAGTGGGGCTCCGGCTTCGGCGGCGACAACGCCGACTCCGGCATCTACCGCATCGAGTACACCAAGGGCGTCCGCCCGCCGGTCGCCCGCGTCTCCGCGGACAAGACCGACGGCCCGGCACCGCTCACCGTGCAGTTCTCCAGCCAGGGATCGAGCGACCCGGACGGCAAGCCGCTCACCTACTCGTGGGACTTCGACGGTAACGGCACCGCCGACTCGACCGAGGCCAACCCCTCGCACACCTACACCCAGGCCGGGCAGTACAGCGCGGTCCTGACCGTCAGCAACGCCGACGGCGTCACCGCCACGGCGAACCTGCCGATCACGGTGGGCAACACCCGTCCGACGGTGACCCTCGAACTGCCCCCGAACGGCGGGTTCTTCGAGTTCGGCGACCAGGTGAAGTACAAGATCGTCGTCACCGACCCCGAGGACGGCACGATCGACTGTGACGACGTCCAGATCCAGGCGTACCTGGGCCACGACAGTCACGGTCACCCGCTCGACCAGCACGAGGGCTGTGAGGGCACCATCCAGACGCTGTCCGACAGCGGCCACGGCATCGACGACAACCTGTTCTACATCCTTGAGGCGACCTACACCGACAAGGGCGGCCAGGGTGGCGCCCAGTCGCTGACCGGGCGGGCCGAGGTCATCCTCCAGCCCAAGCGCAAGCAGGCCGAGCACTTCTCGTCGACCGGCCGGGTCGCGGACGGAACGGGAACGGACGCCGCCGGCGTCCAGGCCGAGACGACCACCGACCCTCAGGGCGGCGCCCAGAGCATCGGCTTCACCACCGACGGCGACTTCTGGTCCTACACCCCGCTCAACCTGGGCGGTATCTCCCAGGTCCGGTTCCGCGTCTCCTCGGGCGGTGCCGGCGGCACGGTGCAGATCAAGGCGGGTAACGCCGACACCGGGACCCTGCTGGGCTCGGTCGACATCGCGCCCACCGGCGGCTGGCAGACGTTCCAGGACGTCACGGTCGACCTGAACAACGTTCCGGCGACGACCGGCCCGGTGTTCTTCATCGTGCGCAAGCCGGCGAGCGCGGCCAACGACGCCTACCTGCTCAACTTCAACTGGGTCGACTTCATCGGCCAGGGCGTCACCGACAACCAGCGTCCGACGGTGGACGCGACGGCCACCCCGACCACGGGCGTCGCCCCGCTGAAGGTCGACTTCACCTCGACCGCCACCGACCCCGACAACAACACCCCGCTCACCTACAAGTGGAACTTCGGCGTGAACGGCTCGCCGCAGCCGACCACCGCCGACGCCAGCTACACCTACAACGCCCCCGGCACGTACAACGCCACGGTGACCGTGACCGACTCCAAGGGCGCCGCGGCGAGCAAGACGCTCACGATCAAGGTGGACCCGCCGACCACCGCGTGCCTGAGTGGTCGTTCCGACGACTTCCTGGGCACCGAGCTCGACAGGAACCGCTGGTCGGTCGTCCGTGAGGACCAGAACCTCAAGGTCGCCGGCGGCAGCCTCGTCCTGCCGACCTCGCTCACCGACATCTACGGCACCGGTACCGGAACCACGACCAACATCGTGCTCCAGCCGATGCCGCAGGGTGCCTGGACGGCCACCACCAAGGTCACGCTGAACGCCCGCGACATGTACCAGCAGGCGGGTCTGATCATCTACGGCGACGACGACAACTACGCCAAGATGGTGCTCCAGGCGCGGGGGACGAACGACCACGCCGCTCGCGTCTTCCAGTTCATCCGTGAGGAGAACGGCACGCCCAACGAGGTGACGGACAGCAACACCGCCAGCCTCGGGGACGCCTACCCCGACACGGTGTACGTGAGGTTCGTCAGCGACGGCACCAACATCACCGCCCACTACTCCTCGGACGGCACCACCTTCACGGCGATGCCGCAGACCAAGGCCCTCGCCGGGATCACCAACCCGAGGATCGGCTTGCTCTCCCTGGCGAACACGGGCACCCGCCCGATCGTCGACGCCTCCTTCGACTGGTTCCAGATCAACCCCGACGACACCGCGGGCAGGCCGGCGCCGAACGACGAGTTCAACGGCTCGTCCCTCGACACCTGCCGCTGGGACGCGATCGTCCGTAGCGACACCCCGACCGTCCGGGTCACCGGCGGCAACCTGGAGATCGACACCACCACGGGTGACATCTACGGAAGCACCAACGGCACTCCGAAGAACTTCATCCTGCAGACGGCGCCGAGCGGCGACTGGACGCTGGAGACGAAGGTCGACGGGTCGGCGTTGAACGAGCAGTACCAGCAGGGCGGCCTGATGGTCTACGCCGACGACGACAACTACGTGAAGCTCGACTACCTCACCGGTAACACCGCGGGTTCCGCGGTGTCGCGCCGGATCGAGCTGCGCAGCGAGATCGGCGGGACCGTCCAGAACCCGCAGCCGCAGACCGGCACGCTCACCCAGGGCGTCTGGCACCTGCGTCTGAAGAAGGAGGGCACCACCTTCAAGGGCTCCTACTCCGCCGACGGCACCACGTGGACCGATATGGCGCAGACGGTGGCGAACACCGCCGTCGGCAACGGCAAGATCGGCGTGTTCACCCTCGGCACCGCGCAGCAGGCGTCCAAGACGGTCAAGTTCGACTACTTCCGCCTCACCGGCGGTGGAACGGCCGACACGACCGCCCCGGTGACCACGGCCACCCCGAACCCGGCGCAGCCGGAGAACGGATGGTTCACCGGTCAGGTCCTGGTCACGCTGGCCGGCGCCGACGAGGCGCAGGGCAGCGGCGTCGACAAGACCGAGTACCAGCTCGACGGCGGCGCCTGGACCACGTACACCGCGCCGGTCGCCATCACCGGCGACGGTGACCACAACCTGGCGTACCGCTCCGTCGACAAGGCGGGCAACGTCGAGGCGACCAAGACGCTCGCCGTCAAGGTCGACGCGAAGGCTCCGACGACGACCTCGACGGTCGGCTCGCCGGACAACGGCGGGGTGCCGGTCACCCTCTCCGCGACGGACGAGACGTCCGGCGTGGAGAAGATCGAGTACTCCCTGGACGGCGGCGACTGGACGCCCTACACCGAGACGGTGAACGTCACCGGTGAAGGCGACCACGAGCTGCGCTACCGCGCCACCGACAAGGCCGGGAACGTCGAGGAGATCAAGACCCAGACCGTCACGGTGTCGGCCGCTCCGTCGGTCCCGCTCACCGTTACGGCCCAGGCTCGTTGCGTGGGTACCACGGCGCACCTGGCGGTCACGGCCGTCAACAACGGCACCGTGCCCGCCAACATCACCCTGACCACCCCCTACGGTTCCAAGACGGTCACCAACGTGGCCCCGGGCAAGCAGGCCTACCAGTCCTTCAACACCCGGACCGGGCAGCTCGCCGCCGGCACCGTCACCACCAGCGGCACCGCCACCATCGGCGGCCAGCCGGTTACCACCGACTACGAGACCGCCTACACCGCGCTCAACTGCGGCTGACCTGACCGGCGGCGACCACGGCGTACGCGCCGCGGTCGCCGCCCTGATCAACCGGGGCCGGCCGACAGACCGGCCGGCCCCGCCCCCCATAAACGGAGCAAGCCCATGAAAACCACCCGCACCACCCGGGTCATCGCCGCGTCCCTGCTCGGCCTCGCCCTCGCCGCCACCGCCGCCCCCGCGATGGCCTCCGCCGACCCCGACGA
>NZ_JBEYID010000046.1:0-20965 GCF_040635605.1 Streptosporangium sp. NPDC006930 | reverse complement strand
AAGGTCATCGTCACTGCTTGATCGTCCTGTCTCGCCCTGCTTCACATCAAAAGGACTCATATGTCCGTGTCTCGCAGGAGTCTGACAGAGAGGGCGGGGATGGTCCCTATTTGAAAAGTCCGCGCAACTTGAGGCGGCGCTGAGCGAAAAACGAGCGATGCTCGGCCGCGACGCCGCCTACCTGACCCGTTACGGCGTTCTGTCGACGACACGTGATCCAGATCCAAAACTTGTTCGTAGAAACACAGGTGGCGCGGTGCGGGACGAACTCGATCATGGCTTCCTTGTGTCAAGGTTGTCCGGCTCTTGGGTGGTCACAACCGACCGGTGCGCGCGATCACCTGGCTGGCGAAGTCAAGCATCTGGTCAAGGCTGGGGAACAGTGCGAAGGCGTCCACGAACGCCTCGTCCGCACCGGACTCGGCGAGGCGCTTGAGCTTGTCGGCCAGCGAATCAACGGACGTGCCCGGTTCGAGGTTGATACGTATGGCCTTCTTCAGCGCGTCGGGATCGCGGCCGGCCTCCTGCGCCGCCTGGCGCGCGAGCGACCACAATTGGTCGGCGACCTCGTCCGGCAGAAACTCGAGCCCGAGCCAGCCGGTGGCGCTGCGGCCGACCCGGCGCATCGCGGCCTCGCTGGCGCCGCCGATCCAGATGGGCGGCCCGCCCGCTTGTGCTCGTCCTTCATCCACCCGAGTCCCACGCCGACCTCGAGACGGCCATCGCTGAGCACGTCGAGCGTGGTCAGCATCCGGGCCAGGTGCGGCGGCTCGTAGTAGAAGGTGCTGAGCGTGCTGGCATTCAGCCGTACCCGGCTGGTCGCCGTCGCGGCGACGGTCCACAGCAGCACCGGGTCGAGGTAACGCTTCATCTGCGGCGGGTACGGCTGCTCTTTGCCCGGATAGATGCTATGCATTTCGACCGGCTGGACCAGGCGATCGCCGACCCACAGCGTGTCGTAGCCAAGGTCCTCGATCCCGCGGCAGAACGCGCTTAGGCCGGCGGCGCTGCTGATGGCGGGCCCGATTATGGGAAGTGTGAAACCAAGCTTCATTGGCGAGTCCTTTCGGCGATCCGTCAACCGTTTGCTCAGACGGGAAGTTCGGTGATGCTGAGGGCGAAGTCCAGGTTCCCCACCCCGTGGTTGGCGAGGCCCACCGTGACCACGCCCGCTCCTTCCAGCCAGTGCGCCATTTTCAGGCCGCCGACGTCCAGCGGGCGTAGCCCGAGGCTCTCGATGAACGCCTCCACACTTGCCTTGGCCTGCGCATTATCGCTGGCGATGAAGACGTCGGGCCGACCCTTCTCCAGGACATGACGGAAGATGGTGTTGAACGCCTTCACCACGCTGGCGCCGGCCGGGGCCGCCTTGGCGACTTCCTGCGCGATCGAGGTCTCCTCGCGGTGGGCCAGCCCGTCGAACGTGGAATTGGCAACCACGGCGGCCGCCCCCCGGTCATCCTCGACGACATGCTGCACACCGTGCTGCGCCGCAAGGCCGCCGGGGAACGCGTCGAAGACATCCGCAAAGACCTGATCATCCCCACCGGGAAACGCAAAGGAGAGAACCCGTCCCTGGCCAGCATCTACCGGGCCCTCGCCGAGCACGAGAAGACACAGGCCTACCCCGAAGCCGTCCAGGCGGCCCACGCCGACTTCGCCCTCCTGCAGGACGCAGAGGACTTCCCCGCCCTGTCCGAGCCCGCATTCGCCGCCCGGGCCAGGCGCTGACGGAGCAGGAGGCCGAACTTCGCCATCGCCTGCAGAGCCAACCTCACCCGGACGCGGAACTCCGATAGCGCACCCGATCCAGTCCCGGCGCGGTCAGCCGATGAAAGCCCGCAAGAGTCGCTCGCACTGCTGCTCGGTCAGCGCGCCAACACGCTGCTTCTCCGCCACCCCGCAGACGGCCATCAACGCCGCGACCCGGGCCGGCCCATACCCGGGAACGGCCCGCAAGACCTGAACCACCCGTGTCCTGCTGACCAGATCCTGCCCGCTGCGCTCGAACACCTCCGCCACACTCACCACGCTGCAGGTCACCTCCGCCAACAGCGCGCGACGCGCCGTACGCGCCTCGGCCGCCTTCGCCAACGCCTTCGCACGCTGCTCCACCGTCATCACCGGCAGGGCCATCAGGCACCCTCTCCTATGGAGATCAGCTGGTCAGCGACTCCCCACAGAGATCACGAGGGGGCGCCGTCGGTCATCATCCCGCACAGTGTCAACGGATGTGACACCAAGCCCGGTTCGCCGTTCCACTCCTACTGGCAGGCCAGGCCGGACCGTTCACCGGACGTTCGGCGTCCAAGCGCACGGGTTGCGGGAGTGGAGCGAGCGCGGACAGGCTCGGAGCTCGCGGATCGTCGTCGCCTACCCCGCTCCGGCGCATGCCCTCGCCTCCGCCAGATACCGCGCCACCGGGCCCAGCGTCAGCAGTCCGCTGCCGGCGCCGGCTTGTTCCGCACCGGCATCGCTCAGGGCCGCCGCAGCGTGCGCGGCGATTTCGCGCTCGCCGAGGCGTACGGCGGCGTGGGCGGTCAGGCACCACATGGCCTCCTGCATGTGGTCACGCGGTGGTTCGGGCACCGCGGCCAGGGCGGTACGGGCCTGTTCACCCCGGTCTTGGGCGAGTAGCACGAGGGGGCGTGCCCAAGGCCGGTACGGACCCCAGTCGAGGTGTGGGTCAACGGGCGCGGGCCTGCCGTGCAGCAGGCGCAACCCCAGCAGGGCGAGCGGGAACAGGCCGCGGTGCAGTCCCGGCATTCCGGCCACCTGGAGGGCGCCCTCACAAGAGCGGTAGTGCGCTGCGGTCGTGGCGGCGCTCGGTCCACCGGGTTCGGTGCTGCGGGCGGCCATGGCCCGGGCCCTGAACCACCGGGTGAGAACTGTGACGAGGGGCGCCTCTGTGGTGGCGGCGAGCTGTTCGGCGGCCTCGGCGTGCGCGGTCGCGGTGTCGAGGTCGCCGAGGGCCGAGGCGGATTGCAGGCGGATGAGTCGGCCGAGTACGGCGAAGTTCGGCAGCTCGTGCCGGGTGGACAGGTCGAGGATCTCGGCGCCGATCCCGTCCCGTACCGCCGCGAGCCCGGGGCGGGTGAAGGACTGCAGGAACACCCCGTTGAGGGCGAAGGCCAGCAGGGCGGGATCGGCCAGGTCCCGTGCCAGCGCCTCGGCCTGCAGCGCCGCCTGTCGCGCCCGCCTCAGCTCGGCTCCGGACAGATCGGCGCTGCGGCTCTCGACGGCGATCGTGGCCAGGAGGCGGCCGGCCAGGTCGGCGGGGCCGCCGGGGCCGAGCGCGGTGAGCGTGCGCTCGGCGGCCGCGACGACGGCGCGGGACTGCTCGGGGTCGTCGGCCCGGCTCCAGATGGCGGGCACGTCGTAGGCGCCGATGATCCGGGCGGTCAGAAAGAGGTCTCCCGTGCGTTCCGCCGCCTGGATGGCGGCGAGGCGGTCGCGCCGCGAGTGGACGAGGGCGTCGCCACCCGCCAGTGCGAGGGTGCGGGCCAGATCCACGGTGGTGCGCGGGCCGAGCCGGGCACCGGGACCGTTCCACGCGATACGTGCGCCTTCGAGGAGCGTGGGTCCGTTGAGGATGTCCGTCTCCAGGCGCTGAAGGTCGGCACCGGGATCCAGTCCGAGTTGGTCGACGAGCATCGTACGGGCGCGGCGGAGTGCGGCCAGCGCGTCGGCCTGGCGGCCCGCGCGGTGTAGCGCGCGGGCGAGGAGCCCCCAGGCCGGCTCGCGCCACGGATGTTCGGCGACGTGGGCCCCCAGTTCGGCGACGAGATCGGCCCCTTCCCCGGAGTCGAGGAGGATGCGGGCACGTAGTTCCGCCCCCTCCAACCTCAGTTCCTCCAGCCGGGTCCGCTCGCGCCGCGCCCATGGGGAGCCGGGCACATCGGCGTAGGCGGGTCCGCGCCAGGCCGCGAGCGCCGCGCCGAGATCGGTCACCGCGTCGGGGTTGCGGCGAGCGCGGACCAGGGTGTCCTGGAACCGGTAGACGTCCACGTCCTCGCGCGACAGGCGCAGCGCGTAGCCGGGACCTTCGGTGACGATCACTCGCGGCGGACTGCGGGGCGGCCGGTCGGGTTCGAGGGCACGGCGCAGCGCGGCGACGAACGTCTGCAAAGCGCCCACGGCGCGGTTCGGCGGATCGGCCCACAGGTCGTCGACAAGGATGTCGGTGGTGACCATCCGCCCCTCGGCGGCGACGAGCCTGGCAAGTACCTCACGATGGCGGGGTCCGCCCAGGTCGACCGGGCTGCCGTCGTCGCGGAGGGCCCGCACGGCACCGAGCACGTCGATTCGCATGCCCCCATCCTCTCTGCCGGGGGTCGGCCGCGCCCAACCGTACTGATCGGCTGCTGATCGCCGTCGCCCAGACTGACCAGGTCAGTCCCCCACCAGAAAAGGACGGCCCTTCATGACGCTCACCATTCCCGGCTTCGATCACATTCGCCTGCCCGGCGCGGACGGGGTTGAGCTGGCCGCCGCTGTCGGCGGCAGCGGCAGCCCGGTCGTGCTGTTGCACGGTTTCCCGCAAACCCACCTGATGTGGCGACACGTTGCCGGGCGGCTCGTCGGCGAGCACACGGTGATCTGTCCTGACCTGCGAGGTTACGGCGCCAGCGACAAGCCGGCGGCCACCGACCCCGATGTGTACGCCAAGCGCACCATGGCCGCCGACGTCGTGACCCTGGCGGCGGCGCTCGGGCACGAGCGCTTCGCCCTCGTCGGCCACGACCGGGGCGCCCTGGTCGCCTTCCGGGCGGGGCTGGACCACCCTGAGACCATCACGCACCTGGGCATCCTCGACATCGTGCCGACGCTCGACATGTGGGACGTCCTGCACGGCGTCTCGGCGGCGGTCGGCTACCACCTCTTCCTGATGGCGCAGCCGCCGGGCCTGCCGGAGGTGATGATCGCAGGCAGTGCGGACGCGTTCTTCGGTTCGTTCCTCGACGCCTGGGCCAACGACCCGACCGCCGTGCCGGAGGATGTGCGTGCCGAATACCTGCGGGCGAGCGCCGCGGCGGTGCCGTCGATCGTCGCGGACTACCGGGCCTCGGCGGGCATCGACGTCCTGCACGACCAGGCGGACCTGGACGCCGGATCGCAGCTGGCCATGCCCGTGACGGTCGTCCAGCAGGACTGGGGCGCGCAGCTGGGCTACGACGCTGCCGGGGTGTGGAAGGCGTGGGCGCCGGATCTGGACCACCGGCTGACCCGGTCGGGGCACTTCATGGCGGAGGAGGCACCCGACGAGATCGCGGCGGCGATCCGGGGCCTGCTGGCCCGCTGACCCTTTGGCGCAGGTCTGGCGTGGCAGCGATCGATGACGCGGGTAGATCCGATCGGGGGATCTGAGCGGTGATTGTCCTGTTGTCGAGTCAGTGCCCCGAATGGTCGATGTCGTGGGCACGATGCAAGCCCAGTTTACGGTTCAGGCGCCCGGTCAGCCGGGTAACGGTGGTGCGGGGCAGCGCGCGAGGGACCCACGTCGCCGCCCTGTTGACCGCGCGCCCCGGGTAGGAGTTGACGGTGCCCTTGGCGAAGGCGTCGAGGGTCTTGACCGCGACGCCTTCCGGCGCATCGGTGAACGCCGGATTCATGGTGACGGAGGTGCCGTCGAAGAACCCCGTGTCGGTGGCTCCGGGGTGGGCTGCCATGACACGGACTCCTGTGCCGCGGAGTTCCTCGGCGAGTGATTCGGTGAACGACAGCACGAACGCCTTCGTCGCCGCGTAGCCGGCCTGGTACGGCATCGGCTGGAAAGCGGCCGTCGAGGCCACGTTGATGATTCCGCCGCGCCCCCTTTCGGCCATGCGGCCGCCGAGCACGTGGGTCAGGCTCATCAGGGCGGTGACGTTCAGCTCGACCGAACTGACGTTCCGTCGAAGCGGGGTGCTCAGAAACGGGCCGACGGCGCCCGCGCCCGCGTTGTTGACCAGCAGGTCGACGGTACGACCCTGCCGGTCCAGCTCCGCGATCAGCCCCTTCACTCCGTCGTGCCCGGCGAGATCGGCCGTCACGGGGTTCACGTCGACCGGGTGCGCCTCACGGATCTCATCGGCGACCCGGCGCAACGCGTCGCCGGAGCGGGCCACGAGCACGACATGAGCCCCTCGCCGCGCGAGTTCGTGCGCGTAGGCCACGCCGAGCCCTTTGGACGCGCCGGTGACGAGTGCGGTGATACCGCGATACCTGTACATGATCGTCCAACTCCATTTACTTCGAGGCTCAAAGCAAAAGCAGGCTAACAGCTTCGAGTCTCGAAACAAACTGCTATCCTCAGAGCATGACGGACCAGGCGCTGGAGCAGGTGGTGCGGGCCAGTCATGAGGTCTTCATGCTGACCGGTGACCGCATCGCCAAGGCACTCGAGGAGCTCCGGCTCACGCACGCGACCGCGCAGGCCCTGTGGGCGATCGACCCCGGACAGCCCGCCCCGTCGATGACGGTGCTGGCGGGCCGGCTGTTCTGCAACGCGCCCAACCTCAGTTTCGTCGTCAACCAGCTGGCCGACCGCGGGTACGTCGAGCGTGCCGTGGACCCCGGCGACCGGCGTTCTCGGGTTGTCGTGCTGACCGAGCAGGGCCGGCGGGCACGCGAGCGCGTCATCGGCGTGACACTTGCCGAGACCCCGTTCGCCGACTGCGAGCCGGAAGATCTGCGCCGCCTCGCCGAGATCTTCCAGCGGGTCCTGAGCCGCACCGGCCGGTAAACCCAGAGACATCCTGAGTAAGGAACCACGCGATGAGCACCCCGCACGTCTTCCCCCTGAAGCCCGTTGCGATCCACGTGTCCGACGAGGCTCTCGATGACCTGCGCGCCCGTCTCGCATCGACCCGTTCACCGCTGGACGAGGGAAATGAGGACTGGTCCTACGGTGTCCCCGACGGCTATCTCCGTGATTTGGTCGCCTACTGGCGGGACGGCTACGACTGGCGCAAGGCCGAGGCGGCCATCAACGTCTACGAGCACTACCAGGTGAGCGTCGACGGTGTCCCGGTGCACTTCATGCGCAAGGCCGGCCGCGGCCCCCGTCCGATCCCGCTGATCCTCACCCACGGCTGGCCGTGGACGTTCTGGCACTGGTCGAAGGTGATCGATCCGCTCGCCGACCCGGCCGCGTTCGGCGGTGACCCCGCCGACGCCTTCGACGTCATCGTGCCGTCTCTGCCCGGCTTCGGTTTCCCCGGCCCGCTCACCGGCTTTCCCGACGTCAACTTCTGGAAGGTCTCCGACCTCTGGCACACCCTGATGACCGAGACCCTGGGGTATGAGAAGTACGCCGCCGGGGGCTGTGACATCGGCGGGATCGTCACCAGCCAGCTCGGCCACAAGTACGCCGACGAGCTGTACGGCATCCACATCGGCTCCGGGCTGCCGCTCAACTTCTTCGCCGGCCCCCGGGCCTGGAACTTCGCCCGGAATCAGCCTCTCACCGACGACCAGCCCGCAGATATCCGCGCCCGCATCATCGAGCTGGACCACCGCTGGGCGTCCCACCTCGCCGTGCACATGCTCGACGGCGCCACCTTGGCCCACGGGCTGAGCGACTCACCCGCCGGACTGCTCGCCTGGCTGCTGGAGCGCTGGAATGCCTGGAGCGACAACGGCGGCGACGTCGAATCCGTCTTCACCAAGGACGACCTGCTCACCCACGCCACGATCTACTGGGTGAACAACTCCATCGCCACGTCGATGCGCTACTACGCCAACGCCAACCGCTACCCCTGGACCCCCGCCCACGACCGCATCCCGGTCGTGCAGGCCCCGGTCGGACTCACCTTCGTCACGTACGAGAACCCGCCCGGCATCCACACCGCCACCGAGCGAGTCCAGGCGTTCAAGACCGGCCCGCAGGGCGACTGGTTCAACCACGTCAACGTCAACGCCCACGACCACGGCGGCCACTTCATCCCCTGGGAGAACCCCGACGCCTGGGTGAACGACCTGCGCCGCACCTTCCACGGCCGCAGGCCCTGAACGACCTTCGCGGCCTCCTGCGGCGACGGGCTGCTGGTCGGCACGGTCCACGGGAGCTCCTCGCGCCTCGACCGGGGTCGGCTTCGTACGCACGGCCGGCGCGGAACGCCGGACGTCCACCGGGTGAACCGCCGGACCGCCCATCCGCGTATCTCCGGACATGAGGTGGGCGCCCCGGGCGGCGATGGTCGATGGCATGATCCACGGTCCCGGTCTTCTCGGCGGGCTACCTGCCTGACAAGATGTCTTTCGTGACCCCTCCGGCGTCGGCGCTGCGCGTGCCGCGAGCCGTCGTCTTCGCGACGATGTGCCTCGTGGTCTCCGCGGGCGGCCACGCCCTGGCCGGAGGTGGCCTGATCCCCCCGTACCTGGCCGTTCTCGGCGCGCTGATCGCTTTTTGCGTCGCGTACGCGCTGAACGGGCGCGAACGCGGGATGGAGGTCGTGCTCGGCGCGACCATCGGCACGCAGATCGTGTTGCACGAGCTGTTCAGCCGTGCCGCGCCCGCCTCGCACACGATGTCGCCCACCGAGCATGACCATTCCGGGCCGGGCATGACGGTGGTCCATCTGGTGGTGGCACTGGGCACCGGCTGGTGGCTGCACCGGGGTGAGAGCGCGCTGTGGCTGATGATCCGCCTGTACGGCGGGCCGAGGCCGTTGATTCGGCTGCTGTTCGCCGTCCCCGTCGAGGTGACGGCGCCGGTGTGGCGGGCCGTTCCGACCGCGGAGGTGCGGCCGTACGGTGGTTGGGAGATTCTCCCGGCGCTGCGGCGGCGCGGCCCGCCCGTGTCGCACCACGTCGGCTGAGGGACCTCGGAAGAAAGGGTCCGGCGGGCGGCGTGCCCCCGTGACCACGACGTCCTCCTCTCTTCTTTCGCCGGAGGCGTCCCTTCCGTTCGCGTCGGCCCGTACCGAGGCACGGCGAAAAGGTCCTTTCTGGAGCCCACGATGGCATCCCTGCCGCGCTCTGTCCGCACGACCGTTGTCACCACGCTGTGCTGTGCCCTGTTCGTCCTGCTCAGCGCTCTCGCCGCCCCCGCCGCACTCGCCCACGACCGCCTCAAGAGCAGCTCTCCGGCCAAAAACGCCAAGGTCTCCGCCGTCGAGCGGATCAAACTGGAGTTCAGCTCCCGAATCCGCTTCCCCGTGGTCGCGCTGCGCTCGGCGAGCGATGTGGTCATCGACATCGGCAAGGCGAAAGGCGCGGGTGACACGGTCACCTCCGACGTTCCCGAGCCGCTGCCGGCAGGCAGGTACGTGATCGCCTGGCGGGTGGTCTCCCCCGACGGCCACCCGATCGAAGGGGAGATCCCCTTCACCGTGACCGCCCCGGCGACCCCGTCCAGCGCCCCCTCCCGCACGCCGACGGCGGAGCCGGACGCCTCCGCCGTTCCGTCGGCGGCCGGGCAACCCTCCTCGCCCGCCCCCGCCGTGGCCGACGGCCCCGTCTCCGCGGCCGACGACCGGCAGGCTTCCCAGGGCCTGCCGGGCTGGACCTGGATCGCGCTGGTCGCGCTCGTGGTGCTCGGCGCGGGCATCTGGTCGCTGACCTCCCGCAGGGACCGTCCCGGCGGCGGGGCGGAGTGATCCGCTGAGCACGCCCGCGCACCTGACGCTACGCCTGGCCCGCGCCGCGGCCTTCGCCGTGGTGTGCCTGGGGCTGGGCGCGCTCGCCCACGTCTTGGGCGGCGGCGTCGTCTCCGCACCGGCGGCGGCGGGCGCCCTGGCACTGGCGTTCCTGACGGCACTGCCCGCGACCGGCGGCGAGCGCGGCATGGCGGTGATCTGGCCGCTGCTGGCGGCCACGCAGGTGGCGCTGCACCTGCTCTTCTCCACCGTTCATCTCATCGCGCCGCCGGCCGAGATCGGTGGGCACACACATCCGGGGTCCGGGCTGGTCCCGGGCCTGGGCATGGTGGTGACACACGCCTGGGCCGGAGCGCTGGCCGCCCTGTGGCTGGCGCGCGGCGAGGCCGCGCTCTGGGCGGTGCTGCGCCGCCTCGCCGTCCGGGTTCTACGGCTGCTGACAGTCCGGTGCGATCCAACGGCCGAACCCACCCGCCCATGGCTCACCACCTCCCCCGCACCGCCGCTCCTGCGGTCGGTGCTGTTGCGGTACGCGCTCAGCGGGCGGGCCCCGCCGCTGTCGATCCGCGGCTGAGCCGCTCCCCCATCACGGGCCGACCTTCGTTCGAAGGCGGTTCCGTCTCCTCACGATGCCCTCCCGGGCGGACCCGGTCCGTTCGGCCGCCGTCGTGCCCCGATTCCACGACCTGCCTGGACATCCGCGCCGTCCCGCTTCCCGACTTCTATCCGACCGCCCTGTCGAGGGCGCGTCCTCGACCTGTGTATCCGTTCTGCACCGTGACCCGAGGAACGATCACCATGATTTCCGCCACGCGCGATCAACCCACCGCCGACCACGACGCCACCGCGTGTCCCGATGACCATTTGACGGTGCTCGCGCTGACCGCGCGCTCGGGAGCGCCCGCGGACGTCGAGGCCTTCACCCGCGCCGTCTACGCCGAGGTCCGCAGGTTCGTCGCCCATCTGGCCGGGAGCGCCTCGGCTGAGGACCTGACCCAGGAGACGTTCGTGCGCGTCCTGCGGAGCCTGCCCCACTTCGCGGGCCGCTCCTCGGCCAGGACCTGGCTGCTGTCCATCGCCCGGCGGGTCGTCGTCGACCGGTTCCGGTCCGCGTCCCGCCGTCCCGCGATCGCCGATCTCGCCGACTGGCAGGGCGTCGCCGAACGGCGTCAACCCGTCGGGCTGCCAGGCTGCGAGGATCAGGTGGCTCTGGCCGACCTGCTGGCCCAGGTGCCCCGTGAGCGGCGGGAGGCTTTCGTGCTCACCCAGATCGTCGGTATGCCCTACGCCGAGGCCGCCCTGCTGATCGGCTGCCCGATCGGCACGGTGCGCTCACGGGTGGCGCGAGCCCGAACCCAGCTCATCGAGTCCTTGGAAGCCGCCGATCGAGCCGCCTGAGTCCTGCTTCGCGGAGCTTCGAAGGCCGGCAGGAGGGTGTTGGGTGAACGCCTGGTGTCCGCCGCTCAACCGCGCAGTCGCGCGTTGAGCCGTGCGGCCTGTCGCATGAGGTGGTCGCGTTCGGAGAGGTTGGGTGCCGATCGGGCGGCTTCGGCGTAGAGACGTGCCGCGGTCACCGGGTCGCCGTCACGTTCGCGCAGGTACGCCGCGGCGGCGGTGTGGCGGGGCAGGGAGGGGTCGAGTTCCGCGAGGGCGGCCAGACCGGCCCGCGGGCCGTCGGCCTCGCCGACCGCGACGGCCCGGTTGAGACGGGCCACCGGATTGCCGGTGAGACGCACCAGTTCGTCGTACCACTCGACGATCTGCACCCAGTCGGTCTCCTCGACCGTTCGGGCGTCGGCGTGCAGCGCGGCGATGGCGGCCTGGGCCTGGAACTCGCCCAGCCGGTCACGGGCGAGGGCCGCCTGGAGCACGCCGACGCCCTCGGCGATCAGGCGGGTGTCCCACAGGCCGCGGTCCTGCTCGGCCAAGGGCACGAGCCTGCCGTCGGGGCCGGTTCGTGCGGGCCGGCGGGCGTGGTGCAGCAGCATGAGCGCGAGCAGGCCCGCGACCTCCTCATGCTTGGTCGCCGCGGCCAGCCGGCGAGTGAGCCGGATCGCCTCGGCGGCGAGATCGACGTCGCCGGAGTAACCCTCGTTGAAGACCAGGTAGAGCACGCGCAGCACCGTGGCGACGTCCCCCGGCCGGTCGAACCGGACGCCCGAGACGGTCCGCTTCGCCCTGCTGATCCGCTGGGCCATGGTCGCCTCCGGCACGAGATAGGCCTGCGCGATCTGGCGTGTCGTCAATCCGCCGACCGCGCGCAGCGTGAGCGCGACGGCCGAGGCCGGCGTCAGGGACGGGTGCGCACACAGGAAGTACAGCCGGAGCGTGTCGTCCACCGCCTCCCCCGGGCCGGGCAGGGGCTCGGTCTCGACACGCACCTCGCGGTGCCGCCGCGAGGTGTCGGCGCGGGCGGCGTCGAGGAACTTGCGCCAGGCCACAGTGATCAGCCAGCCCCGGGGGTCCCGCGGCGGATCGTCCGGCCACACGCGTACGGCCTCGACCAGGGCGTCCTGCACGGCGTCCTCGGCCGCCGCGAAGGCGGCTCCACGACGGACGAGAACGCCGATCACCGCGGGCACCAGCTCCCGCAGCAGCGACTCGTTCACTCGATCACCGTGGGCTGCTCACCTACGAGTGGCCGCACCTCAAGCCACTCGTGGATCGGCTTCCCGCCCGCTCCTGGAGCCGCGGACAACTCGCCGGCCAGCTCAAGTGCCCGCTCGTAGGTCTCGACGTCGATCACCATCCAGCCGGCGATCAGGTCCTTGGTCTCCGCGAACGGGCCGTCGGTGACCGGCGGCCGTCCCTCTCCGTCGTAGCGGACAAAGGTGCCCCCCGGGGAGAGTGCCTGGCTGTCGACGAACTCGCCGGTGCTCTCAAGCCGGGCGGCGAAGTCACGCATGTACTGCACGTGGGCCGAGATCTCCTCCGGCTCCCACCGGTCCATCGGCACGTCGTTCACCGAGGCCGGCGCGCCCCGGTAGTGCTTGAGCAGCAGGTACTTGGCCATCGTGTTCTCCTTGGTGAAGTACGGCCCATTGTGGCGGTGTTCACCGCGGGGACGGAGCGGCGCGCGGCTTCTCGACATCACGTCGCGACATTTTCCGGCGGACTTCACGAAGTCCGCGTACCGCTGTGGGGGCGAGGCGTGGGAGATCCATCCCACGCGAGCGATCGTGTGCCGCTCGGCCGCACTTGGCCGCCCCCTCCCGCTTGTCGTTCTCGGTCCATCCGGCGGATCGTTCCGGTCGGTCGCGGGCCGTCCCGGGGGGCCGTCAGCCGAGTTGCTCGGCCAGCGCGACGATGATCCCCCCGGGACCGCGGAGGTAGCAGAGCCGATAGCTGTTCTCGTAGCGCACCAGATCGCCGAGGAGTTCGGCGCCGTGGGCGCCCAGGCGGGCGACGACGTCGTCGATGTCGTCGACGGCGAACATGACCCGATGCAGGCCCAGCGTGTTGGGCGGCGGGTTCTCCGGCCCGGCGCTGATCGCCGCGGGGGCGTGGTACTTCATCAGCTCCAGCTTGTTGTGGCCGTCCGGGGTCCGCATCATCGCGATGTCGCTCCGGACACCGTCGAGCCCGACGGTACGGTCCGCCCAGAGGCCTTCGATCTGCGCCTCGCTTTCCAGCTCCATGCCGAGTTCCACGAAGAACGCGATCGCGGCCTCAAGGTCGTCGACGACGATGCCGACGTTGTCCATCCGCTGAATCGCCATGGTGGTTCTCCTTCTTCGCTGGGCGGCCCGTCGTGGCCACCGGTGTACCTGGGACGGAGCAGGCACCACATTCTCGACATCCGGAAACGTGCGAAGTTCGATCGCCCTGGCGCGGCCCCCTCTCGGCCGCCGGGTCAGGTGTCGACGGAGCATGTCTCTGCATCTCCGCGAACCACTCATGTGGGCCCGGCGCTCGGGTCGCCATCACCAGGGGCAAAGTAGCTCTGAGTGATCGTAATTCGAGTAGCCCGCATGATGAAGAGGCATTTTGAGGCGGGGGCAATGTAACTGAGCGTTGCATCTCGGGTCCGCTACGTCGCGATCACAACTCGGAGATACCGTTTGGTAGTCACATGGTTACAAATCGTGTTTCTCCTGATGCTCCGCTGGAGATCGGGAGAAAGGGTGCGGCATGCGACGCGAATGGGAGTTAGAGGATCTGATCGAGTGCTGGACGCTGGATGAGGAGGAGTTCGCGCTGCTGGCGAACAAATCCGGGGCGACGCGGCTCGGCTTCGGTCTGATGCTGAAGTTCTTCGAGCTGGAAGCCAGGTTTCCCCGCAGGGAGGACGTGCCTCGCCCGGCGGTGGAGTTCATGGCGGGACAGGTGAAGGTCGACGCGCAACTGTTCGCCGCTTACGACTGGTCCGGCCGGACCATCAAGAACCATCGGGCGCAAATCCGGGAGTTTCACGGCTTTCGTGAGCCGACGGTGGGTGATGAGGACAAGCTCGCCGACTGGCTGGCCACCAAGATCTGTCCGGTGGAGATGTCGCGGGATCGGCTGCGCGGCGCGCTGCTGGCGCGTTTGGCGGCCGGCGCGCGTTCTTGCAGGAGCTGTCCGCAAGGCCCTGTATCCGGTGGTCGGTGAGCGGACGCTGGAAGACATCATCGCCGAGGCCAAGGCGAATGAGAAGGAGCTTCGTACCCGGGTGCGGACCAAGCTGCGTGGCTCCTACTCCCACCACTACCGGCGCGGCCTGCCCAAGCTGCTCAAAGCGGTGGCCTTCCGCTCCAGCAACGACACCTTCAAGCCGGTGATGGACGCCCTGGACCTGCTGAAGCGCTACGACGGCTCCGCCGAGACCTTCTACGCCGCCGCCGAGGCGGTACCGCTGGAGCACGGGGATAGAGGCCGACACCGAGGCCGCGCTGCGCCGGACCCGCCGCCTGTTTGTCAACCGCGACAACCTGCGGGCCGCGATCCGCACGGTGGTCAGCAAGACACTCCAGGTGCGCGACGTCTCGCTGTGGGGGCCGGGCACGGCGTGCGCGTCGGACTCGCGCAAGTTCGGTTCCTGGTCGGCGAACTTCATGACCGAATGGCATCAGCGCTACGGCGGTGCCGGGATCATGGTGTACTGGCACGTAGAACGCAAGAACGTCTGCATCTACGGCCAGGTGCGATCCACCACGGACTCCGAGGTCGCCTCGATGATCGAGGGCTTGCTCCGTCATCTGACCAGCGCGGAGATCGATCGCCAGTACACCGATACCCACGGAGCTTCGATCGTTGGCTTTGCGTTCTTGCACTTGCTGGACTTCAAGCTGCTGCCCCGGCTGAAGAACATCGGCTCGGCCCGCCTGTACCGGCCGGCCTGACCGAGGGCGAGGCCTGGCCGCAGCTGGAGGGCGTCCTGTCAGACAAGACCGTCGACTGGGAATTGATCGCCAACCAGTACGACCAGATGATCAAGTACGCGACGGCGCTGCGCCTCGGCACCGCCGAGGCCCATCAGATGCTGCGCCGCTTCACCCGCGGCGGCCCCAAGCACCCCACCTACCGGGCCATCGAGGAACTCGGCCGGGTGATCCGCACCGTCTTCATCTGCGACTACCTGGCCGAGGAGGAGCTGCGGCACGAGATCCACGAGGGCCTCAACGTGGTGGAGAACTGGAACTCGGCCAACAAGGACATCTTCTACGGCAAGACCGGTGATCTGACCGGCGACGACCGTGAGCACGTCGAGGTCTCCGCGCTGGCCCTTCACCTGGTCCAGGCCGCGATCGTCTACCTGAACACCAGGATGGTGCAGATCGTCCTCGCCGAGCCGCACTGGCGAAAGAAGCTCACCGACGCCGACCGGCGCGCCCTGTCGGCTCTGTTCTGGTCCCATCTGAACCTGTACGGCAAGTTCGAGCTCGACATGAGCAAACAGCTCGACCTCGGGCCAGTCTCGGGCCTGGAAGTCCAGCAGGCCACCTGATCCATGCGGGGGGCCACGTGAGCGCCGTTGTCATCCCTGCAGAGATCCAGAACTACTTGAACGCGTCTGTCAGCTGAGTCGTCTACCGTGCGGACCCCGGCCGCGCGCTCATCGCCGCCGGGGCACCCTTTCACTTCCCCTTCTTGCACCCCTTCGGTGGAGAAGCCGGCGGCCCGGTCCAGCCCGACTCGGGGCCGCGGGCTTGGTAGCCCATGGCCTCATCCTTGGTCGCTCCCAGAGCGGTGCGGGCCGCGTAGGAGACGCCGGAGAGCGTCTCGCCCGTCCCTGGGTCGAGGATCTGCCTGTAGTAGACCGGCAGCTCCTTGCGTGGTTTGTTGGAGTACACCAGGGAGCCTCCCGCCCCGCCGAAGTCCACGGATATGCCCCTTCTACCAAGCGGATCCGTCACTGTGCCCATGACCTTGGTGGTCGGCAGACCGGCCAGGACGCGGATGATCGCGGCGCGCTGGGCAGGGCTGAGCGGCATGCCCAGGAGGTTCGCGGTGGTCGGTAGGAACTTCTCGAAGGGCTGCGTGAAACCACGGCCGTTCCAGATCTCGTGGTAGGCACGGAGCTGCTTCACAAGCTCGGCCGGATCGGTGGGGATCGCCGCCAGATCGGCCATGGTGAACTCGCTGACCGTGGTGTTGGGATAGTTTCCCGTGGGATCCATTCTCAAGGTGTACCTGCAGTCCTTCGGCTCGTTGGCGACCAGAACCGAATCGCACGGCCCGCTGGTCTCACAGTGCCCCTTGACCCGGGCGGGAGCTCCCGCCGCCCGCCAGGCGCGCTCGTCCTCGGCCGTGGCCGGGCGGGCGCTGTCCTGCCGCCACACCTGCGTGAGCACCAGATCAGCGGGATCGCGCGGCTGCCAGGTCTCGCGGCGGCCGACCACCACGAGCCTGTAGCCACCGGTAGACAGGTGGCTGCCGTCGATCCTCACCTCGCGCCAGTAGGCGCCGCTCTCTGCGGGGAGTCTCTCGATCCTGTCGGCCAGGTCGAACAGCTCCTGGTTGGTCCTCGTCGGACTGAGCACGGCAGGGGCCGATGCCAGGTTCGTCACCAGCGCGAAGACCAGGGCCACGATCGCGGCCGTGGACAGCGGCGCCCACAGGACCCACAGGCGGGACCGGGTCCGCGAGGCCGGGGCCGCCAGCAGGGTCCGTCTCGGGCGCGATGGCCTGCGCGAGGGTTCTGGTGGTGCCTCGGCGGTGGCCATGAACAGCATGTCGTCAGCGGAGATGCGTGATCCGCGGTCCAGCGAAGCCGGGCGGGCCATGGCTAGCAGGTCCATCGCATCGGGCTTGCGGCTCATCGCAGTTTCCTTCCTGGAACGGTCACGGGCTTTCGGGATGTGGTACCGGTGGCTTCGATCGCCGACTGCAGTCGGCGGCGCGCTCGATGCAAGCGGACGAAGAAGGCGGCCTTGGTGCAGCCGAGTACCTCGGCCGCTTCCGTGGTGGATAGGCCATGCCAGGTGGTCAGGGTCAGGATCTCTTTGTCTGCCTCAGACAAGCCGGCTAGGGCGCGGAGTACAGCGACGCGCTCGGTGGCGTGCTCGCCCACGTCGGTGGCCGCCTCTTCCATCCACGTTCGCAGTTCGGCTTCCAGAGATTCGCGCCGTGCAACCTGCCGGTAGTTGTCGCGCAGAATGTTGCGAGCGACGCGGAGGAGCCAAGGTAACGGCGCGTGGTCGGGGATGCTGTCCAGACGCCGCCAGGCCACCAGGAAGGTCTCGCTGACCACTTCCTCCGCGAGTTGATGTCCGGCGCGACTTGCCGCATAGCCGTACACCCTCGCTTGGTAGGTGCTGTAGAGCGAGGTGAAGCGCTCATGGGGGTTTGGCAAGCCGGTTCCTTCGGTCGGGGACAAACGTTCATAGAGCAAGTGGTCCGAAGGAAGGCTTTCTTACATCCCGATTTCCGCATCTTCCCAACAGTTCGGCCTCGGACCCCTGCCAAGACCGACCCCGAGCGGGTCGACTGGCTGACCCCGCGTCCCGCCTACGCCCTCTCCGGGGGCTTCTTCGGCTGGCGGCGTACGGCGTCGCTCTTCAGGTGCCCGTACACCGTCGAGCGCGGCACTCCGAACAAGTCCGCGATCTGCTGGACGGTCTTGTCCCGCGTGTCGTACAGGTCCTGGGGCGAGGGTGACCTGGTCGGCGGTGAGCTTAGGCCGGCGTCCGCCGACCCGGCCGCGGGCGCGGGCTGAGGTCAGGCCGTCCATCGTGTTGGCCACGACCAGCTCGCGTTGCAGCTCGGCCAGGACCGACAGCATGCCGAACATCGCGCGGCCCTCCCGAGCCGGGCCGTTTCACCTCCTCTGGAGGTGTCCGTTAGGGGAACGCTCAACGAGACACGTCTCGTCGTCGGTCGGTGGCGACGCGACCTGCGGCGACGTCGTCTCAGATAGGTAGTCCGTGAAACTATCCGGTGACGGTGGGCTAAACGGTACGACACGATGTGACCGGCATCACTGACAGTCTCATGGCAGACCCCACTGACACTCTCGTGGCGCTTGGCAGTTCCGCCCCTGACCAGTCCGTCCTTCTGTACCGCTCGTAAGGTGGGAGTAAGGGACATCATGACGAACGAACAGGACTCCGAGGCCTTGTGGGCGGCTCGCATATCGCCCGATCTCATCGCAGTCGCCGCAGCGGATCTCGCCCGGAAAAACGTCGCCCTGGGCTTGGACGAAACCGATCCGGCGGTGCTGGACGTCATCCTGGCCGACCTGCGCGAGCGTGAGGGACGGCGGTCAAGGCCACGAGCTGAGCGCAGCGAAGGTCGTGGCCTTGAGGGCCGCGGAGCCGACGGCCATACTTCGGGCCGCGACGATCACGCCCCTTGCCCCCGCACGCGCGAGTTCCGAAAGCCCCACTATCTTAGGTGACTCCAAGTAGTCAGTCATGTCAGGTAAGTAAGGTTGGCGCGTACTTGCCTCACCAGTATTCAGGGGTCTTCAGGCATGTCAGTCATGTCAGGTACGCTGCCTCGGTACTACCGGTTTGAGCGGGCGGTGGCTGCCCGCAGGCGGTCCGGCATGAGAAGGGCCCACCTCGGCGCCCTCTTCACGAACGCAGCCCCAACCCCACGACTTCCGACACCCACACGCAGGGGTGAAACCCCAGCTCAGCACTTCTGAGAACAGATCCGCGCGTTACATCGTGGCAGGGGCACGTCCTGGAGGAGAACGCCTGTACGTTCGTCCTGTTCGATATCTCCACCACGAGCGAGGACCCGTCATGCAAGCCATCACCGTTCGAGACCGCGCTGCCGGTCTGGCCGGGCTTTCCCTGACGGAAGAGCCATACCCGCACGCCGCCGAGAACGACGTCGTCGTCCGGGTGCATGCCGCAGGGTTCACCCCCGGAGAGCTCAACTGGCCGGGAACGTGGTCCGATCGCGCCGGCCACGACCGGACGCCCAGTGTGCCCGGGCATGAGGTGTCGGGTATCGTCGTCGAGCTGGGATACGGAACAACCGGCCTGACCGTCGGCCAGCGGGTGTTCGGGCTGACCGACTGGACCCGCAACGGCTCGCTGGCTGAGTACGTGGCGGTGGAAGCCCGCAACCTCGCGCCGCTGCCGGCCGACGTCGACCACACCGTGGCCGCCGCACTGCCGATCTCAGGACTGACCGCGTGGCAGGGCCTGTTCGATCACGGCCGCCTAGCTGCCGGCCAGACCGTCCTGATCCACGGCATCGCGGGCGGTGTCGGTTCTATCGCGGTGCAGCTCGCACGCGAGGCAGGAGCCCGAGTGATCGGCACCGGCAGGGCCGGCGACAGGGACACAGCACTCGGCCTCGGCGTGGATGCCTTTTTAGACCTGCAGGCCGATCCCCTTGAAGATGCCGGTCAGGTCGACGTGGTGTTCGACGTGATCGGCGGTGACATCCTGAATCGTTCGGCCGCGCTGGTGCGCACCGGCGGCACGCTCGTCACCATCGTCTCGCCACCCACGGTCCGGCCCCGTGACGGGCAGGCAATCTTCTTCGTCGTCGAGTCCGATCGTGCCCGGCTCGCGGACCTGGCACGGCGGGTCCGGGACGGACGGCTCCGCCCGATCGTCGGGGCCATGCGGACGCTCTCCGAGGCGCCCTCCGCGTTCGCGCCCGCCCAGCGCACTCCCGGCAAGACGATCATCCGGGTCACGGAAGGCGAATAGCCGGCAGGCTGGCTCAGTTGCCGGCGACGTTGTATCGGCTGCATTTGAGCAGAGCATCGCCAAGGCTTGAATTCGCCCGTGGTTAGGCTCCGAAATGCCTGGACAGCATAATCATCACTCCTCCTGACCGAGCCCCATCCCCAGGTGAACCACTTCGGCTGTGTGGGGGCGGAATACGGGACGCCTCGCGATCACCCGGTGCGCCTGAAAGGTGCACGCAGGATAGGAGAGAGGTCATGATCCGAGTACGGTTTGCCGGTAGCCTTCTGGCTGCCGGCATGGTGGCCGCGTCCGTCGCATGCGCGCCCACAGCAGAGCCTGCGACCGGCCAGGTGCCAGTGGCCGCCACGGTTTCGCAGCCACCGTCCGAGACGCTATCGCCTCTCTTGGAACAGGCGCTTCCAAATGTCAAGGGCAAGACGTTCACCTCGGCGATCGTGAACTTCCCGCCCGCCGCACGCGCGGTGCCACATCGGCACGGCAAGGCTTTCGTCTACGCCTACGTACTCGAGGGCATTGTGCGCAGCCGGCTCGGTGGCGAGCCGGTGCGTACGTACCGCCAAGGCGAGAACTGGGTTGAGCAGCCGGGCGCCCACCATGTGCTCACGGAGAACACCAGCCGGACGCAACCGGCGAAGCTGCTGGTCGTCTTCGTCTCCAACACGGGAGACAAGCTCAAGGTCAACGATCCGCCAAGGTAGGGCTATCGGCTGGGCGCAACGGCGCGGGTTTGATCAGCGTGACCCCCGCATCGGGTACCACCGCCGGCATGCGGCCAAGCTCGGACATCGAGACCTGACGACCAGATGAAAAGCCGGACAGCGCCGCCGCATCGGTCAGGAACGACGTCGCGGGGCGGATCGCCGCCAACCCTCTCGAAGGCCGCCCACCCGCCTGACCTCCAAGGCCGCGAACTCCGCCGTCAGCTCTGCTTGGGTGCAACGGAGTCGACGACCGCGAACGTCCACACGAATCCGTCGGCCAGCACTCGGCCAGGCCCGCCGAGGCCCGAGTCTGCACACCGCCTACCTGACCAGCGAGCGCGATCTGCGCGAGCTCGACCGAACACCGGAACCCGCCTGCGAGGCAACGTGCCTTCAAGCGCCAGCCAGCATGCCTTACGTGCCTGAAAAGATCATCACGCTCTGACCTGCGAGAAGGTGCTACCAACCCCAGATAACGATCGCCACGTCCGTGAGCTTCCCCCGTTTTTCCGGAGGCTTTAGATCATGGTCCACGGATCATGGGAAAGGTCTCGATTATGGGGAAGCGAAAGTACCCGCTGGAGCT
>NZ_JBEYID010000045.1:0-29216 GCF_040635605.1 Streptosporangium sp. NPDC006930 | reverse complement strand
GGTCACCGCCGGACAATCTTTTACGAAAAGGGCTCCCACCATGTGGTGGGGGCCCTTTCGTGCTTTCACGGCCCCCCTTTTTTTCAGCGGCGCTCCCGGGTGGCCCAGCGGTGTCCCGGACTTCCGGGCGTTGAAGGCCGGGGCCGGCAGACGCGTAGGAGCAAGGGCTCCAGGGGAGCTCCCGGGCCTTTGTGAGGGGAAGGGGCTCGCCGTGAGACGGAAGCCCTTTTCGCTTCACGGGCGTCACGTTCTGACGGTGGTCACCGGATCGGCCTGGGCACGACGAAACCCTCGACGCACAACCCTAGACGTGGAGCTCGCCGGAAAGAACGGTCACCGCGTTTCCCGCGAGTTCGACCCGGTCTCCTCGCACGGTCGTGCGGACCACGCCCCCACGCTCTGACAGCTGGGCACCCACCAGGCTGTCGGAACCGAGCTTGGCCGACCAGTACGGCGCGAGGGCGCAGTGGGCGGACCCCGTCACCGGGTCCTCGGGAACTCCGGCCGTGGGAGCGAAGAACCGGGACACGTAGTCGGCGCCCGGACGCGAGGCCCGAGCCGTCACGATGACTCCTCGTGCGTCGACGGCCTCCAGCGCCCGGAAGTCAGGGGCGGCGGCGAGCACGGCCTCCTCGGACTCGACCTCCACGAGGTAGTCCCAAACATTTTTTCCTGTCCAAACAGGTTTAAGTCCCAGCGCATCGATCAGTCCCTCTGGAGGGGGTGTCGCTTGGAGTACCTTTGCCGGGAAATCCATGTGGATTAAACCGGATTTATCCCTGGTCACGGACAGGATTCCGCTCTTCGTTGAGAATTCGAGGGTTTCTGGGACCGTTCCCGTGGAATACAGCACATGCGCCACGGCCAGGGTCGCATGCCCACACAGGGTGACCTCGGTCACCGGCGTGAACCATCGGAGCTGGTACGGTCCGCCGTCCTCGGCTCCAAGCAGGAAGGCTGTCTCGGAGTGCCTCATCTCCGCCGCTACGGACTGCATCCAGGCGTCAGGAACCGGATCGCTGAGTATGCAGACCCCGGCGGGGTTACCCTTGAAAAATTCATCGGTAAACGAATCGACCGTGTAGATGAGCATGACGCGATGCTAGCGGCGCTGGAGATATCGGTTGAAGTTAGGTCAGGGGATCGGGCAAAGTCGTAGATCAGACCAGTGCGGTAGCCGTACAAAATGGAAATAAGCGCTGGGCGTGTCGCGTGGCGAACTTCATGTCGTCGGTTACCGTCCAAGGTGTAGGGACAGGCCGGGCACGGCGTGGTCCTGGCGAAAGGACGAGCCGATGGGGGCAGTGCGCAAGGTGGCGAGCTACCTTGGCCTGGGCGGGGCCGAGCATTATGACGAGTCCTACGACTACGGGGACGAGATCGAGGGCGAAGAGGAAGACTGGCAGTCTGCCTCGGAGCGCGCAGCCAAGCGCTGGCGCGCGATGAACGAGCCCTCGCGGATCGTGATGCTGACACCGATGAAGTACAACGACGCACCGGTCATCGGGCAGCACTTCCGCGAAGGTCAGACCGTCATCATGGACGTGAGCGGGATGAGCACCGCCGAGGCCACCCGCATGGTCGACTTCGTCGCCGGGCTGGCGTACGGCTGCGAGGGGCGCATCGAGCGGATCGCGGAGAAGGTCTTTCTGCTGGCTCCGGCCGAGGTGGAGATCACCAACGGCTGACATCGAGGCTGCCGCCCGCATATCGCGGGCGGTCAGCCCGCCCGAGGACCCCTGCGGAGCAGGCGGATGAGTTCGGCCAGGTCGGAGGTCGCCGTCTTGATCCGGCCCTCCGACTCGTGGGCGTACTCGTGCAGTGCCCACACCGCGCCCTGGGCGAGTTCTCTGAGCTCGGAGAGCCGCGTGACGACGTATTCCGCGTGGGCTCGCTCACGCTGCCGCCTACGCCACAGTCTGTAGGCGCCTCCGGCGGCCGGCAGGAGTGCGAGCAGCGCGAGAGGGAGGACGGGGAGGACGAGCGCGACCACCAGGATCACCGGAGCGAGGGCGAGCAGTGCGTAGGCGGCCCAGGGGCGGCCGCGGGCCGGAGCGCCCTCGGTGGTGATCCGCTCCTCGGCGGCACCCAGCGACTCGGGATCAGGGCCCTCGGGCCTGAGCATCACACGGTAGCCGAGGATCGGTATGGTGACCGACTCGGGGGCCTCGGCGCGGGTGGCCTCGGCGAGGCTCTCACCCGCCGTCCGCACGATGGGCGCGGCCACGTGCAGCGCGATCGCGGCCAGAGAGGGGTGGGAGCCGGGGCGCAGGTCGCCGAGCAGGTGCTCGGTGAGCGACCTCATCGGCCGTTCCGGGGCGTCCGCACCGGCCAGCCGGCGGAGCACGGTCAGCGGCTCGTCCTGGCTCCACACGACGGTCGCCTCGCTTGAACGGTCCGTCTGCGCGGCGGTGACGAACGCGAGATCGCCCAGGTCGCGGCTCGCTCCCCCCGTAGGGCCGGGCGCCTCGCCGACGGTGTCACCGTCAGGCCGGGCCGCGGAACCGCTCGTGGGACCGCTCACGGAACTCGTCTTCTCGGTGACGACGGTGCCATCGCCCCTGCTTTCGCGGGCCGAGGTGATCTCGGTGCAGCGGTCGAGCAGGTGGGTGAGCCGGGCGGCGGCGTGTACGGGGTCGGCCAGCTCGGGAAGCCCGGCGAGCTCCTCGAAATCGGCCAGAGCCGGTGACACGGCCGCGGAGGGCTCGTCGGGGATGAGCGCACGCAGCCACCGGTCTGGCTCGGACACGGGAGAGGCGGTCATCGCGTCGAGCTTGCGGAGAACGAAGATCTTGCCCGCCGGGCCGTACGCCCCCCGGGCGGCGGCGAGCCAGAGCGCCCGCTGGCCGTGGGTCACCGGGCGTTCCAGGGAGAGCTCCCCGAAGGCGGTGCCGAGCCATGAGGCGTGGATGCGGTCGCCCTGGCCGGCCACGGCGAGGGCGAGGCAGAGGAAGAGGGCGGTCCGCTGCTCGTCGCGTTGCGCGGCGCGGGCGAGGGGTTCGAGCGACTCCTCGCCACGCGTGATCAGCACGAGCGCCTCGACGGCCGGGGCGAGCCAGTGATCGGAGGCGGTCTCGAAGTCCACCGGCATCCCGAGGGGCACGATGCCGGTGGCCAGATCGGTGAGGAGCGAGTCGATGCCTGAAGTCGTTCCCAACCCGGTGCCAAGGTTCGCGGTGTCCCTGCTCAGGCCCGCGGTCAGGTCGGTGCCGGGGTTCGCGGTGTCCGTGTTCAGATCCGCGGTCAGGTCGGTGCCGGGGTTCGCGGTGTCCGCGCTCGGGTCAGCGGCCGGGGCGGTGCTGGAGTTCGCGGTGTCCGTGCTCAGGTTCGCGGTCAGGTCCGTGCTCAAGGCAGAGAGCTCCTCGAAGTTGTGACCGATGACCGCGCCAGCGTATTGCGCTTCGGATATCCCCGCAGGGAGGCGCGCCGAACATGACTTTGCCAGATGATCGCCTTCACTTTCTCAATAAAGACGATCATCTGGTGGACAGGTTACATGCGCTCGGGCACCGGGACGCCAAGAAGGCTCAGGCCGGTCTCCATGACCTTCAGGGTCAGTGCACACAGGGCGAGCCGTGAGGCGCGGACGGCCGGCTCGACGTCCTCCCTCAGCACCGGGCAGTTCTCGAAGAACGTGGTGAAGGCGCTCGCGGTGTCGAAGAGGTAGGAGGCCGTCTTGTGCGGCGCCGAGTTCTCCGCCATCTCCTCGACGACCGAGCCGAACCCGAGGAGCTGCAGCGCCAGGGCACGCTCGGCCGGATGGCCGAGCACGATCGGGCCGGTGGCTTCGGCCGGGTCCACCCCGCCCCTGCGGAAGATGGAGCGGATGCGGGCCTGGGCGTACTGCAGGTAGGGGCCGGTGTTGCCGGTGAGGGCGAGCATGCGGTCGAAGTCGAAGACGTACTCGCTGTCGTGGCTGACCGACAGGTCGGCGTACTTGACCGCGCCCATGCCGACGTCGTGCGCGATCCTCGTGCGCTCGGCGTCGGTGTAGTCGCTGTCCCTGAGCACCTCGGCGGCCCTGGTCTCGGCCTCGTCGAGCAGCTCCACGAGCTTGATGGACTTACCGCTCCTGGTCTTGAACATCTTGCCGTCGGAGCCCAGCACGCTGCCGATCTGGATGTGCTCGGCCCTGACGTGGTCGGGCAGCCAGCCCGCCATCCTGGCCGAGTCGAACACCAACGACATGTGCAGCGACTGGGTCGCGCCGATCACGTAGAGGATGCGGTCGACCTTGAGGTCCTGGACCCGGTAGCGGATCGTGGCCATGTCGGTAGTGCCGTAGCCGTACCCGCCGTCGCTCTTGCGGATCATCAGGGGCAGCGGCTGACCCTCGCGGCCGGTGTAACCGGGCGGGAAGACGCAGAGCGCGCCGTCGCTGAGGACGGCGACGCCGCGCTCCTGCAATTCGTCGCAGACCTGGGCGAGCACGTGCTTGTACATGCTCTCGCCGGCGATGTCGTCGTCGGTCAGCGTCACACCGAGCTGGACGTAGACCTTGTTGAAGTAGCGGAGCGTGGCGTCCATGAAGATGCGCCACAGGCGCATCGTCTCCGGCTCCTCGGCCTGCAGGGTGATGACCCGCGCGCGGGCGCGCGCGTTGAACTCGGGGTCGGTGTCGAACTTCAGGCGGGCCGCCTGGTAGTAGGCGTTGCCCTCCCCGGCCTCCAGCTGGGCGACGGCGGCCTCCTCGCCGATGTCGAGGAGGTGCTCGATGAGCATGCCGAACGGCGTGCCCCAGTCGCCGAGGTGGTTCTGCCGGATGACCTTGTTGCCCAGGTGCTCGTGGACCCGGGCGAGCGCGTCACCCACGATCGTCGTGCGCAGGTGGCCGACGTGCATCTCCTTGGCCGCGTTGGGCGCGGAGTAGTCGATCACGATGGTCTGCGGCGGGCTGGACAGGCCCACGCCGACGCGCGGGTCGGCGAGGATCTCGGAGGCCCGCGCCGCGATCCATTCGTCGGAGAGGGTGAGGTTGAGGAAACCGGGGCCGCTCACCTCGACGCTGCCGGGGAACGGGTCGTCCTGGGCGTCTCCTGCCCGGCCGGTGAGGTGCTCGGCGATCTCCTGGGCGACCTCCCGCGGGGCCCTTCGCAGTCGCTTGCTCAGGCTCATCGCCACGTTCGCCTGGTAGTCGGCGAACTGCGAGGGGCGGATCAGCGGGTCTGCTTCGGAGTATTCCGCACCGAAGGCGGCGGCCAGTGCCTGCTGGACGCGCTCGGTCAGTGCGAGCTGCGGGTCGGTCATGCCCTAAGGGTATCGGCTGGCCGGTCCTGAACAGATTGGATATCACCCTGGATCGGCGCGCTTCGACGGGATCGAGTGATCATGAAGACGCCCGTCAGCACGGCCCCGGCGGCGACGCCGAGTCCGGCCGCGGTGAGACCGGCGGCAGGGCTCGCGATGGTGAGCGCGAAGAACTCGCGGACGAACGGGATGGTGAGGGCGAGCGCGAACATCCCGGCCATGGAGGCCACGAGCGCGACCCGCCACCACACGTAGGGGCGGGCGACCAGGGCCAGCACCCACCAGGCGGCCACGAACAGCGTGATCACCGCCGAGGTGCGGCTCTCCTCCAGGGTGGAGGACCCGCTCTGGGCGATCCAGTACGACAGGTAGACGGCGGTGGCGCAGACGATCCCGGCGGGGACCGCCAGGCGCAGGACGCGGGGTACGAAGCCGCTTCTGGCGCGCTCGTTGCTCGGTGCGAGCGCGAGGAAGAAGGCGGGGATGCCGATCGTCAGCGCGTTGATGAGCGTGGAGTGCCGGGGAGCGAACGGGAACGCGAGCCCGATGACCCCGGTGAGCAGGGAGAGCACGATCGCGTAGAAGGTCTTGGTCAGGAAGAGCCCGGAGACCCGCTCGATGTTGGCCAGCACCCGGCGGCCCTCGCCCACCACGGAGGGGAGACCGGCGAAGCCGTCGTCCATCAGCACGATCTGGGCGACCGCCCGGGTGGCGCCGCTGCCGGAGCCCATCGCCACGCCGAGGTCGGCGTCCTTGAGCGCGAGCACGTCGTTCACGCCGTCGCCGGTCATCGCGACCGTGTGCCCGCGCGACTGGAGCGCGCCGACGAACAGCCGCTTCTGGTGCGGGCTGACCCTGCCGAAGACGGTGTGGGTCTCCATGATCTCGGCGAGCTTCTCGGGGTCGTCGTCCGGCAGGGTGCGGGCGTCCACCGCGCGCTCCCCACCGGGAATGCCCAGAGAGGTGACGATCGCCGACACCGACTCCGGGTTGTCGCCGGAGATGACCTTGAGGGCGACGCGCTGCTCGGCGAAGTAGGCGAGGGTCTCGGCCGCGTCGGGGCGGATCCGCTGCTTGAGCACGACGACGGCCGCGGCCTCGACGGTGCCGAGGTCGTCGGGGTCGCGCAGCGAGGCGACCCGGCACAGGGCGAGCACCCGCAGGCCGGTGGCGGCGAGCGCCCCCGCCTCCTCGTACGCCGGGCTGCCGGGCGGCAGGAGGACGTCGGGGGCGCCCAGGACCCAGCCGCCGTGGCTGTCGAATTCGGCTCCGCTCCACTTGCGGGCCGAGGAGAAGGGGACCTTGGTGAGGGCGGTCCAGTCGGGGGAGTCGGGGTATCGGGCCTGGACGGCGAGGGCGGTGGGGTTGGGGTGGGGATCGATGTTGGCCAGCGCGGCGAGTGCCTCGTGCACGGGCAGGTCGTCGCGGAGCGGGCGGATCTCGTCGAGTTCCATCCCGCCCGAGGTGAGGGTGCCGGTCTTGTCGAGGCAGAGCGTGTCGACCCGGGCCAGGATCTCGATCGCGGGCAGTTCCTGGACCAGGCAGCGGCGCCTGCCCAGCCGGATCACGCCGACGGCGAAGGCGATGCTGGTCATCAGGACCAGGCCCTCGGGGATCATGGTGACGATACCCGCGACCGTGCCGGTGACGGCCTCGCCGACACTCGTCTGCCTGCTGACCTGGCTCCAGGTGAGCAGGGCGCCGATCGGGATGACCAGCCAGGTGACGTACTTGATGAATCGCGTCACGCCTTCGCGCAGCTCCGAGTGGGACAGGCTGAACGCGCTGGCCTCCTCGGCGAGTCTGGCCGCATAGGCGTCGCGGCCGACTCTGGTCGCGACGTAGGCGCCTCTCCCGGCGACCACGAAGCTGCCGGAGAGGACCTCGTCGCCGGGGTCGCCGGGGTCGCCGGGGTCGCCGGGGTCGCCGGGGTCGCCGGGACGCTTGTGCACCGGGTCGGCCTCGCCGGTCAGCAGTGACTCGTCGACCTCCAGCCCGTCGGCGTCCACCACCTCGCCGTCGACGAGCAGCTGGTCGCCGGGGCGGAGCAGGACGAGGTCGCCGAGTACGACCCGCTGGGGCGGGATGTCGGTGTCGACGCCGTCCCTGCGGACCTTGACCGGGGACTCGTTGACGATGGCGAGCCGGTCGAGGGTGCGCTTGGCGCGGAGCTCCTGGATGATGCCGATGCCCGCGTTGGCCACGATCACCAGTCCGAAGAGGCCGTCCTGCCACTCCCCGAAGATCATGATCAACACCCAGAGGGCCCCGATCACCCCGTTGAAAAGGGTGAGGACGTTGGATCTGAGGATCGCCGAGACGGACCTGCTCGACCTGCGCCTGACGTCGTTGACCTGCCCCGCGGCCACCCGCTCGGCGACCTCGGCCGAGGTCAGTCCCCGCTCCGCCACCTGCTCCACCCAGTCCCCCGCCCGATCGACTGGGACTCAGGGTACGCGGGGCCGGAAAATTCGGTGGAAGGTGTGTGCAGATACATCGGAAATATCACCCCAGGTAGGCGGCTCGTGCGCGGGTGTCATCTGAGCCGGTGTCTTGCTGGGGATTCGGTGCGGATGTCGGTGTGGCGGATGGGACCGGCGTAGGTGTCGCCGGATGGCCGTGTGCGCGGGGCCGTCCGGGTGTCGCCGGAGAGGCTGCGGTTGCCGGGCGCGGGTGTCACCGGAGACGGTGTCATGCCTGGGTGTCACCGGAGACGGTGCCGTGGGTGGGGGGCACCGGAGACGGCAGCACGCGTGGGTGTCCCCAGAGGCGGTGCGGGCGGGGGGCTGAGGCGAGGCGCTCGCCGATGCGGTTGACCACGCCCTCCCGGGCCAGCGTGGCCGCGAGCACGCAGGCCGCGCTCACTCCCTTCGCCTGCGAGGCGCCGTGCGCGATGACCACGGTGCCGTTCAGGCCGAGAAGTACGGCTCCGCCGTGGACCTCGGGGTCGAGCCGCCGGTAGAGCTCCCTGATGCGCCTCCTCTGCAACAGGCCGCCCACCCTGGCCGTCCGGCTCTCGTTGATCGTCTCGCGGAGCTCCGAGAAGGCGTAGCGGACGCTGCCCTCCATGGTCTTGAGTGCCACGTTGCCGGTGAAGCCGTCGGTGACGATGACGTTCACGGTGCGGGTGAGCAGGTCGTGCCCCTCGATGTTGCCCGCGAAGTCGAGGCCGGGGGCCGCCGACAGCAGCTCGTGGGCTCGCTTGACGAGCTTGTTGCCCTTCTCCGGTTCGCTGCCGATGGTGAGCAGGCCGACCCTGGGGCTCTCGATGCCCAGGGCGGTTTCCGCGTAGGCGGCGCCGAGGTGGGCGAACTGCACCAGCATTTCCGGCTTGACCTCGGCGTTCGCCCCGGCGTCCAGCAGGACGGTCGGGGTGGGCCTGGTCGGCAGGGCGACGGCGATGGCGGGCCTGAGCACCCCCGGCTGGCCACGCAGCCGGAGCTTTCCCGTCGCCACGATCCCGGCGGTGGAGCCTGCGGAGACCACGGCGCAGGCGTCGCCTCGCCGTACGAGGTGGCAGGCGACGGCGATGCTGGAGCGGGGGCGGCGCAGGCTGGCGAGCGCGCCCTCGTCCATGGCGAGGGCCTCCTCGGCTCGTACGATCGGGATCTCGGTGGTCGCGTCGTGCTGGGAGAGCGCCTCGGCGAGGGGGCGGGGAGCGCCGACGAGCACGATGGAGATCCCGTGCTCTCGTACCGCCCGCACGGCTCCCGCCACGATCTCGTCGGGAGCGTTGTCGCCGCCCATCGCGTCCAGGGCGATGGGCATGACGCCGGGAGCATGGGTCTCAGGCAAGCGGTCACCTCGTGCGGGATGGTTTGTCCGCATCGTAGGCGGGTTCAGGACCTGATCGGTCCGTCGGGTCGATCAGGGAGTGCCGGGGAGATTCCAGTCGCTTCTCTCCCGCGAGACAATGATCTTGCCGAAGGCGGCCCGGCCGACAACCCTGATGACCGGCCCTTCTCCGTCGCCCGTGCCGCCGGAGACGGCGCGTTTGGCGAACAGGGCGTCGACCTCGTCGATGACATGGGCGTTGCGGGGGACCCTGACGATCAGCTTGCCGCAGTAGGAGTTGACCTCAAGGGTGATCTCCCTGCCGGGGAGAACCGCCTCGGACAGGTCGACGATCAGCGCGCCGAAGGTGGCGCTCAGCGCGGTGTGCCGCCCGGCGATCCAGCGCCCGCCGCGCACGACCTTGCTGAAGACGGCGGCGACCTCCTGCCGCTCGGCGGTGGCCACGCGGGCGGGAGCGGTGGTGTCGGGCAGGTCGCGGGTGAGGGGGGCGAGATCGTTCATCGTGACGGCGGCGTAGGCGGCTTCCAGGCGGTCGGCGTGCTCGACGCTGGTCAGGCGGCCGGCGGCGAATGCCTCACTCAGCACTGCGGATGCATGGTCGCGGTCGGCGTCCGAGGCGCGCAGAACGGGGTCGTAGGACGTCATGACTGCGAGTGTACGGCTATTCAAGATATATCGCGATATCCATCACGGCAGAAGAAATTACCTAGATATGGAACCGACCGTAGGTCGATTTACGTCGTGTATGTAACGTGCACGTGACGCGCGAAAGGCTGGCAAGGTTTACAGCGACAGCGACAAAAATCTCGGCGAAGGACTGGTGATCTTGAACGAAGGCGCCAAGCGTGGGTTCCGTGCCTACACCGTGAAACATCTCGACGACCTGCTGCGCAGAGGCGGTCTGGACGACGCCGAGCGGCTCCGGATCAGAGCGGTGGCCACGGTGTTACCCTTCCGTACCAATGCCTACGTGGTGGATCAGCTCATCGACTGGTCCGCCATCCCCGAGGATCCCATCTATCGGCTGGTCTTCCCCCAGGAGGACATGCTGCCCGAGGCGGATGTCACCAGGCTGGCGGGTCTCCTGGAGGCCGGGGCGGGGAACGCGGAGATCCAGGCGGCCGCGAACAAGGTGAGGGCGGGGCTCAACCCGCATCCCGCCGGGCAGCTCGACCTCAACGTCCCGCGCGTCGCAGGGGAGGCGGTGCCCGGCATGCAGCACAAATACCCCGAGACGGTGCTCTTCTTCCCCAAGCAGGGGCAGACGTGCCACGCCTACTGCACCTACTGCTTCCGGTGGGCACAGTTCATCGGGGAGCCCGACCTGAAGTTCGCCTCCGACGACGTCGACGCCCTCCTCCGCTATCTCAAGGACCACCCCGAGGTGACCAGTGTGCTGTTCACCGGCGGAGATCCCATGATCATGGGTGAGCCGGTGCTCCGCCGCTACCTGGAGCCGCTGCTCGACGTCGAGCAGCTCGAATCCATCCGCATCGGCACCAAGTCACTGGCCTACTGGCCGCAGCGGTTCGTCTCCGACCCCGACAGCGACGACACGCTCCGCCTGTTCGCCTCCGTGGTCGAGGCGGGCAAGAACCTGGCCTTCATGGCGCACTTCTCGCACCCCAGAGAGCTGGAACTCCCGATCGTCGAGGCCGCCGTCGCGAGGATCACCGCCACCGGCGCGGTCGTCAGGACGCAGGCGCCGCTGATCCGGTCGATCAACGACGACCCCGGGGCCTGGGCGGCCATGTGGCGCAGGCAGCTCACCATGGGCATGGTCCCGTACTACATGTTCGTCGAGCGCGACACCGGACCGCAGGACTACTTCGCGGTGCCGCTCGCGAGGGCTTATGAGATCTTCAGGGACGCCTACGCGAGCGTTTCCGGGCTGTGCCGCACCGTGCGGGGCCCGTCGATGTCCGCCACGCCCGGCAAGGTCTGCCTGGACGGCGTCGCCGAGGTCGCGGGGCAGAAGGTCTTCGTGCTCCACCTCATCCAGGCGCGCGATCCCGAGCTGGTCGGGCGCCCCTTCTTCGCGAGGTACGACCCGAACGCCGTGTGGCTCACCGACCTGCGCCCGGCCTTCGCCGACCGCTTCCCCTTCGAGCTCGCCACCGCCGCCCCCCAGCGGCTCTCTGCCTGATCCGCCCTCGGCGCCGTCCTCTCGGCGGCTTGTCCCGCCTCCCGGTGGGCCCAGGTGGCCCCGTGGGGCTTGGCCGGCGGAGGCCCGGCGAAACGGGGGGAGGCCGGGTCGGTGGCCACCGACCCGGCCTCCCCGCCGGCTCAGCGTCCCGGGCCTCGTACGGAGGTGCGACGGGCGATCTCGGCCTGGAGTCTGGCCATCTGCCAGTGCAGCTCGATGAGCTGCTCGGTCAGCTGGAGACGCGGAATCTCTGATGGGTCCTCGACGGACAGGTGGTCGATCGCGGTGGACAGCTCTCGCATCGCGCGCCCCCACTCCATGACGGCTTCCTTGGATCGAAACAACGTTCGAATCATACCGGAACACCGAACACGCTGTCAGTCAATTGCCCCCCGTGTCCCGCCCGGGGACGTGCCGGATCGCTAGTTCTGGTACTCGGGCGTCACGTATCCGCGGGCCAGAGTGTGGGCGGTGATGTTGAAACCGACCACGGCGGGCGGGGCGTCGGCGCCGACACCGAGCTTCTCCACGTCGAGGGCGTGCACCGCGAAGATGTAGCGGTGCGGGTCGCCGGGCGGCGGTGCGGCGCCGCCGTAGGCGTTGTGGCTGTAGTCGTTGCGCCCGTGCACGCCCACGCCGCCGTCACCGGCACCCGCGCCGGCGGGCAGCTCGGTCACGTCGGCCGGGATGTCGAACAGCAGCCAGTGCCAGAACCCGCTGCCGGTGGGGGCGTCGGGGTCGAAGCACGTCACGGCGTAGCTGAGGGTGCCCTCGGGAGCGCCGGACCAGCGCAGGTGGGGAGAGACGTTCTGGCCGGTGGAGCCCCAGTCGTTGAACACGTGGGTCTCCGCCATGCGCTCACCGTCGCGGACGTCGTCGCTCTCGACGGTCAGCGCGGGGACCTGGGGCAGGAAGTCATATGGAATCGGTGGCCGCGTGGACACGATTCACCTCCGATGGAAGCGTCTTGTCGGTCGCTTCTCATCCTGCCCTGCCCACGGACCGCGTAGCGATCAACGCCCCGGTGATCGAAGACCGCGTGATCGGAGACCCGTGGTCAAAGGGCGCGTGATCGTCGATCGGACCGGTGTCGTCGAAGGCCGCCGGTCGAGCTCGTGGCTCGGATTCGTCCGATCACCCGCGTGATCGGGCTCCCGTCGCGGGCGCGATCAGACCTTGTTGTAGGCGGCGAGGACCGTCTTCGGGTCGCCGTCCATCTTGATCTTGCCCTTGTGCAGCCAGAGGACCCGGTTGCAGGTCTCCTCGATCACGTCGAGGTTGTGGGCGACGAGGAAGACGGTGCCGGCCTCGTCGCGCATCTTCTTGATGCGGTCCTGGCTCTTGCGCCGGAACTCGCGGTCACCGGTGGCGAGGGCCTCGTCGATGAGCAGCACGTCGTGGGACTTCGCCGAGGCGATGGCGAAACGGAGCCTGGCGCCCATGCCCGAGGAGTATGTCGACATGGGGAACTGCACGAACTCCCCGATGCCGGAGAAGTCGACGATGTCGTCGTACTTCTCCTTGACCTGCTTGGGGTTCATGCCCATCGCGTAGCAGCCGAGCACGATGTTGCGCTCGCCGGTGAGCTCGCGCATCAGCGCGGCGTTGACGCCGAGGAGGGAGGGCTGGCCGTCGGTGTAGACGGCGCCGGAGTGCGGGGGCAGCAGCCCGGCGATGGCGCGCAGCAGCGTGGACTTGCCGGAGCCGTTGCGGCCGACGATGCCGATGGCGTCGCCGTGGCGGGCCACGAAGGAGACGCCGCGCACGGCGTGCACCTCCTTCATCTGCGGCCGTCCCTGGCGCTTGACGAGGCGCATGAGGGCGTTGACGGCGTTGCCCTTCTCCACGTCGCTCGCCGCGCCGTACACCCGGTAGATGATGTGCAGGTCGTCCACGATGACCGTGGGGGCGCCCTCGGGGACAGGGGCGGGTTCCGGGTTGGGGTGCACCCTGACGTCCGTGCTCGGCACGGCGGGCTCCTCGGCCTTCACTCGGGACAGCTCCTCGGTCAACTCAGCCACGGCCGTACTTCTCCTCGGCTCGCCAGAAGTACCAGAAGCCGCCGAGCAGAGCGAACAACGCCCAGAATACGCAGACCGCCCAGATGTAGGGACGGGCCGGGTGGGTGTGCATGAGCAGGTCCCGCATGAGCTCGATGTACGCGGCGGCGGGGTTGAAGTACATGACGTCGGCGACCCACTGGGGGAGGCCGGCGCCGTTGGGGCCCACGACCCTGTCCTCGATGGAGAAGAAGACCCCGGAGGCGTAGAGCCAGGTGCGCATGATGAAGGGGAGCAGCTGGTTCAGGTCGCGGGCGGTGGAGCCGACCCTGGCGAGCACCAGGCTCGCACCGACGTTGAACATGGTCTGCAGCGCCAGGGCGACCGGAATGAGCAGCCACAGCAGGGTGATCTTCTCACCGGTGATCAGCACCAGCCCGAACAGCACGCCCATGGAGATGAGCAGCTGCTGGAACTCCTGGATCGTGTAGGCGAGCGGGAGCGAGGCGCGCGGGAAGTGCAGGGCCCGGATCAGCGACAGGTTGCCGGAGATCGCCTTCGCGCCGCTGCTCACCGAGCGCTGCGTGTAGGTGAAGACGAACATCCCGGTGATGAGGAAGGCCGGGTAGTTGGGGATGCCCTTGCTCGCGCCCAGGATCACGCCGAACATCAGGAAGTAGATGGCGGCGTTCATCAACGGGGTGAGGACCTGCCACAGCTGGCCCAGGGCCGAGTTGCTGTACTTCGAGACGTTGCGCGAGGTGGCGTACGTCGTGATGAAGTGGCGTCGTTCCCACAGTTGGCGCAGATAGACGGGCAGACTCGGGCGTGCGATGGCACGCCGAAGACCGTGACGCGCGGCGAGCTTGGCCAGCGGCTCTTGCCCCTGGGCGGGGGTGCCGTTACTCGGGCCGCCCGCCTGGGCGTCCGCGATCGCGGATTCCGGCTGGCTCATGGCAAGGACTCTATTGGATGCGAGTGAATGAAGTGCCTGCGGCGGGGGTTCGCCGCACACATTGGACGGGATCTCCGGGCAACAGGTTCCAGGGCAATTGTGCGGTTCTTCTGCGGGAGACCTGGCCCTTCGCGGTCAGGTCAGCGCAGGCCCAGGTCAGGGTCATGGGAGGGCAACGGATGCGATCAGTGTCGGCGCGGGGGTATTTTGGCGTGACCGTTCACGTCCTACGTGTGCCTGGATGTCGTTTTCATGTACATCCGAGGTCTTGGTCTCGTTGAGTTGACAGGCATATGACATCGAGTCAGTCAATGCGTGACCGAACTGCAACATCACAGATATAAGTCGGTGTGGAGCAGTAGGGGATAGTCGCGAGCGATCGGTGTGGCGTCAGCACCCGGACAACGGCAGCGGGAAGCAGGGACCACAAGATCCTCCTTCGCGGTGCTCGGGGTCACGGAGCTCAGTGTCGACGCAAGCCTGCAAAGGGAGGATTTACCGCAATGCGTGTTACCAAGAGTGCCCGGTTCACCGCCGGCGCCGCGTTGCTCGCCCTCGCGCTGACCGCGTGTGGTGGTTCGACGTCCCCGGACGGTGGGGCGGCAGGGGCCGACCAGCCCGTACGGATGGAGCTCGGTGAGCCGCAGAAGCTCTTCTATCCCGGTGACACCACCGAGTCCGAAGGCTCCGAGGTCCTCGCCGCCATCTTCGCCCCGCTGGTCGGCTACGACGAGAACAAGCAGGTCGTGGACGAGGTCGCCGAGTCGATCGAGTCGCCGGACAACACGGTGTGGACGATCAAGCTCAAGCCGGGCTACACCTGGCACAACGGCGAGAAGCTGATCGCGCAGAACTACGTCGACGCGTGGAACTACGCCGCCAACCAGGACAACGTCCAGGGCGCCAACGGCTTCTTCAGCCGGATCGACGGCTGGGCCGACCTGAACCCCGGCGAGGGCCAGACCGTCTCCACCAAGGAGATGAAGGGCCTCAAGGTCGTCGACGAGAGCACCTTCACCGTCACTCTCGGCAAGCCGTTCTCGCAGTTCAAGACGATGCTGGGCTACACGGCGTTCTACCCGCTGCCCAAGGCGGCCTTCGGCCCCGACGGTAAGATCACCGAGGAGTACGCCAGGAAGCCGATCGGCCAGGGCTACTTCCAGATCGACAAGCCCTACAACAAGGGCACCGACCAGACGATCGACCTCACCCGGTACGACGCCTTCGCCGGGACGAAGCCGAAGTTCGCCAAGCTCCAGTTCAAGCTCTACACGAGCCCGGAGACCGCGTTCAACGACCTGGCCGCGGGCAACCTCGACATCCACGACTCGCTGCCCCCGTCGGCGATCGCGAGGGCGAAGTCCGAGCTCGGCGAGCGCTACATGGACGAGGCGGACGCCGGCGTCGGCTACATCGGCTTCCCGATGCAGTACAACAAGACGTACGCGAACGTGAAGGTCCGCGAGGCCATCTCCATGGCCATCGACCGCAAGACCATCGCGGAGAAGGTCTTCTCCGGCACGCGCGCCCCGGCCGACGACTTCATCAACCCCCTCCTCGACGGCTACCGCGCCGGCGCCTGCGCGGCCTGCGGCTACGACCCCGACAAGGCCAAGGCGCAGTACGCGGAGAACAACGGTCCCAAGACGCTGGAGCTGGGCTACAACACCGACGGCCCGCACAAGGAGTGGATCGAGGCCGTCGCGAACAGCCTCCGCGCCAACCTGGGCATCGAGGTGACGGTGAAGCCCTTCGAGAAGTTCGCCTCGATCCTCGACGAGCTCGACAAGAAGACCTACGGCGGCATGTTCCGGATGGGCTGGGCGATCGACTACCCGTCGGCGGAGAACTACCTGACCCCGATCTTCTCCACCGTCGCGATCAAGACCGGCTCCAACTACGCCGGCTGGTCGAACAAGGAGTTCGACGAGCTTCTGTCCAAGGGTGACACCGCCTCGACGCAGGAGGAGGGCCTGAAGTTCTACCAGCAGGCCGACGACATCCTGATCAAGGAACTTCCCTACATTCCGGTGTACTTCTACCGGACCAACGCCGCGTTCTCCCAGCATGTCAAGGGCGTCAAGATCAACCTTCTCAACCAGATCGAGTGGGCCGAGGTCGAGAAGACCGGCTGACGAACGGCTGAGGGGGCGGGCGGGAGCCCTGCCCCACCGGCCGCCCGGAACGATCTCGCGGCACCGCGCGACCCGCCGGTCAGCGAGATCGTCCCGGGCACCTACGGGAGACACGAATGGGCCGTTACATCCTCAGGCGCCTGATCCAGTCGATACCGGTGCTGCTGGGCGCCACCCTGCTCATCTACGCCATCGTCTTCGCGCTGCCCGGCGACCCCATCGCGGCGCTGGCCGGCGAGAAGCGCATAGACCCCAACATCGTCGCCATCCTGCGCGAGCAGTATCACCTGAACGATCCGTTCCTGGTGCAGTACTGGTACTACATCACCGGCCTGTTCGGCGGTGACTTCGGCACCACCTTCGCCGGTGTCGGAGTCGGCGAGATCATGGCGGGCAAGTTCCAGGTGACCATCAACCTGGCGGCGACCGCCCTGGTGATGGAGGCCGTCATCGGCGTGGGGCTCGGCCTGTACGCGGCGCTGCGCCAGGGCAGGGCCGGCGACTCGATGATCCTCGCCTCCACCCTGGTGCTGATCTCCATCCCCACCCTCGTCACCGGCTTCGTGCTCCAGCTGCTGCTGGGGGTGAAGCTCAAGCAGGCGGGGATCGACCTCTTCCCCGTCGCGGGCGTGACGGAGGGCTGGCGCAGCTACCTGCTGCCCGGCTTCGTGCTCGCGGGGACGTCGATCGCCTACCTCACCCGGCTCGCGAGGAACAGCCTGGTGGAGATCCTGCGCGCCGACTACATCCGCACCGCGGTCGCGAAGGGCCTGCCTCGCAGGAGGATCGTCGGGCGGCACGCGCTGCGCAATGCGCTGATCCCGCTCGTCACCTATTTGGGCGCCGATCTCGGCGTACTGATGGGCGGCGCGGTGATCACCGAGACGATCTTCAACCTGCCGGGGATCGGCCAGCAGCTGTTCAGCTCCGTATATCTGCGCGAGCAACCCGTGGTCGTCGGCATCGTGACCGTCCTGGTGCTGATCTACATCCTGGCCAACCTGGTCGTCGACCTGCTCTACGCCGTGCTCGACCCGAGGATCCGCTATGAGTGACACCCTTGTCCCGGCCGGAGGGAAGACCGGGGGCCCCAAGCACGGCAAACCGCGCAGGGGAGTCAGGGGCGCGAAGGCGCCCAAGACCGCGAGCCTGTGGGGCGACGCCTGGTACGACCTGCGCCGCCGCCCGCTCTTCATAGGGGCGTCCCTCCTCATCGCCGTCCTGGTCGTGATGGCGGCGTTCCCCTCGCTGTTCACCTCGGTGAACCCGTTCGACGCCAGGAGCTGCCAGCTTGGCGACGCCCGGCTGGGCATGAGCGAGGCCCACTGGTTCGGTACGGACAACCTGGGCTGCGACATCTACGCCCGCACCGTCTACGGCGCCCGCAACTCGATCGTGGTCGGCCTGGCCACCACGATCGTCACCGCGCTGGTGGGCGGCCTGCTCGGTCTGCTCGCCGGGTTCACCGGCGGCGCGCTGGACACCCTGCTCTCGCGGATCACGGAGATCTTCTTCGCGATCCCGTCGATCCTGGGCGCCCTGCTCATTCTGGCGGTGTTCCGCACGGGCAACGTGTGGACCGTCATGCTCGCGCTCGCCGTGCTGACCTGGCCGATGACGTACAGGATCATGAGGGCGGCGGTGATCACCGCCAAGAGCCAGGACTACGTGCTCGCGGCGAGGGCGCTCGGCGCCTCCGCGTCGCGGATCATGTTCCGGCACATCCTGCCGAACGCGATCGCCTCGGTGATCGTGGTCGCCACGATCAACCTGGGCTACTTCATCGCCGCCGAAGCAGGTCTGTCCTTCCTCGGCGTGGGCCTGCGCTCGCCGGACATCTCGTGGGGACTCATGATCTCCGACGCGAGGGAGCGCTTCCTTGAGGCTCCGTGGGCGCTGCTCTTCCCGGCGCTGTTCCTGAGCCTGACGGTGCTCGCCTTCATCATGCTGGGCGACGCGGTCCGCGACGCCCTCGACCCGAAGCTGCGGTAAGGGGGAGCCGTGAAGAAGACCTCGACACAGGTGGTGCCCTCCAGGCAGGCGCCGGGCGGCGAGCCGCTGCTCGTCGTCGACGACCTGCACGTGGAGTTCGTGACCAGGCAGGGCGTGGTCAAGGCGGTCAACGGGGTCGGCTGCTCGCTGAACCCCGGGGAGACGCTCGCCGTGCTCGGCGAGTCCGGCTCGGGCAAGTCGGTGACCGCGCAGGCCATCATGGGCATCCTCGACTCCCCGCCGGCCCGCGTCACCCGGGGCGAGATCCGCTTCCGGGGCACGAACCTGCTCGGCCTGTCGGAGGAGGCCCGCGCCCAGGTGCGCGGCCGGCGGATCGCGATGATCTTCCAGGACGCGCTCTCCGCGCTGAACCCGGTGTTCACCGTCGGCGACCAGATCGGGGAGATGTTCCGGGTGCACCGGGGCGCCTCCAGGCGCGACGCCACCAAGAAGGCGATCGAGCTGATGGACCGGGTCCGCATCCCCGCCGCAAGGCAGCGGGTGCACGACTACCCCCACCAGTTCTCCGGGGGGATGCGCCAGCGCATCATGATCGCGATGTCGATCGCGCTCGACCCCGAGGTGCTGATCGCCGACGAGCCGACCACCGCCCTCGACGTGACGGTGCAGGCCCAGATCATGGAACTCCTCGGCGAGCTGCGGCGCGAGAGCGACATGGGCCTGATCCTGATCACCCACGACCTCGGCGTGGTGGCCGACGTCGCCGACAAGATCGCGGTCATGTACGGCGGGCGGATCGTGGAGAACGCCCTCGTACACGACATCTACCGCAGGCCCGCCCACCCGTACGCCAAGGGCCTGCTCGACTCGATTCCCCGGGTCGACCAGAAGGGCCAGGAGCTGTACGCCATCAAGGGCATGCCGCCGAACCTGCTCGACATGCCCACGGGCTGCGCCTTCCACCCTCGGTGCCCGTACCGTCAGGACAACTGCGTCGTCGACGTGCCCCCGCTGTACGAGATCGGCCCCACGCGCGCCAGCGCGTGTCACTACTGGAGGGAGGTCCTCGATGGCAGCCACGGGTGAGCCGATCCTTGAGGTTCGCGACCTGGTCAAGCACTTCCCGCTCACCCAGGGCATCGTCCTGCGCAGGCAGGTCGGCGCGATCAGGGCCGTCGACGGGGTCTCCTTCGACCTGCGCCGGGGGGAGACGCTCGGCATCGTGGGCGAGTCTGGGTGCGGCAAGTCCACGCTGGCCAAGCTCCTGATGGCACTGGAGCGGCCGACCTCGGGCTCGGTGAGGATCAACGGCCGGGAGATCGCCGACGCCAAGGGCGGCGAGCTCAAGCGGGCCCGCCGCAACATCCAGATGGTGATGCAGGACCCGTACACCTCGCTGAACCCTCGGATGACCGTGGGCGACATCGTCGGCGAGCCGTTCGAGATCCACGGTGAGGTCGCTCCCAAGGGCGACCGGCACCGCAGGGTCCAGGAGCTCCTTGAGGTGGTGGGTCTCAATCCCGACCACATCAACCGATACCCGCACCAGTTCTCCGGCGGCCAGCGCCAGCGCATCGGGATCGCCCGCGGCCTCGCGCTCCAGCCGGAGATCATCGTCTGCGACGAGCCGGTCTCCGCGCTCGACGTGTCGATCCAGGCGCAGGTCGTGAACCTGCTGGAGCGGCTGCAGGACGAGTTCGGCCTCGCGTACGTCTTCATCGCCCACGACCTGTCGGTGGTCCGGCACATCTCCGACCGGGTGGGGGTGATGTACCTGGGCAAGATGGTGGAGATCGGGAAGGACACCGAGATCTACGACCGGCCCGCGCACCCCTACACCCAGGCGCTGCTGTCGGCCGTTCCCGTGCCCGACCCCGAGGGGCGCGAGCGCCGTGAGCGGATCATCCTCCAGGGTGACCCGCCGTCTCCCGCCAGTCCGCCGTCGGGGTGCCGGTTCCGTACGCGCTGCTGGAAGGCCCAGGAGATCTGCGCCGTCGAGGAGCCGCCGCTGCGGGTCAGGCCCGGCACCGCGCACGCGAGTGCGTGCCACTTCGCCGAGACCCACGACGTGATCCACGCGTAGGAGGGCGTCGAGGAGACCGGCGATCCCCGGAAGAACGGCGGAGGGTCCGGTCCGCAGAGCGATTTCGCGGGCGGGGCCGGGAACGACGGAGGGCGCGGCCCCCACATGGAATTGTGGAGGCCGCGCCCTGCCCGCTTTACCGTAGGACGTCTTTACCGCGAGACGTCTTTACCGCAGGACACCCTCTGAAGGGACGTCCGTCCTGCTAGAGGATGTCGACGCCGACGCCGCCGATGCCGACAAGGCCGCCGATGCCGACGCCGTGGCCGATTCCGCTGCCGCTGCTGATGATGTTGCCGCCGCCGCCGATGGTGTTGCCGCCACGGCCGATGAGGCCACCGCCGAGGATGCCGCCACCGCCGAAGCCGCCGCCGCCGTAGACGCCGCCGCCGTACACGCCGCCCCCGTAGACGCCGCCGCCGTACACGCCGCCCCCGTAGACGCCGCCGCCGTAGCAGCCGGCCCCGTAGACGCCGCCGCCGTAGACACCGCCGCCGTAGACGCCGCCGCCGTACACGCCGCCCCCGTAGACGCCGCCGCCGCAGCCGGTGGTCACGGCGGTGGGGATGACGGTGGTGCCGTACGTGACGGTGCTCGTCGGGATGAAGGCGGGAGCCGCGCTGACGACGCCGACGCCGACGCCGCAGCAGTCGGCGGCCTTCTTGGCGGCCTTGGCCTGGGCGGCGGCCTTGACGACCGAGGCGGCGGTGACCTTGGTCGCGGAGCTGGTGGAGGACGTGGACGCGGAAGCGGCCACGGCCGGCGCGAGGACGGCGACACCGACGCACGCGGAGGTGATGAGAAGACGACGAATCATTGTGTTCCCCCTGGAAGGAAATCGTCGCGGCAGCGTATGAGGCCTTTTGAAAGGACCGTCTGCGCGCGGCTACTCAAAGTAACGGGAGTGAGACTATCCAGCGACATGCTTTCTGGAGGGTCAAGAATGGTCAGCTTGTGGTAATGATCGCGGATCCGTGATTGAACGAATAATGGCCGCTCGCTGTTTCGATCCGGGCGCGCCCGCTCTGCCGTACCCCTGTGGATTCCTTAACTGCCAGGTCAGCTCGTATATCCGGTGGAGGGCAGGCTGCTCGCGGGCGGCGAGGGTGGTGAGCCTCGACACCGCCGAGGTCGGAGGCCGGGCCGGGGGGAGCGAGAGAACGAAAAGGTGTCATTGTCCGAGGGAATGCGGACACGTCACCGGAATTCCGGCATGTGTATTTACAGCTGAAACGATCCTTCAGTTATAACGATAATTCGGTAAACGGTATAACGCGTCGGGAGACTTCGTCCCGAGCCGCTTTTGCTGTGCCTTTCATGGGCAGGGGGAGAGGCGTACGTGGGCTCCGGGCGGCAGGCCGAGCCGCTGGGAGGCGTCGCCCGAGTTGACCGCGAGTGCGACCAGCCCGGCCGAGTCGGTGAAGGCCACGATCTCCCCGGGCGGCACGGAGGCGAAGCTCTCCTTGAACGGCACCGAGAGCCGCCGCCTGCCCAGCCAGACCACCAGCGTCTCTCCCAGCGCGACGCCCAGCGTCGCCAGGTCGCCGGAGCCGATCGAGAGCTGGGCGTTGCCGTGCCGGTCGATCGAGAGCACCTCCCCCTCGACGCAGTCCTCCTGCAGCACGGAGGTGGGCGCGGGCAGCGAGACCAGCCGCTCCAGCGGGATCTCCTGCCCCAGCTCGGACGGGTGGCGCCCGATCGCCAGGTGCGCCGCGACGGGGGCGAAGAGGTCGCGCCCGTGGAAGGTCGGCGAGACCGGTTTCAGGAAGAGGTCCGTGTTGGACAGCTCGTAGGCGGCACGCGCGCCCCCGCTGGCGTGGATCGCCCACGACAGGAGCCCGTTGTCCGGGCCAAGGAACACGTGCTCGCCGGCCTCGACCGCCACGGCCCTGCGCGAGCCGCCGCCGCCGGGATCCACCACGGCGACGTGCACGCCGGAGGGAAGATAGGCGATCGTCTGGGCCAGGATCGCCGCACCGCGGCGCACGTCCCCCGAGGGGACCAGATGGCACACGTCGATGATCCGCGACTCGGGAGAGATTCCGACGATCACGCCGTGACATGCGGCGATGTAGCCGTCTTCCAGTCCGTAGTCGCTGAGAAGGCTGATGACAGAGGTCACATCAGGTGACTGTACGTCTCCACATCCGTCATGAACAGCGCGAAATTCCGGACTATCCTGACTTCGGGCCGCGCGTGCGCGGTGTGACCGCCGCGTGCCCCCCCGACGGAGGAGGAAGCAATGGACACCGCGCCGAGTTCCGGTGACAGTGCCGCTCCGGAGCCCGCGCAGAGGGCTCTCACCGACAGGGAGCGCGAGTTGCTCGCCTTCGAGCGCCAGTGGTGGCGCTACGCGGGCGCCAAGGAGCAGGCGGTCCGCGAGGTCTTCGACATCTCCGCGACGCGCTACTACCAGTTGCTCAGCGAGCTCATCGACCTCCCGGCGGCGCTCGCCCATGATCCGATGCTGGTCAAGCGCCTGCGCAGGCTCCGCGAGACCCGCCGCCGCGACCGTTCCGCCCGAAAAATGGGCTTGCGCCGCTGATCTCCGGGTACGACCGGTCGGGGCGGGCCGATCACGAGCGACAGGTTGAGGCGAGAATGACGACGAACACGTCCGAAGGGCTGAAGGCGATCGTCGCCGACCCGGCGGGGGCGGTGATCGGGCTCGACTTCGACGGCACGCTGTCCCCGATCGTCCCCGATCCCGCGTCGGCGAGGATCCACCCCGGCGGGGCCGAGGTGCTGGGCAGGCTCGGCCGTCTGGTCGGCGCCGTGGTGATCGTGACCGGCCGCCCCGCCGCCACGGCCGTCGAGTACGGCTCCCTGGCCGAGGTTCCCGGGCTGGTCGTGCTCGGGCACTACGGCCTCGAACGCTGGGAGGCGGGCACGCTCGCCGCCCCGCCCGTTCACCCGGGTCTCGACCTGGCCAGAGGTGGGCTCGTCTCGCTCGTCGAGGGGATCGAAGGGGTGAGGATCGAGGACAAGGAGCGGTCGGTGGCCGTGCACACCCGGCAGGCGGCCGATCCGTGGGCGACGCTCGACGCGCTGCGTGAGCCGGTCGCCGCGCTGGCGGCGGGGGCCGGGCTCGCGGTGGAGCCGGGCAAGTTCGTGCTGGAGCTGCGCCCGCCGGGGACGGACAAGGGGGTGGCGCTGAGCGCCTTCCTGGGTGAGCGGGCCGCTCGGTCGGTGCTGTTCGCGGGGGACGACCTGGGAGATCTCGCGGCGTTCGCGGCCGTGCGGGCCTCGGGTCTGCCGGGTGTGACGGTGTTCAGCGGATCACCGGAGATCGAGGTCGAGGCCGACATCGTGGTGGACGGCCCTCCGGGGGTGCTGGAGCTTCTCACCTCGATCGCCGACGCCGTCGAGCGCGAGGCGTAGGAGGAACGCCCGTTCAGGCCGGCTCGCCCACGGCCGCCGGGGAACGTCCGCCCGCGGTGACGAGCAGTCCCGCGACGGCGAGCCCGATCAGGGCGGGGACCATGAGGAACGCCCGCTGGGTGCCGAACCCGTCGGCCAGCGCGCCCAGCAGGAACGGCCCGATCCCCACCGCGAGCCCGGAGAAGATCGAGGCCATCGCCGACGCGCGGTCCCGCCGCCCGCCGGAGGCGGCCAGCACCCGCGACAGCGCCATCGGGAAGTGCAGCGCCACCCCCAGCCCGGAGACGGCGAGGCCCGCGTAGGAGACGACCGGGTTCGTGCTCAGCCAGAAGATCGCCCACCCGGAGGCCGCGACCAGGAGCGCACCGAGGAACAGTGCGGTCGGCGGGATTCGCAGGGCGAGCCACGCCCCGGCCAGCCGCCCGGCCGCCATCCCCGCGGTGAACGCCGCGACCGCGGTCGCGGCCACCGCCGCGGGCAGCCCGGTCTGGTCGGAGAACAGCTTGGCCGCCCACAGGTTGAAGCAGAACTCCATCGCGACGCAACAGAACAGCACGGCCGCCGCCAGGTAGAACCGCCAGCCGAAGCGGGCCTCGCCGTCCGTGGCGGCACCGTCGACGGCCTTCTCCGCCTCGGGGATCCGTACGCGACCCATGGTCAGCGCGAGCAGCGCGGCCAGCACGGAGGTCACCAGCAGCGCGGCGCGCCAGCCGAGGGCGCTCTGCGCGGCGGCGCTGACCACGAAAGGGACCCCGATGCCGACGATCACGCAGACGGCGTTGGCCTCGCTGATCGCCGCCGGACCCGCGGGACCGTGCCTGTCGTCGAGCGCGGCCATGCCCAGGTACAGGACGAGCGAGGCGAGCCCGCTGGCGACGCCGTACCCGAGAAGGGTGACCGGCAGCAGGGTGGGGGCCGCCGCGACCATGAGTGTGCCGACGCTCATCCCGGCCATCCCGGTCCAGATGGCGGCCCGGCGGCCGATCCTCCCGACCAGCCAGGGCAGGGCGAGACCGACGACGATGCCGCCGAGGGCCATCGCGGTCCCGTGCAGCCCGGCGACCGCCTGGGAGACGCCCTGGTCGAGGCGGAGCAGCGGGAGCGCGGCGCTGAGACCGTACAGGTAGGTGGCGAAGACGCCGAGCTGGAGGTAGATCAGCCAGGTCGCGCGGTCGCGGATCAGCCGGACGTGCGCGGTCGCGGTCAACTCGGCCCCCGTACCCTGAAAAAGTGAAATAGCAGCCAAAATTATCCCATGTAGGGATAAAGCTGCTTAACGGGCTGGATCGTCACCCGAGGGCGTCGAGCTGCTCGGCGAACCACCGGTGCGGGGGGAGCGCGGTCGCCGCGGCGGCGAGCAGGCCGCCTCTCCTGGCGCGCTCGGCCGAGGGCATCGTCAGGCCCTCGTGCAGCGCGGCGGCCGTGGCCGAGACGTCGTAGGGATTGACCGTGAGCGCGTGCTCGCCCAGCTCGGCGGCGGCACCCGCCTCCCGCGACAGCACCAGCGCGCTGTGCGGCGACAGGACCGGCCCCTCCTTCGCCACCAGGTTCATGCCGTCGCGGATCGGGTTCACCAGCAGCACGTCCGCCAGGCGGTAGGCGGCGAGCGAGCGCGGGTAGTCGTCGTCGACGTTGAGGATGAGCGGATCCCAGTCCTCGGTGCCGTACTCGTCCTCGATCTCCTTCGCGCAGCGCTGCACCGCCGCGGTGTACTCGCGGTATTCGGGCAGGTCGTGCCGGGAGGGGTAGGCGAAGGCGAGGTGGGTGACCCGGCCGTGCCACTCCGGGTAGGTCGCGAGGAACTGCTTGTAGGCGAGCAGGCCCCGCACGATGTTCTTCGACAGCTCCGTCCTGTCGATCCGCACGATCAGCCTGCGGTCGCCCACCTGGTCGCGGAGCGCGGCCATGTGCGACTCCACGTCGGGCTCGGAGGCCCGGGTCCACAGCGCCTTGCCGTCCACGCCCAGGCTGTGGGTGCCGATCCTGGTGGTCCTGCCCGCGTGCGTGACCGTACGCTCCCCGCGGTCGACCCGCGCCCCGAGCACCGTCTCGCAGCAGTCCATGAACGCCCCGCCCCAGCGGTCGGTGAGGAAGCCCGCGTGGTCGGCGCCCAGGATGCCTTCGAGGAGCTCGGTCGCCACGTCGTCGGGGAGCAGGCTGAAGTATTCCGGCGGGGCCCACGGCGTGTGCGAGAAGTGCGCCACCCGCAGGTCGGGGCGCTCCCCCCTGAGCATCGCCGGGGCGAGACTCAGGTGGTAGTCCTGCACCATCACCCGCGCCCCGTGCGGGGCCTCCTCGGCCAGCGCCATCGCGAACGCCTCGTTGTAGGCTTGGTACGACTCCCACTCCCTGCGGAACCTGGCGTCGAAGTGCGGCCTGTTGGGGGTGTCGTAGAGGAGGTGGTGGACGAACCAGAGGGTGGAGTTGGCGACCGCGTTGTACGCGCGGTGAAAGGTGGCCGGGGGGATGTCGAGCATCCGCACCGTCCCGGTGTCGTAGCCCGCCTGGTCGAGCCTGCCGCCGGGCGCGAGCCGCACGGCACCGCGGTCGCCGTCGGACAGCGCCGCGCAGACCCACAGGGCGTTGACGTCCCTCGCGACCTCCGACAGCCCGGAGACCAGGCCGCCCCCTCCCCTGCGCATGGACAGCGAGCCGTCCTCGGAGAGGGTGAAGGAGACGGGGCCGCGGTTGGAGGCCACCAGGATCGCGCTCATGAGATCCCTTCTTCACTGGCTGGGGACACGCCTGTTTTCGAAGGTTAACCGGCACCGCAGCGGGTGTCCTCGCCCTTCGGGTCAACGAAAGAACGGTGTTCAACGAATTGTGTCAGCTCTTGTCGGCAGGTGAAGTGATGAGGCCCGACGTATCACCTTTTTGGCGGCAAGAAGGGGAGGGCTTTGGCAGGGAGAAGGTGAGGGGCGCCGTCCGAGAGCCGGACCATAGGATGTCCAGCGACCGTGACCGCTGATGGGGGCCCGTGATGGCGCTGGACGAGACGACCGAGGACCTGGCCCGATCGGCCGCCCAGGGCGACCACCGCGCGCTCGGTGAGCTGCTGAGGCGGATCGAGCCCGCCGTGCTCAGGCACTGCGGCCGGATCCTTCCCTTCAGGCAGGACGCAGAGGAGGCCTGCCAGGACACCCTGCTCGCGGTGGCGCGCAACATCGGCCGTTTCGAGGGACGTGCCCGGTTCAGCACCTGGCTGCACATCGTGACCGCCAACTGTGCGAGGACCACCTACCGCTCGCTGAAGCGCCGCGCCGCCGAGCAGAGCTCGGACGAGCTGCCGCTGCAGAAGCCGGACGTCGCCCGGGTGAGCGTGATCGCCGGGTCCCGGCTGGACCTGCTCGACGCGATGGAGGCGCTGGAGGCCGAGAAGCCGGAGCTCGCCCAGGCGCTGGTGCTGCGCGACATCTGCCAGCTCGACTACAACGAGGTGGCTGAGCAGCTCCGGATCCCGCTGGGCACCGCGAAGTCGCGTATCCACCAGGCGCGCAAGTACGTCCAGGGAGCCCTGGGCGACGCCTACGGCTTCTGATCCCCGGACGCCCGGTCGCGGGGATCGACGAGGCGGGAGCGGCGTCGTGGCGAGGGGCTTGACCGGCTGGAACGGCACCCGGTGGATATATGGCCGGTTCGGACGGCACCGGGCCTGGCGGTCGGTCGGCTCGGGCGAGTGAGCGGCGGGAAGCGTTCGAGAACACCTTCCGCGTGGCGCGCGGCGTCGGCGGCCTTACCTGATCTAAAGTGGCGTTGCCCATGTCGCATGATCAATCGGTGACATGCGGTGATCTCCCCTCGTGCTTCATAGGCAGAGGTCGAGGAGAGACCACATGTTCCGCAGACACACTGTTATCGCATCGTGCGCCCTGACGGCCACCGCACTCGCCCTGGCGGCCGTGCCGGCCGGCGCCGAACGTCAGGCGGCGGGTACTCAGGCCCCGCACGCCACCCCGTCCGCCGACATGGCCGTGCCGGTCGTGTCGGCAGCGCTGAAATCGCCGCCGCCGGGCATGCTGGACGCGCTTGAGCGCGACCTCGGCCTGACCCCGGCCCAGGCCCAGGCACGCCTGCTCAACGAGCAACGCCTGACCCCGGTCGCACTGCAGCTGGCCAGGAGGCTCGGCCCCCATTTCGGCGGTGTCTGGCTCAGGGGAAACAGCGCGCACACACTGGTGGCGGCCACCACCAGTGCCGCCGACATCCCCGTGATCCTCGACGCGGGCGCCCAGGTCGAGATCGTCCCCAGGCCGCTGACGGAGCTCGCCACGATCAAGCAGAAGATCGACGAGGCCCTACCTCCGAAGCCGCTCGTGTCGAGCGCGCGCTTCGTCGACGTGAAGAGGAACAAGGTCGTCGTCCTCTCCCCGCAACCCGAGGACGCCCAGAACTTCATCGAGAGCGCGGGGGTGGACGAGGCGGCGGTGGTCGTGCTGCCCACCACCGAGGTTCCCCAGCCCCTGTACGACCTGGTGGGCGGCAACGCCTACTACATCGGCGTCACCACCCGCTGCTCGATCGGCTTCCCCGTGCTCAAGGGCACCCAGCAGGGTTTTGTCAGCGCCGGCCACTGCGGCAACCTCGGTGACACCACCGCCGGCTTCAACCGCGTCGCGCAGGGCATTTTCCAGGGATCGACCTTCCCGGGCAACGACTACTCCTGGGTCGCGGTCAACAGCAACTGGACGGCCACCCCGGCGGTGGACAACGGCGAGGGCGACACCGTGTCCGTCGCCGGCGCCCGGGTCGCCATCGAGGGGGCCTCGGTCTGCCGCTCCGGCTCCACCACCGACTTCCACTGCGGCCTCATTCAGCAGCGCGACGCCAGCATCACCTACCCCCAGGGCACCGTCTTCGGGCTGACCCGCACCAACGTCTGCGCCGAACCCGGCGACTCCGGCGGCTCGTTCATCTCCATCGACCAGGCCCAGGGCGTCACCTCCGGCGGCTCCGGCGACTGCAGCCAGGGCGGCACCACCTACTTCCAGCCGATCGGCCCGATCCTCACCGCCTACGGCCTGACTTTGAGGACCACCGCGGGCAATCCGCCGCCGCCGGTCACGGGCACCTGCACCGGCTTCCCGAACACCTACACCGGCACCCTGGCCGCGGGCGCGTCCGCCTACCAGCCGAAGGGCCTGTACTACAGGACGACCGCGAAGGGTCTCCACTCCGGCTGCCTGGACGCCGACGTCGGCACCGACTTCGACCTCTACCTGCAGAAGTGGAACGGCAGGAGCTGGACGGTCGTCGCCACCTCCGACAGCCCGGGACCCGACGAGAAGATCTCCTACACCGGCACGGCCGGCTACTACCGCTACCGGGTGGTCTCCTCGGCCGGCTCTGGCCCCTACACCCTCGGATTCAAGGTGCCGTGACACATTCCCGGACACCTTCCGCGGGCCGTGTCCGGCGCTGACCGGAAAGGGTGAGGCCCCCGCCGGGCGGGGGGGGACCCCGGGGCGGGCCCCCCGCGGGGGGCCCCCCGGCGGGGGCGGGGGGGGGGGCCCCGGCGCCCCGC
>NZ_JBEYID010000044.1:0-30051 GCF_040635605.1 Streptosporangium sp. NPDC006930 | reverse complement strand
CCTGACCATCTTGCCCCCTCATGGCGCCCTGGTCAGCGAAGGTCATCGTCACTGCTTGATCGTCCTGTCTCGCCCTGCTTCACATCAAAAGGACTTCATATGTCCGTGTCTCGCAGGAGTCTGACAGAGAGGGGGCCACCAGCTCCACCTCGGCCGGAAACCTTCCCGCGTTCGCCGCCGGGTCCCGCGTCAAGGCCCGAACCCGCTCTCCTCGGCGGACCAGTTCCGCCACAACGTGCCGGCCGGTGTTGCCGGTGGCACCTGTCACCAAGGTCGTCACAGTCGCGCTCCTTACATCGTCTTTGTCCGGATGCGTCGCTGACGAACCTAGGAACTCAACCGCAGTTGAGGTCAAAAAACCCGCTCCTGTCGCTGCGAGGCGTGTCACCGGATACACGTGAAGCGACACCCGGATTGCCGCACTCGGCCTCCTCGAAGGCCGACAAAGCGACAGAACGACGGCCTCGCGTTCTCGTCGCGGAGACCTCCAATGGTCTTAGGTCCAAGGTCCCAGGCCATGCCGACCGGACGTCCGATGCCGTCGGCCACAACGAACGGCATAGTCGTCCCGAAGACAGCGCGGAACACGCGAAGACAGCGCGGAACACCCAGGGAAGGGAGGGGCGATGATCGGACCGGACGGGTCGAGCACGGGGGCCGCCCCTCCCGGTGCCCTCAGGGGGTGTGCCAACAAATGTCCGCCGGTCCCGGTGCAGCCATGACAGGCCACCGGACCACATACGGACGAAAGGCACACCCATGTCCACAACCCAGTCCCCGGCTCGCAGCCGACGGCCGGGATGGAGCCTCGCGCTGCTCGCGCTCGGGCATCTGATCATCAGTCTCGACTTCACCATCATCTACGTCGCCCTCCCCGACATCGCGGCCGATGTCGGCTTCACCCCGCACACCCTGCAATGGGTGGTCACCGCGTACGTCGTCCTGTACGGAGGCTTCCTGCTGCTCGGCGGTCGGCTGTCCGACCTGGTGGGACGCCGGCGGATGTTCGTGCTCGGCATGGTGCTGTACGGGGTGGCCTCCGTGCTGGGCGGCCTGGCCACGGCGCCGGCGGTGCTGCTCACCGCACGCGCTCTGCAGGGTCTCGCCGGTGCGGCGCTGTTCCCGGCGGTGCTCGCCCTGGTCAACACCACCTTCGCCGAGGGCAGGGAGCGCAACCGCGCGCTGACGGTCTGGGCGATGGCGGGCGCCGGTGGGCTCACGGTGGGCGCGCTCGCGGGCGGGGTGCTCACCCAGGCCCTGGGCTGGCAGGCCGTGTTCTACGTCAACGTCCCGCTCGCCGTCGTGGGGGCCGCCGCCGCCTTCGCCCTGCTGCCTCCGGACGGCCGTGTCACCTCGGGGAGCGTCGACGTGCTCGGAACCCTCACCGGTACGGCGGGCATCACGCTGCTGATCTTCGCGGTCGCGCACGGCTCCGAGGTCGGCTGGACGCAGGCTGAGGTGGTCGCCTCGGCCGTTCTCGCGGTGGTCCTGCTGGCCGCGTTCCTGCGCGTCCAGGCTCGGGGGCGGACGCCGCTGATGCCGCTGCGGCTGTTTCGTAACCGCGCGTTCAGCGGAGCGGTCGTGGTCATCCTCGTCTTCGGGCTGACGATGCAGGCCGTACCGTACTTCCTCACCCTGTACTTCCAGGGTGTCCTCGGTTTCAGCGCCTTGGAGACCGGGCTGGCGTTCCTTGGCCCGACTCTCTCGATCACGGCGGGAAACTTCCTCAGCGAGCGACTCGTCCACCGCTTCGGCACCCGGAGCACGCTGATCACCGGCATCGTCGTCAACGCCGTGGGCGCCGCGTTCCTCGCCCCCGGCATGCACACGGATGGATCCTTCCTCACCGTCCTGGCCGGGATAGTCGTCATCGGTCTGGGCATGGGCATCACCTACGAGGCGATGTGGATCGCCGCGGGCACCGGCGTCTCGGCGGACGAGCAGGGGCTGGCCTCCGGGGTGGCCTCCACCGCGCTGCAGGTGGGAACCGCAGCGGGTCTGGCGGTTCTGGTGGCCGTCGCCAACCACGGCATCGAAGGGCTGTCCGGGCAGGCGCTGCGCGTCGCCTCCGCCGAGGGGATGCGCGCCGCCGTCTACGTCCTGGGCGCCGTCATGCTGACGGCTGTTCTGGCCGCCCTCAGGCTCCCCGGTCCGCGTGCCCGGGGCGCCGCCGCGTCCCAGCCCGCCCCCGACCCGGACACCGCCGACCTGCACCCCACCGGCTGAACGGTCTGCCCCCGGGACTCGAGCATCGGTCCAGCGCAGGAAAGTGCTCACTCACCAGCGGCTACCAGCCACCGGGTCTGCCCGATCAGCTGACCCGGTGGCTCCCGTCAGCGCCAGATGACGGCCTGGGTGCGGAGGCCGGACCGACATCGACGACCCCCGGTTCATCGAACTTCGTCGGCGAGCTCTCCCTCGGCAGTCCTCGCTTCAGCAGGCTCTGGGCCCGCCACGACGTGAACACGTGCGAGGGCACCCTCAAGCGCATCGATCACCCCCAGGTCGGTGGCCTGTGGCTGAACCGGGAGAGACTGGGCGTCAGCGGCGCGACAGGCCAGACGCTTGTCATCCTCCACCCGGCCCCCGGCACCGACAGTGCCGACAGGCCGGCGCTCCTCGCGTCCGTCACGCGGACGTGACGCCGTCCTTGCTCAGCCGATGACGACGCCGCGGCGATCACTCGCGTCGACGCTGTCCGGCCTGATCCGGGAAACAGCGGGTCACCGCGTTCAGCGGGTGATGGCGGCCAGCATGAGACGTCGTGCGCGTGCCGGTGCGGTGGCGTCGGCGAGGAGCTGGATCTCCTGGTTGGCCGACATCGCGATCCCGATCAGGGTCGTCACGAGGTCGTCCGCGTCCTGCGTCGTGGTGATGTCGCCCGCGGTCCGCGCGATCACGATCTGCTCGCGCAGGAAGGTTCGCCATTGGGTCACGGTGGTGAGGAGAAGGCTCCGCAACTCGCCTGGCCGGCCGTCCAGCTCACAGGACGCGGCGGTGATGAAGCAACCGTTGGGAAACGGGCTGCTGTCCAGGTAGCCGCACCACAGATCGATCAGCGCACGCAGGCGCGGCAGGCCCGGCTCCTCCTTCATGCTCGGCGCGACGACGGCGGCGACGAACATGTCGGCCGCCTTGGTCAGCACGGCGGACTGCAGTTCGGCGCGGGAGCCGAAGGGGCCGACGACGCCTGCCTTGCTCATGCCGAGGGCTTCGGCCAGGGAGCCGATGGTCAGCGCGTGGAGGCCGTCGCTGGAGGCCTTCGTCACGCCGGTGGCGACGATTCGGTCGCGGGTCAGCTGGGCCGCCTCAGCGGATCTTCTCATGATTGACGAGTTTAGCAAACGATCGTACGCTAACCGATTAACGAACGATCGTAAGCTAAAAAGGGGTCCGGAAGATGCGTGTTCGGTGGCTGGGCTGGGCCGGGGTGGAGCTGGAAGCGCGGGGTCACAGCGTGGTGATCGACCTGCTCGGCCGTCCGGAGGGAGTGCTGGAGGACACCCCGTTGTCGGCGCCCATGCCGCAGGTCGTCCGGCCCCGCACCGAGGGGGACGTGATCGCCGGGCTGTGCACGCATCTGCACCGAGACCACACCGATGCCGCGGCACTGGCCGAAGCGCTCCGCCCCGACGGCCGGGTGCTGCATCCCGTCTCCTTCGGTGGCGACGACCACGAGAATCTGTGGACGCTCAAGGCCGATCGCGAGCTCGACGAACGGCACCTGTCCCGGCGTCCGATGGGTCTGTGGGAGACGGTCACGATCGGCCCCTTCACGATCGCGGCCGTTCCAGCCGTCGACACCCTGGGTGATCCGCAGGTGTCCTGGGCCGTCGAAGCGGGCGGAAAGCGCGTGCTGCACCTGGGCGACAGCATGTTCCACGGCTACTGGTGGCGCGCCGCCCACCGGTTCGGGCCGTTCGACGCGGTGCTCACTCCCATCAACGGGCCGACCGTGTGCTTCCCGCACTGTCAGCCCCCGAGTCCGTACCCGGCCTCGCTCGACGCCGGCCAGGCGGCCGTGGCCGCGCGCCTGCTGGGAGCGAGGGTCGCGGTGCCGATCCACTACGACGGATTCCACATCGACGGCTTCTATGACACGCGGCCCGATGAGCTTTCCCGATTCCTGGACGCGACCTCGGCCGAGACCTATGAGGTCGCCGCTCTCAGGCAGGGCGAGGACATCACCCTCTGAGGGCTGTTTCCTGAGACCGCCGGTCAGCGGCCCGCGTACGTGATCATCGCTGAGTGGTCGACCTTCCAGTTGCCGTTGTAGCAGGCGACATGCCGGATCATCACGCGGGTCGTGTACCACTCCCAGGGGGCCGACAGGTTGCAGAACTCCGCGTTGTAGCCGACCGCGGTGACCTGGACATTGTCCGGGGACGCGCCGACCTCGGTGAAGACCACCTGCTTCTTGGGGCCATCGGGACTATTGCTGATCTGCACGGTCCCGCGCCGGGAGTTGTAGTTCAGATGGGTCATTGTCATCGGGATGACGCTCGTGCCGGGGGCGATGTGGAAGGTGTAGGCGAAGCGATTCGACTCGGAGTGCCCGACGAGAGGCCGCTCGCGGTGGTAGGTGAGGCTCCATCCGGTGTTCAGCGGCGCGCCGGCGGCGTCGTAGCAGCGCACCACGATTTTCTGCGCGGGCGGCGTTACCTGCCATCCGGCCACCTTGCAACGCGCCGGTACGGACGGATCGACCGCGGTGACCTGGATGTTTCCCGCATGAACCTCCGAACCGAACCCCGGCAGGGTGACCATCCACACTCCCAGGAGCGTCGACGGCTCGACGGTGTTCACCGCGGCCGGACCCGAGGAGTTGAACCGCCCGACCACCGCGGAGCCGTCCCAGTGCACGTACCCGAACGCCTGGGGCACGGAAAGATACTGGGAGCTGTCTCCGAAGGAGAGGGAGAACCACGAGGCGATCGGGCCGACACCGTGCCGGTGGCACTGGACCGCCACGACCTCGTCGGCACCCGACTGCCACCAGCCCTCGACCTGGCACCAGTCGGCGGAAGAGGAGATCGCCGTGACGTGGGCGACTCCCCCCGAGGCCCTTCCGATCTGCGGGAACCTCACGAACACCTGACCGGGACCGCCCAAAGTGGTCTGGACCCAATATCCGCCTGGCCACGAGCCCCCCTGGCGTGAGTAGTCCGGGATGCCGTCGCTCCTGATGACGGCGAACCCCCAGCGGGGAGGGTCGGCCGCCGTGGCCGCCGTGGCGGTCGCGGTGAGCCCGGTCGCGGCCAGAGCCACGACGCAGAACATCCGTACGATCATTGCCCATGACCGGCGCATGACATCCTTCACCACGTTGGAGAGAGGGGGGTTAGGCCCTTGATAACCCGCCAACCAAGCGGTTGAGAAGACCCAAATCAACCGGAAAAGGGGGAAGTGACGCTCTGCGTGGGCGGACCGGTCACGTGTCCCAGGTGACCGGGAGGCTTTTCACCCCGTAGATGTCGGCGGTCTCCGGGCGCAGGGCGACCTCCTCGGCCGGCACAGCCAGGCGCAGGGTGGGGAAGCGGTCGAGCAGGGCGGGGAAGGCGACCCGCATCTCGACGCGGGCGAGCTGCTGGCCCAGGCACTGGTGGATGCCGTGGCCGAAGGCGAGGTGCCCGCCGTCCTGCCTGCCGAGGTCGAGCCTGTGGGGGTCGGCGAAGCGCTCGGGGTCACGGTTGGCGGTGTTGTACGACAGGATCATCATCGAGCCGGCCCTGACGGTCTGGCCGCCCAGCTCGACGTCCTCCAGCGCGACCCTGAAGAACTGCTTGGCGACGCTCAGATATCTCAGCAGCTCCTCCACGGCCCGGTCGACGAGCGTGGGGTCGGCGCGCAGGGCGGCGAGCTGCTCCGGGTTGCGCAGCAGCGCGAAGGTGCCCAGCGCGAGCATGTTCGCGGTGGTGTCGAACCCGGCCGAGAGCAGGATCAGGGCCATGCCCTTCAGCTCCTCGTCGGTCAGGTCGCTGTCGAGCAGGTCGCTGAGCACGTCGTCGGTGGGATTGGCGCGCTTGGCGGCCACCAGCTCGGCGAGATAGTCCTGGGTCGCGGTGTAGGCCGCGAACAGTTCCTCGTCGGCGACCTCCCCGCCGAGGAACTTGTCGATGTTCTCCTGGAAGCGGTCCCGGTCCTCGTACGGCACGCCCAGCAGCTCGCAGATGATGACGGAGGGGATGGGCCTGGCGAACGCGGCCACCAGGTCAGCTGCCGGTCCGGCCTGCTCCATCGCGTCCAGGTGCTCGGCGGTGACCTGCTCGACGCGCTCGGTGAGCTGCCGCATCCGCCGGACGGTGAATCTGCCCACCAGCGGTTTGCGATAGCGGCCGTGCTGCGGCTCGTCCATCAGCAGGAACTCGCCGGGCGGCGCCGGGGGCACCTGGAGGTCGCCGAGGTCGACCAGCGGGTGGTGGCGCATGAGCTCCCTGCGTGAGCTGAACCGGGGGTCGGCCAGGACCGACCGGACCAGGTCGTATCCGGTGACCAGCCAGCCTGCGTGTCCGTCGGGGAAGGTGAAGCGGCTGATCGGGCCGTGCTCGCGGGCGTCGAGCAGCTCCTTGGGCGGGTCGAAGGGACAGCCGGGCGGGCGTGCGGTCGGCAGCGTGGTGACGATGTGTTCCATGGTCGTTCCTCTTCTCGGCGTGGGGGTTACTCGCGATGGTGCGTGTTCTTCGACCAGGCGCAGGTCAGCGGGTGGATTCGCGGTTGAAGAGCTTCTTCGACCAGAGGTAGCCGCCGAGGCCGATGACGAGGCACCAGCCGACCGCGATGACGGCGCTGTTGCCGATCGGGGTGCCCATCAGCAGGCCGCGCAGGGTCTCGATGAGCGGTGTGAACGGCTGGTACTCGGCGAACCAGCGCAGCACGGTCGGCATCGAGTCGGTCGGGACGAACCCGCTGCCCAGGAACGGGAGCAGCACCAGCGGCAGGCCGACGTTGCTGGAGGACTCGACGGACTTGCTGGCCAGACCGAGCGCGACCGCCAGCCAGATGAAGGCGAAGGCCATCATCACCAGGACCCCGACGAGGGCGAGCCAGTCGCCCGGCCCCGCCGACGGCCGGAAGCCGATGAGCAGCGCGACGCCGAGCACCGCCGCGATGCTGAGCATCGTCTGGATGAGGCTGCCGATGACGTGTCCGGTCAGGACGGACACGCGGGCGATCGCCATGGTGCGGAACCGGTCGACGATGCCCTCGGTCATGTCCATCGCGATCGAGATGGTGGTGCCCTGGATCGCGGCGGTGATCGTCATCAGGATGATCGCGGGGGTGACGTAGTTGACGTATTCAGCGCGTCCGCCGGTGACTCCGCCGATCCCGGCGCCGAGTGTGCCGCCGAAGACGTAGACGAACAGCAGCAGGAAGACGATCGGCATGCCGATGAGCTGCAGTGTCATGGACGGGTAGCGCACCATGCGCTTGAGGTTGCGGCGAAGCATCGTCGCCGAGTCGGTCAGGGCGTACGACATGGTGCTCATCGGGGGGCCACCTTCTCCTTGTTGCCGGTGAGAGCGAGGAAGACGTCGTCGAGGTCGGGGGTGTGCACGCTCAGCGAGCCGACCTCGACCGCGTCGCGGTCGAGCCGGTCGAGCAGCGCCTTCAGCGATCCGAGGCTGCCGTCGTGCGGTACGCGCAGGACGAGCGTGTCGCTGTCGCGGGACACCTCGCCCACGGCGCGTGCGGCGGATTCGAGGTCGCGTTCGTCGGCGAACCGCAGCAGGACGTGGCCGCCGGGGATGCGCCGCTTGAGCTCGTCCGCGGTGCCCTCGGCGACGATCTTCCCGTGGTCGAGCACCGCGATCCGGTCGGCGAGCTCGTCGGCCTCCTCCAGATACTGGGTGGTGAGGAAGATGGTGACGCCACCGGCCACGAGCTCCCGCACGATCTGCCACATGGCGCGGCGGCTGCGCGGGTCGAGCCCGGTGGTCGGCTCGTCGAGGAAGATGACCTGTGGTGAGCCGACCAGCGTCATCGCGAGGTCGAGCCGTCGCCGCATCCCGCCGGAGTAGGTCGCCGCCGTCTTCTTCGCCGCGTCGGCGAGGTCGAACTGGTCGAGCAGCCGGGCGACCCTGCGCCTGCCCGTCTTGCGGTCGAGGTGGTGCAGGTCCGCCATCAGGGCGAGGTTCTCCTCACCGGTGAGCAGGTTGTCGACCGCGGAGAACTGGCCGGTGACGCCGATCGCGGCACGCACCGCGTCCGGCTCGGCGGACAGGTCGTGGCCCGCGACGCGCGCGCTGCCCCCGTCCGCCCGGATGAGGGTGGACAAGATTTTGACGGTGGTGGTCTTGCCGGCGCCGTTCGCGCCGAGTAGCGAGAAGACGGTGCCGCGCGGGACGTCCAGGTCGACGCCGTCGAGCACGACGTGGTCGCCGTACGAGCGGCGCAGCCCGGTCGCCGTGATCGCGGAGGGGGACGGCATGTTCATGAGAGGCCCTTCTCGGTCTGGTCAGGAACGACGGACGGTGATGTCGCCGAACGACGTGTGCGCGCGGACTTCGACGGTCTGCTCGGACTCCTCGGGTGCTTCGCCGAGGTCGTCCAGCGAGTTGGACACCCGCCCGTAGGAGGTGTCCAGGTCGAGCCATGCGGCGGTGCCGGAGGCGACACCGATGTCGAGGTGGCCGGTCGAGGTGTGCAGCGTGACGGTGTCGCGTGCGACCCGGCCGACGCGGATGGCTCCGTTGGAGGTCTTGGCGTCCACCAGCGCGTCGGCCCGGTCGACGGAGATGTCGCCGTTGGCCGAGCGCACCCGCAGCTCACCGGTGACGGTGCCGAGCTCGGTGCTGCCGTTGGAGTTCTTGACGACGGCGGCGCCGTCGATCTCGCCGATGCGCACGCGCCCGGTGCCGGTGGAGACGTCGACGTCGCCCGTGACCGCTTCGACGGTGATGTCGCCACCGGAGGTGCTCAGTCGAAGCGGCCCGGTCCGGTCGAGGTGGAAGTGCCCGGCCGACACCTTGAACCGGCACTCTCCCAGCGTGCCGACGCCGCGCAGGTCCGCCATCGAGAGGTCCGCCTGCACGTGCGAGCCGGTGGGGAGCTCGATGAGCAGGTCGACCGACCTGGTCTTCTTGGAGAAGTCGAGCATGCGGGCCTTCGGCCCTCTCACCGTCAAGGTGCCGTTGGCGTACTCGACGCGGGTCTTCTGCGCGGCGTCCACGTCGGACTCGTCGGACGCGTCGCTCGGCCGCACCTCGACGACGGTGTCGGTCCGGTCGCTCGCGATGATCTGGACGTCGCCGACGGAGAGCTCGATCGTGGCGGAAATCGGTTCGGGTGTGGCGAAAATTGGCATGGCTGTCCCCTCGGAGTGAGTCAGAAGAACATTTCCGCTGGTCGGAGGTGTGCGGGAGAAAGTGGCTCTGGATGTCGGGTTGGGCCGGCGAGCCCGCTCCGTAGGAGCTGTGCGCCGCGTCGGTCGGGTGGGTCAGCGAGCCCAGCCGGTGGAACGCTGCGCGCCGCGTTTGCCGCGTCGGTCGGAGTCGTGGTCGCGCTCCGGGGCACGCAGCGCGGTCGAGGCGGCCCGCACCAGCCAGGCATTGAGCGAACGGCCCTCCTTGGCGGCCGCCTCCTCGATCGCGGCCTTGAGCTGCTCGGGGAGGCGGACGTTGATCCGTGTCACCGGCCCGTCCTCGAAGCTCGCCGCGGCGTCGTCGGCCGACGACGCGCTCGGAGCCGGAGGGGCGGCGGCGAGATGCTCCATCTGCCGAACCGCCACGACGAAGCTCGGGTCACGCCCACGCAGGTGAACCTGGACAGAACCGGGAGCCAGATCTCGGGTGATCTCGTCGGCGGCCGCCGACAGCGCCTCGAGCAGGGTGAGCCGGATCGCCGACTCCATCGAAACGGTCAACCGCTCGATCAGCACACTGGCGTCGCCTTCACCGGTCTCGGCGGCGGTCAGCAACTCGCGACCGAGCGCGGCCACGTACGGGGTCAAGTCCATGGCATCACTATGGCACATGGTGATGCCACAAACAAGCCACATTGGCTCAGCTTGGCATCACTCTGGCTCAGGATGAACGTCCGGGCGATATCGACCTCGCGGGCGACGCGGCGTTCGACGGCGTCGTCATCACCGCCGACCGCCGCAGGGAAAGGCCGACGCTCGTTTCCGCCGTCGGCGGCCCGGTGCCTGGAGGGGAAAGAAGGCCGAGGTCAGCGGGCCATGTATGTGATCATCGCCGGGTGGTCGACCGGGACGGTGCCGTTGTAGCAGGTGACGTACCGGATGTTCACATACGTCGAGTACGTCTCCCAGGGAGAGTACAGATTGCAGAACTCCGGGCCGTAGCCGAACGCGGTCACCTGGACGTTGTCCGCGTATCCGTTGACCTCGCCGAACAACACCTGTTTCCTGGCGACCCCGAACCTGTTGAGCTGCAGACCCCCGGACTGCGAGTTGTAGCTGACCGGGTACGGCGTCGGTACGTAGGGGCCCTGGGTCGTGGGGGCGTTGTCGAAGGTGTAGGCGAAGCGGTACCCCGAAGGTGTCCAGGTGATGGCCCGCTCGCGGTGGTAGGTCAGGCTCCATCCGGTGTTCAGCGATGTGCCGGTGGCGTCGTAGCAGCGCACCACGATGCTCTGCGCGGCCGTCGTCGCGTTCCATCCGCCCAGCTTGCAGTGTGCCGGTACGGCCGGGTCGACCGCGGTGACCTGGATGTTCCCAGCGTGGCCCGCCGAGCCGAGTCCCGGCAGGGTGACCCTCCACGCTCCCGGGATCGTCAGCGGCTCGACGGTGTTCACCGCGGTCGGCCCCGAGGAGTTGAACCGCGTGGCCACGGCGGAGCCGTCCCAGTGCACGTACCCGAACGCCTGGCGCACGGGCAGGTACTGGTCGCTGGAGCCGAAGGTGACCGAGAACCACGAGGCGATCGGACCGACGCCGTACCGGTGACACCGCACCGCCACGATCTCGTCGGCGCCCGACTGCCACCAGCCCTCGACCTGGCACCAGTCGGCGGACTGGGAGATCGCCGTGACGTGGGCGACTCCCCCTGCGGCCATTCCGATCTGCGGGAACCTCACGAACACCTGACCGGGCTCGCCCTGGGTGGCCTCGACCCTGAGCCCGGACGGCCACGAGCCCGCCTGGCGCATGGAATCCACCGCGGCGCCGCTTCTGACGACGGCGAATCCCCAGCGGGGAGGCTCGGCCACGGTGGCGGTCGTGGCGGCGCCGGCGGTCGCGACAGTCGCGGTTGTCGCGGTGAGCCCGGTCGCGGCGAGGGCCGCGATGCAGAGCGTTCGTACGATCACTGCCCATAGCCGGCGCATGTCGTCCTTCATCCACATCGGGGTGGCGTCCGCGGGCCGGGATGGCGCGCGTGCTCTCCAACCCTTGGTAACCCGTCGACCGGCGGCCGGGAAGACCCAAATTGACCAACGAACTTGACTCTTGTTCGACATCTTCGACATGGCGGCCTTCCTCCCGCGCGGCGTCGTCGTCACCGTCCAACACCCCGACTCCACACAGATCCCCTCTACCGGAAACCCCCGCCCCAACGCCGTCGGCGGCCGAGGACTCCTCCTCGTGCGGCATCCTGATGGGACGTGTGGAGGGGATCGTCCGGGCCGAGCACTGCGGCCGTGACACGTGCCGTGGCGTGGTCCTGGAGCCGCCTGGACGGCACAGGTTGCCCGGTTGCGAATCCGTGCGCCGTCAGTGCCCCACGGGCGACGCGGCCGAGTGAAGCAGGGCGGCACCGTGGTTGGAGACCTTGTGCAGGGCCGAGCCCCGATGCCGGGCGGTGGTGACCAGACCGGCGTTGCGCAACACGGCGGCGTGCTGGCTGGCGCCCGCCAGGGAGATGCCGAGCGTCTGGGCGAGCTCCGTGGTATTCACGTGGTTTCTCTCCGCGATCTCGCGGAGCACCTCCGCCCTCGTCTGACCCATCAGCGCGACCAACGACCGGAGCGACCTTTCCCGCGTGCGTTCGGTTTCCGCGACCAGCGGTTGGGCCGGCCCCTTCTGGACGGGGTAGACCAGTACGGGCGGTCCGGACTGGTTCGCCAGCGTGATGGGCCCCGGCCAGCAGAAGAACGACGGCACCAGGGTCAGCCCGCGCCCTTCCAGATGCAGGTCCCATTCGATCGGATAGACGACTTCGAGTACGGGAGCCCTCCACCTCATAATCGGATAAAACGAATCAAACAACGACTCAAAGCCGTTGCCCATCACGGCCTCGACCCGCTTTTTCTGGTCCGCCCGCACGTACCGGCGGATGCTCGGCCAGTACGGTTCGAGGGCCTCCGCGTGGTACGCCCTGAGCGCGTCGCGCAGTCGCCGCATCGTCTCCGGCTCTCCGTCGGCGACACCGGACACCCACGTCGGCAGGGCGACCTGATCCGCCAGGGAGGCGATATCGGCCCGCAGCCGCGTTCGCGAGGTGCTCATCACCAGTTCCAGCCCGGTGTCGAGGTCGGCCACATCCGCCGACGGGGTGAGGAAGTCCGGCGAGTATCCCCGCGGTCTGGCCAGCGTCCGCAGCAGGCCGACGGACGGCGCGAGCCGGGAACGAACCGCGCGCCGCCACGGTCCGAAGACCCGGCCGTCATACCCCGTCTGGACCATGTGCAGGCTCAGCAGCACCTCCCACATCACGTTCGGTTCGGCCTGGACACGTATCCGCAGCAGGTCCTCGGCCGAAAAATGGATGCGCAACATCGTGACCCCCCGTTGGTCGGTACGCCGAGTTTAAGAAGACCGAATGTCCGGGCCCTGTACCTCGCCTGGACGCCGTACTCCGGAAAGTTCAGCCGTCGATCCGCTGATCTGCACCAATGGCCGTCCGTTTTCGACGATCGGCAGAAATCCTCACCCACCGGCAGAACCGGGGACCCCTCATCGTCGGCAGAACCGAGACAAGTAGCTTGTCCTCATAAAGGGGGAACGTTCACCAAGGGGGCCCCATGACGTTGGGTGATTTATTACTCGCCTACCGGAAGCGAGCGGGCATCACCCAGAACGAGCTGGCCGCCCGCGCCGGCGTCGGCGTCCGCACGCTGCGGGACATCGAGCAGGGCGTGGTCAAACGCCCCCACGCCCGGTCGGTGCGCAAGCTCGCCGAGGCGGCCGGCCTGTCCGTCACCGATCTCGACGCGATCGAGGAGACGGATCGGTCCCGGTCACAGCGAACAGAGAAGGCGGATCGGTCCCGGTCACGGCGAACAGAGAAGGCGGATCGGTCCCGGTCGCGGCGAACAGAGGACCCGATCCTGCGGATCGAGCTGCTGGGGCCGCTCACGATCCGCCTGCACGGCCGTACCGTCGACCTGGAACCTCCCATGCAGCGCCGTCTCCTGGGTCTGCTCGCACTCCAGGCCAACCGCGTCGTCACGCAGGCGGACATCGTCGACTTCCTCTGGGGCGAGGAGATTCCCCCCACCTACCAGAACCTCGTGCACACCCATGTGTCCCGCCTGCGGAAGTTCTTCGAGAACATCGGCATGGCCGAGGCCCTGATCAGCCGCACCGGCGCGGGCTACCTCCTCACCCTGTCGCCCGACCGGAGTGATCTGCTGGAGTTCGCGGACACGATGGCGAAGGCCACGGCCCATCGCACCGCGGGAGAGCGGGAGGAGGCCGAACGGGCCTACGAGAAGGCGCTGTCGATGTGGCTGGGCGAGATACTCGCCGACCTCACCCCCCGCGCGCGACACCATCCGGTCGTCGTCGCCGTCTCCCAGCAACGCCTGACCGCGGTCCTGGACTACGCCGATCTGGCCATGGACCGCGGGCACCACCGGGCCGCGCTCGAACGGCTCAGGGACATCGTCCACACCGAGCCGCTGCACGAGGGCCTGAACGCGCGGATCATGCTCGCCCTCGCCGCGTCGGGGCGACGGGCCGCCGCGCTGCGGTTGTTCGGCGACCTCCGCGACCAGCTCGCCGACAACCTCGGCATCGAACCGAGCCAGGAACTGCGGGACGCCTACCTGCGGATCCTCCGTCAGGAGATCGGCACCGCCGTGACCTGGACCGCCCCCCGCTCCCGCCTCTCCCGGGCGGATCCCGTTCCCGCCCAGCTGCCGCCGGACATCGCCACGTTCACCGGCCGCGACCGGCAGACCCGCGAGCTGGACACCTACCTGACCGCCACGGACCCACCCCCGACGGCGGCCAGGGTGCTGGTGGTCACCGGTACGGCCGGAGTGGGCAAGACGGCCCTCGCCGTGCACTGGTCTCACCAGGTGCGTCACCGGTTCACCGACGGGCAGCTCTACTACAACCTGCACGGATACTCCGACAACGTCTCCAGAACGGCCGAGGACGCGCTGACCGCCTTCCTGCTGGCCCTGGGGGTGTCGCCGTCGACCGTACCCCTCGACGTCGACGCCCGGACCTCGCTGTTCCGTTCGATGATGGTCGACCGCCGGACGCTGCTGGTGCTCGACAACGTGACCGGCCCCGACCAGATTCGCCCGCTGATCACCGCGAATCCGCACAGCGCGGTCCTCGTCACCAGCCGCAACGACCTCTCCGGCCTCAAGGTGCACGATGACGCGCTGATCGTGGAGCTGGACGTACTCGACGACGCGGACGCGGTCACCCTGCTGACGAAGCTGCTCAGGGCGGACATCTGCGGGACACCTCCCGAGACGGTGGAGGAACTCGCCCGGCTCTGCGGGTGTCTCCCGCTCGCGTTGCGGATCGCGGCGGCGAACATCAGCCGGGGCACCTACGACACGGTGGCGGACTACGTCGCGGCTCTCCGGGAGGGGAACCGGCTCACCGAACTGGCGGTCGACGGCGAGGACACGGCGGTGGAGACCGCCTTCGCCCTCTCGTACGCCGCGCTGCCGCCGCGAGCCGCCCGGCTGTTCCGGTTGCTCGGACTCTTCCCCGGTTCCGACGTGAGCCTGCGAGCCGTCGCGGCACTGGCCGGCGCGAACGAGAGGGAGACGGCGGCGATGCTCGGGCAGCTGGTCCGCGCGCACCTCGTCCAGCGACGCTCGCGGGACCGGTACCAGATGCACGACCTCCTCCGCCTGTTCGCCGCGCAACGCTGCGCCGAGGTGGACGACGAGCGGGAGCGGGACGACGCCCGGAGGCGGTTGCTGGAGCATTATCTGGACACCGCCCGGCAGGCCACGGGCATTCTCTACCCGGGCATGCTCAGGCTGTGCGAGCTTCCGGGGAAGGCGCCCGCGACCTGGGAGAACGTACTGTCCCCCCTCGACTGGCTCGCGGCCGAGCGCGCCAACCTCGCCGCCGCGGTCCGCCATGCCGCCGAGCGTGGGCCGAGGGCCGTCGCCTGGCGGCTCACCGACGTCCTCCGCGGCTACCTGTGGCGCAGCTACGACGTGTCCACGTGGTGTTCCATGGCTGAGGCGGGACTGGACGCGGCACGGCACGAGGGCGACCGGCAGGCCGAGGCCGCCATGCACTACAGCCTGGGCGCCGCCTACCGGTACGGCCGATGCCATCTCGACAAGGCCCGGCTGCACCTCGATCGGGCACAGCGCATGTTCGGGGACCACGGCGAGGTGAAGGGGCGGGCGGGCGCTCTGGACAGTCTCGGCATGGTGTTCCAGGAGACCGGGGAGACCGACCGTGCCCTGGCGGCCCTCGGCGAGTCCCTCGAACTGTGCCGGCGGACGCGCCTGCCGGCAGGGCAGACGAAGGTGCTCTGCAACCTCGGTCTCGTCAGCGCCGACTCCGGCCGGATCGAGAACGCGAGACGGTATCTCGCCGAGGCGTTGTCACTGGCTCGTCGGCTCGGCGACCGGCACATGGAGGCCATGGCACTGCACAACCTCGGACACACCTGCCAGCGGGACGACCGGTTCGAGGAGGCGATACAGCACTACGAGCGGGCACTGGCCATCCGCGACGACATCGGCGACGCCGAGGGCAAGGGCACCACCTTCGACACCCTCGGCACGCTGATGCAGGCCACCGGCCGGTACGCCCGCGGCAGGAGGTACTGGTACAAGGCCCTGGCCGCTTTCGAGGAGATCGGCCACCCGAGCGCGGCGGACGTCCGGTCGCGGCTGTCGCCCCCGTGCGGTCTCCGGTGACGAGGTGGCGCTCCCGGCCGCGGCGAGATCCACGGTCACGCGCGGTGACCGAGAGCGCGTGACACGGAATGCAGCGCGTGACACGGACTGCCCGGCGGTCTGTCACCCGTCGGCGACGGACGATCGGATCGGACGCAGCATAACGACGCCACCGGGAAACGCAACACCTTCAGGCAGGATTGAAACCCCTTTACTCGCGTCGGCACGTCATTAGGCTTTCGCCTGACTCCACTGAATGACCGGGGTGGTCATTCGGTCGAGATGGAAAGGAAACCGCGCCGCGGGGGCGAACACCGGTTTCTCACTCGACATCCGTGTCCTTTCTGTTCCCTGCGCCTTTTGCGGCTGATCCGCGCCGACTCGCGGCCGATCCGCGCCTACCGACCCGTACCGAAAGTGAACCGATGAACACGCATGACGACCGTTTCCGTGTGCGGCGCGCACTTGGAGTGAACACGCGCGTCACCGGCCGGCCCCGGCCGTCGACCGCCGGCCGGTGCCGACGCCCGGTGTGGCCGGTGCTGAGGCGCCACGCCAGGTCCGTGGTGGCCACCCTCGTCGTGACGACGAGCCTGCTCGCCGGGCCGGCCACGGCCCAGGCCCGCCACCCGGGTCACGATCCCGACCGGCAGGCGTCCGGAGAACCCGCCGACATCGCGAAACCCACCGGCACCGCGAAACCCACCGGCACCGCGAAACCCGCCCACACCGCGAAACCCGCCGACACCCAGCACGCGGTGGCGAAGAGACTCTCGGCCCTCGAAAGGGACTGGCCGCGAGGCGACGACGTGATCGTGACCGGCCAGGGCGACGAGGAGGGGTTCCATCTCTTCGTCGGAAGGGAGGACTCCTCCTACGCCTTCCGGCCGCTGGTGTCCATCAAGCCGTTCGACGCCGACGACGAGTGGCTGGGCACCTACTGCCTCACCGGCGACCGGAAGCACGTGGTGGCCACCCTGATCACGCGGCGGGCGGTGAACCGTCCGCGGCACCTGGCCAACGGCGGCCTGGTGTACTCGGTCGCGCTCTCCGACGGTTCGGTCCGGCCGGTCGCCGTCGGCGCCGCGGTCAACAGCGCCGGCCTGCGGTGCGGTCAGGACGGCCGGGCGGCCGTCCTGACGTACTCCACCCCGGAGAACCCGACCACGGGGGTGTTCGCCGTCGACGCCGCCCGCGCCGAGGCCAGGCAGGTCGCCAAACTGAACGGCCAGTTCGTGGACCCGGTCCTCGACCGCGAGAGTGTCTTCCTCCGGCAGGGCGGCCGCATCGTGCGGGTGGACGCGGCCAGGCCGGACCGGGCGGAGACCGTCCACGACGGTGGCGCCGCGCTCGAACTCGCCGGAGTGCGCGGCACGACGCTGGAGTTCGCCGAGCGGGCGAACGGGCGCACCTCGCTGCGCGTTCTCGACCTCCGCGACCGCAAGGTCTCCGAACGTGCCTCGGCCGAGGACGCCAGGGCCCAGTTGGTGGCGCCCTCGTCGGCCGCGGCCGGTCTGCTCGCCACGGAGAAGGCGCGGCGCGGCGGCGCGGCGGCCGGACGGCCCAGGGCCGGACAGTACGCGGGCACGAAGACCGGCGGCCACAAGGAGGCGAACACGGGCACGAAGACCGACGACGACAAGACAGCGAACCAGGGCACGAAGGCCGACGACGACAAGAAGGTGGACGCGGCGCGGCCCGGCGCGGAGATGCGGGTGCGCGACGTCAGCGCCGAGGGCAAGGTGGCTCTCACCGACCTGCCGAAGGCCGTGGTGGACGGGCTGGGAGACCGGGAGGGCCTCGGTCTCGGCAACGGGTCGGCCCTGGTGTGGCTCGGCACCCGTGAGACGCTGCGGACCGGCGTGCAGCTCGTACCGGGCGCGAAGTCAGGCGGCGGTCTTCCCACCCGCCGGATGAGCGCCGACGGCGGGGTGAGCACCCAGGCGAACTTCACCACTCCCAAGTGCGCGGTGCCGCGGAACACGCCGAACCGGCAGGTCTACGGGCCCACGGCCCGGCAGGCGGCCTGGGCGGTGGATCTCGCCACGCTGAACGCGCTCGGCGGCGTCAACTCCCGGCCGGCCAACTACCGGCAGACCGGGTTGCCCGCCTACAGCCCCAGCTCCGACTTCGCGATCCCCTCGCTGAAACCGTCCGGCGGCCGGGTGCCGCCCGTGGTGATGAACGGCGTCCTGGCCCAGGAGAGCGCGTACAAGCACGCGACCTGGCGTTCGCTGCCCGGCTCGGGGGGCAACCCGCTGATCGGCGACTACTACGGATCCGGCGGCACCCTCGACGTCATCGACTACGACAACGCCGACTGCGGCTACGGCATCGCGCAGGTGACGACCGGGATGACCGCGACGGACACCGGCATCTCCCCGAACGGCAAGGCGAAGATCGCCGTCGACTACGCCGAGAACGTCCAGGCCGGCATGCAGATCCTGGCCGAGAAGTGGAACCAGCTCCACGACGCGGGCATCGTCATGAACAACGGCGACAGCGCGCTGGTGGAGAACTGGTACCTCGCGCTGTGGGCCTACAACTCGGGTGTCCAGCCGAACGCGGCCAACGGCAACCCCACCGGCTGCACCCCCGGCCCCTCGTGTACCGACAGGGCCGGCAACTGGGGTCTGGGCTGGACGAACAATCCGAACAACGACTCCTACCGCGAAGGCCGGGACGTCTTCCTCCGCGAGAGCTACGCCGACGCCGCCCGGCCGTGGGAATGGCCCTACCAGGAGCGGGTGATCGGCTGGACGGAGACCCCGATCAAGGACTTCAAGGGCGACGACGCCTATCTCCCCGCGGTGAACGGCCCCCTCAACCCGGCCGGGAACACGGTCTCCTATCCCGACCGCAGGCAGCTGTGCACCACCGCCAACAGATGTGACCCGACCACGGTCAAGCGCTGCCAGATGACAGAGGGCGACCTGGCCTTCCACTGCTGGTGGAACGGCCGGGTGCAGATGAACATCGACTGCGCGACCCAGTGCGCGCGGTCCGCGTACGACTTCGCGACCGGCGACCGGGAGCCCGCCGGGGACAACCCGTGGCCGCCCGCGTGCCAGAAGCAGCTCCCCGCGGACACGATCATCATCGACGACCTGTCCACGCCGAACGTGAACATCTTCTGTTCCGGGGTCGACTGGACGAACGGCGGCACCTTCACCCTCGAATACGGCAAGACCGCCGAGGGGATGCCACTGTCGACGATCAACTTCCACCAGCTGGCCGCCGGGCTGGGGGCGCACACCTGGTTCGCCGGTAACGCTCTTCCCTCCGACACCGCGCGCCGGGTCACCGGAACCTGGAAGCCCAACCTCAGCACCAACGGCACCTACATGATCAGGGCGCACATCCCCACCGCGGGCGCGTCGGCCGGCAGCGCCACCTACAAGATCACGAACGCCAACGGGACCGTGACCGAACGGGTGATCAACCAGCACGAGCACTTCAACCACTGGAAGTCGCTCGGTGTGCAGGTGCTCGGTCCCAACTCCCAGATCCAGCTGAGCAACGTCACGAAACACGACACCGTGGGGGACATCGTCACGGTGGCCTGGGACGCGCTCGCGCTGGTGCCGGTCAGCGGCACCTACCACGAGGACAAGGTCGACGCGGTCGCCTACTTCGACGAGAACCAGAACCTGGACACCATCGCGCCCGCCAGCTGGATCGGCGGCAAGATGGCCGGCCGCCAGGCGCTCTACGACTGGGCCACCGACCTGACCGGACGGGTCCTGTCGAAGCCGGTGTGCCAGGGAAGCACGATGAGCGACCAGTGCGTCCGGGCCGCCACGAGGGACGTCTTCACGCAGTGGCGTGACGAGGTGATCCAGGCCGGCGTCGATCCGGTCAACCACCCCCGGGGCAAGAGCATCCCGTCCTGGATGGGATTCTCCAACCCGGTGAGCCAGCGGCCGACATCGGCCTACCTTCCCAGCTGGTTCCTCAACGACGATCTGGCGTACAAGATCCGTACCACCGCGACGGCCTCGTTCGTCCTGGGGAGCGACGGGCGCATCGTGCCGGGGTCGGAGGACGTCGACTACCAGCACCGCACAGCGAACACCCACCTGCCCGCGTTCGTGACGCGGCTGTTCTCCGCACTGTCCGCCGACTACGGCATCACGCGGCCCGACATCCAGTACGACCTGGTGGACGCCAACGTGCACAACCACCAGGCGACCCACGGCAACGCGAACTCGAACGGGGTGCTGCTCGCCAGGGCGTACCGGTTCGGGGGCGCGCCGCCACAGACGAGACAGATGCCGGGGACCGCAGGCGGCAACGTGGACTGCGTCGTCGCGCACGGCGCGGGCGGCGGGGTGATCGGCTACCGGACCCTGATCGGCAACGACTACGTCGAATCCCAGATCAGGGTATGGGCCCGGAAGGTGGCGGACGGGCGCAACGCGAAGAACATCCCGGAAGGGGTGGCCCAGACGGCGCTGGACGTCTTCAACATGTTCTTCGAGAACCACCCGCTGGAACTGGGGTCGGCGTTCGCGCACGCGCCGCCGATCCACCAGGAGCTGCACTTCGCCTCCTGCGCCGACCTCTCACTACGCAGGGTCGACGCGCGGACTCCGGTGCTGCTCAGCAGCTACATGCCCGACCAGTACCTGTACCGGGACGGGCAGGCGATGAACCTCGACGGTTCGAGCCGCGCCTCGGCCGATCCGGTCCTGCGGGGGAACTTCCAGAACTTCTCCGCGATCCCGTCGAGGGCGAACCAGTACGGCACCTGCGACCGGTTCACGACCAACCCGTCGCGTGAGGACCAGGAGGGCAACCCCTGGGGCATCGTCCTCATCGACGGACCCGGCGTGAACCCGGCCAAAATGATCTTCTGCAGCGACCAGACCCTGCCGCATCCCGACTACGGGTGATTCCCCGTCATGGCTGTGGGCCGTCGCCCACTCACGCGCGAAAACCCACGAGCCGAAGACCGCGTGCGAAAACCGCGCGAAGAACCCGCGGCCGAAGAGACCGCAGGAGAGAAAGAGGAGAGAACGATGAAGAGAGTCACGACGGTCCTGGCCAGGACCGCCCTCGTACTGGCCCTGGGCGCGGGACTGCCGCTGGTCTCAAGCCAGGCCGCCCAGGCCTGGCCGGCACAGTGCCTGAACGGGGAGAACGGGTTCCGCGACATGCCCGACAACGCGTCCGGCCGGTACGCGGTGGGCTTCCAGGTGCAGACCGGCGCCAAGCCCACCTACTTCTCGATCCAGTACGGCGCGCCCTACGGTCCGGCCATCGGCTGGGCGAAGATCGACGGGGCGACCTCGCCCGGCGACCGTTTCTGGATGGACTGGACCCGCGACGACAGGAGGACCTGGATCCAGTGCGGGCCGTTCTCACCGAGCGGCTACAGCCTGTCCGCCACCACCCCCGCCCAGCTCACCAGCACCAACTCCAACTGGAAGTTCCGCGTCTGCGGCTCGGTCTCCGGCGACGCGACGGTGCGCTGCAGCGACTGGTGGTAGTCGTCTCGCGGGCGGGCCGGGCACCGCATCGGCGCCGCATCGGCGCCGCGCCCGGCCCGCCCGCGGGTGGCCGAAGAACCCCGTCACACCTTCCAAAAAGTCTCGACGTTGATCCTCGTAACCGGAGCTCCGGCGGCCGGTGACGCGGATCAGGTTTTCGGCTTCAGCAGGTGGTGCCGCAGCCACACGTAGCCGTACCCGCCGGGGAGGTTGAGCTCCGCCACCTTCGGCGTGACCCAGGAGGACGTGCCGTCATCATTGTGATCCCGGAAGTCGATCTTCACCCAGGCGTGGGTGTCGGCCACCTCGACCACCTCTCCCTGCTCGAAGTGGAGCCGGCCGTTGATGGCCGGCATGTCCACCACCCACCGTTTCGTTTCAAGGTCGGGGACGGTGTAGACGGTCTGCTCCGCGAAGGAGAGCCCCAGCGGATAGTCCTCGAACAGCCGGCCGTCGGCGGCGAGATCGGACCACACGACCACGGTGCCGACCTTCAATCCCGCACCGGCCACCACGGGAGGCTGGGAGACCGCGGCCTTCTTCGCCTGGAGGTAATCCTCGTAGCTCGCGGCGGTGAACACCGGGGAGATCTCCCCGGGAACCACGAACTCCTCGCCGGGATGTCTCGGGCCGAAGGCGAAACGCACGGTGATGGTCTTCTCGTGCACCGTGAACCGGTATTCGGTCGGCGAGTGATGGCCTTTGTCGTCGCGTTTGTAGGAGTGAGCGCACAGGGCCTTGTAGACCGCGAGGACGCGGGGACCCCAGTTGGCCAGGTCACCGGGGTCGGCCGGGATCACGTACGCCGCCCCCATCTCGATCAGACGGGTGACCAGTGCCTTGATCGCCCCTTCCGTCGAGTCGGCGGAGCACTTGGGCGCCAGACCGGCGACCAGTCCGAAGGAGCAGTCCCAGGCGCGCTGGAAATCCTCGATGTGCTCCCGTTCGGAGACGCGAACCTCGGCGGCGTCCTCGGTGGTTATCTCCGCCACCAGGTTGAAGGTGCCCTCCTTCGGCTCCTCGGGCTTCCACACGCAGGGCTTGCCCGACTGGAGATAGCGGACGATGCCACCACCCCACCCCCGGGAGGTGCGGGTCGCCATGTCGAACTGGAACGTGCCAACACCGATCCCGAAGGAATCGTGCTGAGAGGAGTCGTACGGCGGGCCGCTGACCAGGGCCAGGTCGCCGGGTTTCCCCTGCGCGGCCAGGGTGATCGTCCCCGGCGTCCAGTAGTCGCTTATCCCCAGCGCCTTGGGGAATCCGCGCAGCTGGTCGGGTGCCACGACCCTGTAGTTGTGAGGGGGATGATAGGAGGTGCTCATGCTGGTCAACCTAACCCGCACGGGACTCACCGACCAGCATTATTTTCGCTGATTTCCCTTTATGTTGTGTAGTTCAATATAAATCGCTTTTTTGGCGGTTTCAGCTACTTTGTGACTGAATCCTCCTCGCTGACATACGTGACGAGCGGGCATGACGAAGACATGGCATCCCCATGGTGTGACCGGGAACCTACGGCACCTTCTATGGTGCGAATACCGCGACACCTGGACCAAAGGCTCACTTTCCGCTGGATAGCTTTGAAAGAGCGCCGTCAAGGCTCCCGGTCCGACGCCCCCTGAGCACCCCTCGACGTACGGCATCCCGGTCGGATCGGAAGTCCCGGAAGCCCAACGCCTCGTCCAGCACCAGGAGGGTCACGTGAATTCCTTGGAGCTCGAACGCCGCCTGATCGAAGCGATCAACGCTCACGACCTGCACCGAGTACTCGACTGCTACAGCCCGGACGCCGTCCTCGTCTCACCGGCGGGCACGCTGGAGGGACATGAGCAGATCGCCTGGTTCTACGAGCAGTACTTCAAGGCGTTTCCCGACTTCAAGAAGACGGTCTGGCTGGAGGCCCCCTGCGAGGATCCCGTGATCGCGGAATGGACGCTCACCGGCACCCACACGGGGCCCTTCCTCCTTCCCGACGGGCGCGAGGTGGAGGAGACCGGCCGTCGCATCACCGTCCGCGGCGCGTGCATGGCCTACGTCGCCAACGAAAAGATCATTACGCAACGGGACTACTTCGACCAGCTGGAGCTGTACAGCCAACTCGGCTTCGGCCTGACCGGCCTCGGTCTCCCCAACAGGTAGATCAGGCGCTCGTCCCACCCCCTGCCACAGATCCTTAGGTTAGGCTCTGCTAACTTCTACAGCGATGTAGTTGCAAGCGCCATGATCGAAGGAGCACCCCGGTGCCGACGTCCCTCCCCAGAACCATGCTCAAACTGGCCACCACGGGTGCTCTCCTCTTCGGTCTGGCCGCGTGCGGCGGCGAGTCCGCGGACACCGGCGATGCCGCCGGCCAGGCGGCCGAGAAGAAGATCACCGTCTACAGCGGGCGCAACGAGGCCCTGGTCAAGCCCCTGCTGGAGAAGTTCACCGCGCAGAGCGGCATCGCCGTCGAGGCCCGCTACGCCAGCACCTCGGCCATGGCCACCCAGCTCCTCGAAGAGGGGGAGAAGTCACCGGCGGACGTCTTCTTCGCCCAGGACGCCGGCGCGCTCGGCGCCGTGGCCAAGAAGGGGATGTTCGCCCCGCTTCCCGGCACCGTGCTCGACAAGGTGCCCGCCACCTACCGCGCCAAGAGCGGGGAGTGGGTCGGCGTCACCGCCCGCTCGCGGGTGCTGGTCTACAACCCCGACCTGGTCCCCACCGACCGGCTGCCCGCCTCGGTGTTCGACCTCACCGCTCCGGAGTGGAAGGGCAAGGTCGGGGTGGCCCCGACCAACGCGTCCTTCCAGTCGTTCGTCACCGCCGTGACCGTGCAGCACGGAGAGGCCAAGGCGAAGGAGTTCCTCGCCGGGCTCAAGGCCAACGAGCCGCAGATCCGGGAGGGCAACGGCCCGATCCTGGAGGAGGTCGACTCCGGCAAGGTCGCCGTCGGCCTGATCAACCACTACTACCTGGGCGAGCTGGCCAAGGAGCGGGGCAAGACGCCCGACGGGCTCGCCGCCAAGCTGCACTTCTTCCCCGACGGGGACAGCGGCGCCCTCGTCAATGTGGCGGGCGTCGGCGTGCTGAAGAAGGCCGCCGGCAACCCCGACGTGCAGGCCTTCGTCGACTACCTGCTCGGCGCCGAGGCGCAGAAGTACTTCGCCGAGGAGACCTTCGAGTACCCGGTCCTGGCCGACGCCGCCCCGCCCGCCGGGGTGCCTGCCCTGGACGAGCTGAAGGTCCCCTCGATCGACCTGAACGACCTCGACCAGCTTGAGGCGACGATCGCGCTCATCAAGGAATCGGGACTGGTCCCCTGAGAACGTCGCCGCTCTCCGTGAGGCGGCCGGGCCGCGGCGGATCCTCGCCGCGGCCCGGCCGTCCCGGTCTCCCGGCAGGGGGTGCGAGGTGGTCCCGTCCGGCCAGGCCCGTGGTGCTGGCGCTGTCGGTGCTGGCCGTGGCGGTCGCCCTCATCCCGCTCGCCTACCTCGCCGTCCGGACCGCCGAGGCGGGCGGCGCCAGGATCGCCGAGGAGCTGCTCACCGCGCGGGTCGCGGCGCTGGCGGCGAGCACGCTCGCGCTGGCGGCCGTGGTGACCGTCGCCTGCCTGGTGCTCGGGGTCGGCTCGGCCTTCCTGCTGGTGCGGACCGACCTGCCGGGCCGCCGCGTCTTCGCCGTCCTCGCCGTCCTGCCCCTCGCGGTGCCGACCTACATCGCCGCCTTCGCCTGGGTGTCGGCGGTGGACGGCTTCGAGGGCTTCTGGGCGGCGGCCCTGGTGCTGACGCTCTGCTCCTACCCCTACGTCCTGCTGCCGACCGCCGCGGCCCTCGCCGGCGCCGACCCGGCGCAGGAGGAGGTGTCGCGGTCGCTGGGCCACGACGCCTGGCACACCTTCACCCGGGTGACACTGCGCCAGATCCGCCCCGCGATCGCCGGTGGCGGGCTGCTGGTGGCGCTGTACGTGCTGTCGGACTTCGGCGCGGTCTCGATCCTGCGCGCAGACACCTTCACCCGCGCCATCTTCCTCGCCTTCGACCTCGGCTTCGACCGTACCGGCGCGCTGGTGCTGTCGACCGTACTCGTGGCGCTGACCGTGCTCATCCTGGCCGGGGAGGGCGCGACCCGGCGGCGCGGGGCCCGCTACGCCCGGCTGAGCGGCACCCGCCGCCCGCCTGCCAGGGCCGCTCTGGGCACGGCACGCCTGCCCGCCGCGGCCGCCCTGCTCGCCGTCGCGGTCCTCGCGCTCGGCGTCACCGCGTACAGCCTCGCCCGGCGGATGGCCGAGGGCATCTCCCGTCCGGGAACCTGGCCGGAGGTGCTGGCCGCCGCCGGCAACTCCCTCCTGCTCGCGCTGGCCGGGACGGCGCTGACCATGCTGCTCGCGCTGCCTGTCGGGGTGTTGAACGCCCGGGTGCCGGGGCGTCTGTCCGCGACGCTGGAGCGGCTCAGCTACCTCAGCCACGCCCTGCCGGGAGTGGTGATCGGCCTGTCCCTGGTGTTCTTCGGGATCAACGTCGCCTTCCCGCTCTACCAGACGACCTGGCTGCTCGCGCTCGCCTACGCCGCGCTCTTCCTGCCGCTGGGCGTCGCCGCCGTCGCCACCGCGACGGCCCAGGCGCCTCCCGTACTCGAAGAGGTCGCCCGCTCCCTGGGCCGGGGGCCGCTCGCGGTGCTGGGCACGGTGACCCTGCCGCTCACCCTGCCGGGCATCGGCGCCGGCGCGGCGCTCGTCTTCCTCACCTGCATGAAGGAACTGCCCGCGACGTTGCTGCTCCGCCCGACCGGTGTCGACACCCTCGCCACCGAACTGTGGTCGAACACGGCGGTCGCCGCCTACGCGGGCGCGGCGCCCTACGCGGTGTTGCTCGTGTTGTTGTCATCGGTGCCCACCTGGCTGCTCGCCGCGCGTACCGGGATTCTCAGCAAGGAGGTTCAGCGGTGAGCCGGTTGGAACTGCGCGGGCTCGCCCGGCGCTACGGGTCCGTCGCCGCCCTCGACGGGGTCGACCTCACCGTGCCGAGCGGCACCCTCACCGCCGTACTCGGCCCCTCCGGCTGCGGCAAGACGACCCTGCTGCGCTGCGTGGCGGGCTTCGAACGCCTCGACGCGGGCGAGATCACCGTCGACGGGCGGGTCGTCGCCGGTCCCGCCGCGCACACGCCGCCCCAGCGGCGCCAGATCGTGATCGTGCCGCAGGAGGGCGCGCTCTTCCCCCACCTGTCGGTACGCGAGAACGTGGGGTACGGGCTGAGCCGGGCCGAGCGGCGTGGCGACAGGATCGACGAGGCGCTGAGCCTGGTCGGCCTGGCCGGGTACGGCGACCGGATGCCGCACCAGATGTCCGGAGGACAGCAGCAACGGGTGGCGGTCGCCCGCGCCATGGCGCCGCGTCCCTCCCTCATCCTGCTCGACGAGCCGTTCAGCGCGCTCGACGCCGGGCTCCGCGCCGAGCTGAGGCACGACGTGCGAGCCGCGCTGCGCGCGGACCGCGCGACCGGGATCCTGGTCACCCACGACCAGGGCGAGGCACTGTCGACGGCCGACCAGATCGCGGTGATGCGCGAGGGCGTCATCGTGCAGAGCGACTCCCCCACCGACGTCTACCACCGGCCCGCCGACGCCTGGGTGGCCGCCTTCGTCGGCGACGCGGTCCTGCTGGACGCACAGGACGAGCCAGGTCACCACGGTGATCCCGCGGTGCTGCGCACCGCGCTCGGCCCGGTCGTGGTGGCCGAACTCCCCCCGGGAGACGGGGCGCTCACCGTGCTGGTCCGTCCGGAACAGGTCCGGATCACCACGCCACCGGCGCCGCAGGCCGTGATCGCGACCGTGGTCGGCGACGACTTCCACGGCCACGACGCGCTCGTCACCCTGAGCCTGTCCGACGGCACGCACGTCACCGCGCGGGTGACGGCCCCGACCGAGCCGACGACCGTCGGCGACAGGGTCGGTGTCCAGGTGGAGGGCAGCGGCCTGGCCTGGCGCGACCGGCCGGGCACGGGGTGACGCGGAAGGAGAGCGCCCTGGCGCCCGGTCTTCCTGCCGGGGTGAAGGCGCGGCGGCAGCGGTCACGGTCCTCGTGTAGATCCGCGATCAGACCACGGTCTTATACGAACCCGCGATCAGACCACGGTCCTCATACGAACCCGCGACCAGGTCACGGTCCTCGCGCGGGCCCGCGATCGGGTCGCGGTCCTCGTCTGGACCCGCGATCAGGTCATGCCGAACGCAGGTCTCCGTCGAAGACCTTGTCCAGGAAGTCCTCCAGGTTGACGGTGGTCCTCACGATCCGCTCCTCCATGGTGAGCGTCTCCTCGAACCGCACCCCGGCCTCCGTCCGCTTGATGCCCCGCATGTAGAGGGAGCAGGCGAGGTCGGCGCAGATGTAGGTGCCGACCGTGTTGCCCTGGCGGCCCGCGGCGCCGACCCTGGGTGCGACGAACAGGGCGACTCCGCTGCCGGAGTGGGGGGTCACGCAGATCGAGCACACGGTGCTCTTGGCGAAACTCCTGCGTACCTCCTGCGCGACACGCAGGGTGACGCCGACGAGCTCGCCCTGCCGCTCGGCGACCACGTAGCCCCGGTCGGGGGCGCCGGGATCGCGCCAGCCGAGGAAGTCGAGGTCGGCCCAGGGGAGCTCGGGCAGGCTCCTGGGCAGGTTGATCCTGCTCGCCTCCCCCTTGGAGCAGTTGACGAAGGCTCTGCGTATCTCTTTCTCGCCGACCGGATTCATCATTCACCTACCATCACAGCGATCATCGGAAAATCTCCCCGCGCCCCCGCCCGGCCGGCACCACGCTCGGCGCCTCCGCCGGCCCGCGAGCGGTCAGGTCATGCGCGACCAAGACAGGTTAGGCCAGTCTGCGGACCCATCAGACCAGGTCAGACCTGGATGGGCAGGCCGGGGCAGGGCTCGGCCGGGCCGAGGTGCTCTCGACCTTCGGGCAGCGGCCAGTGTCTCAGCACGCCCCAGAGGACGTCGAGGGATTTTTCCTCGGCTCGGCGACCGAAGGGCGGCCGAAAAGAGACGGCGGCCGACCCCAACGGGACCGGCCGCCGCTTCAACGATCCTGACTCAGACGAGGTGTTCCGTCCCTCGAAGGGACCTCATGCCTTTTCGGCCCTCGCCAAACGGCAGTCCGTCAACGCGCTGAGCCCCGGTAATACAGCGCTGAACGAAACAGTATTCGACGTAGGCTGAGGTCCTGGGAACCTGGAAGCTTCTAGGATGCCGTGAGGGTGGAATGGATGCGAACGATCCTCTTACAAGGCGAAGGCCCTGGCGCCGAACCCGCCGTCGTTGAGCTTTCCCCAGGCCACGAGATCACTTTTGGTCGCGGGACGACGGGCGTCCCCGTCGACTTTCCGCTGGATCATCCGGAGATCTCCAGGCGGGCCGGGGTCATCCATGCCATGGAGGATTACTGGCTGCTCACCAATCTGAGCCAGAATTCCACCCTGGTCGTGGAGAATCCCGAAGGCGGAGGGGAGTTCCTCAAGGTGGCTCCGCGGCGGGTCGCGGCGCCCGTGCCGTTCGAGTTCGCCCGCGTGGTGCTTCCGGTGGCGGGCGGCGCCTGTTCCTTCCTGGTGTTCGCCTCGCAGCACAGTTTCATCGACCCCGACACACCCGAGAGCCTGACGGTCGGCGAGCCGACGATCTCCAGCTTCTCCCTGGACGAGACGGCGAAATACTTTCTCGTGCTGGTCGCGCTCTGCGAGCCGCGCCTTCGCGACTGCGCTTCCTCGGTCATCCCGACGGTGCCGGAGGTGTTGGAGCTGCTGCGCGAGGTTCCCGGCTGCGAAGGACTGACCCGCACGGCGGTCAACTTCCACATCGACTATCTGGCGCGCAAGAAACTGCGCGTCAAACCGTCGGCCGGTTCGCGCAAGGCCGACTGGCAACGCGCCGCGCTGGTCTCCGTCGCGCTGCGCTTCGATCTGGTGCGGGAGGAGCACCTGCAGCGACTGAGCCCGTGATCACGGCTGACGCCCGGCGTCCCCCTCCGCGTGATCACGGCTGGTATTCGGTCCGGTGCTTCCGCACCCGTTCGACGAACGACCGGAACCGTTCGGGCACCCCGTTCTCCCCGCGGATCACCTCGTCGGAGGAGTGGAAGGCCGCGGCCCCCAGGAGACCCGGATCTCCGGGCACCCCCGCCAGCAGGGGGAGACGTACGCTCGGTGGTGCCGGCCAGCACCCGCGCCCGGTAGAGCTGGCGGGCCGCACTGGGCCGGAGCCTCGCGTCAGGGGCGAGGCAGTCACTCACCCAGGAACGCCAGGTCTCGGGAAGCGAGACCGGGAGCGTCAGGGGACGCTCGCCGGCCGCGTACTCGACGGCGGCGACGTAACGCGCGCGAGCGGTCGGGGCGCTGAAGGGAAGATGGCCGGTGAGCAGCTGACACGCCATCACGCCCAGCGCCCAGACGTCGGCCGAGAACCGCACGGCGTGTCCCCGTTCGGTCACGGGCTAGGGCCTGTACGGGGTTGAGATCAGCGGGATTGCCTGCGCGGTGGTTTGTCGTCCTGGTAGGCCATCGTCATGGCGCGTGGAGACCTCACCGA
>NZ_JBEYID010000043.1:0-32153 GCF_040635605.1 Streptosporangium sp. NPDC006930 | reverse complement strand
CGCGTGAGGTCTGCCGGGACACCCTGGCCGAAGCACGACGGTTGGGCATCTCGGTACCGCGACTGGAAGCGGCGGAACCGCACTTCGCCCGCGAGATGAAGGACTGAGTGCACGGCCACCCATAACAGCGGAGTACGGGCAACCGGCCGCGCTTCACTTCGGCAGGCAACCGGAGCGACCAGGACACGGGCCGGCATCGGCACCACGCCGGCTCCGCAACGGCGAGAGCCCGGTCACAACCGTCCTCCGCCCGCGTAACGGCGCCGGACCGTGCCTTTCGGAGTGCGCCAGGAGACCCAAGTTATTTGACGAACGGACTTCGCCGTACCGGGAGCGCCTGGATGAACCCTTCAGGGCGGCGGAGCGTCCCTTAGGTGTGAAGAAATTGCTTTTGACCATTGCGATGCTTGCGTCGTTGTGCGCCTGCGGCCAGTCCGGTGCCGGTCCGGCACTCACTGTGGCCGGAAGTGAGACGATCGTGTTGCCGCGGGCCGATCAGCCCAAAGCGCATCGGCCCACCCTGGAGCGGCTCAAGCGAGAGGCGGCGTCGTCGGGTCGGCCTTTGGAGGAGGTCGTCAAGCGGTACGCGACCCGGATGGCTGCTACCTCGTCGCCCAAGCCGACGGACTTCGAGGGTTACGACCCCGCGGTGACCGACCCGGGCGTGACGATCGACGGCATTCCCTACGCCGAGCTGGTCGACCTTGGGACCGTCGCCAGATCGGAGGGCATCTCCTACGAGGAGGCCATCGACCGCTTCGGCTCACAGTCGTCCAACAGTCAGGTGATCGACAAACTTAATACGGAGTTTCCCGACGAGATCTCCGGCGTCAGGTACGTCGACGACCAGCGAGGGCTGCGCGTCGGCTTCAAAGGGCCCATCCCGACTCGCGCGATCGAGCTGGCCAGGACCCTCCCCGTGGAGGTCACCCTGATCGGCGGCAAGGGATTCTCGGCCGCGGAGCTCCGGCGGGCCCAGGACACGGTCGTCTCCTGGCTCCAATCCCGTCCTGAGGTGGCCACGATGACGACGCACCCAGATGACGAGACCGGCCACGTCAAGGTCACAGTTCAGCCGAAGACGATGCCGGACGATGCGGAGGAGTTCAAGCGTGGGCTTCAGCTCCCGCAAGTGGACAATCCGCACATCACCATCGAGGTCACGCTCTCCGCCGAGTCGGTCGCCGTTCGCCCGTAGTGAGCCACCGACGCGCACACGACTGGGCCCGAACGGTGGCCGGGCCGTTAAGCTCTCCGGTGTGGATGGTTCGCCCGTCTCCTTCAGGGGGCGGGCGTCGTAAGAGGGAACCCGGTGTGAATCCGGGACTGCCCCGCAGCGGTAAGCAGGAACGACCGCCGTCACAAGCACTGGGCTCGTGCCTGGGAAGCGACGGCCAGTAGGTCATGCCTCAGGCATGGTGCCCGCGAGTCCGAAGACCTGCCTCCGCCCGCGTGCCGCTCGGCGCGCGGTGGTCCGCGGCCTCGTGGGAGGGCCTGGGACGCGCTCGCCGGGGCCTGCTCCGCGTTGCGTTTCTCTCTCCCGCCTGGCCGCATACTGGCGAGACGAGGGAAGTTGCCATGAGGACGACCGTTTTGGGCTACCCGCGCATCGGCGCGCATCGGGAGCTCAAATTCGCTACCGAGGATTTCTGGGCCGGCACGATCGGCGCCGACGAGCTGGAGGCGACCGCCGCGTCGCTGCGTGGCTCGGTCTGGACCGAGCTGCGTGACGCGGGCCTTGATGCGATCCCGTCGAACACATTCTCGTTCTACGACCAGGTGCTCGACACCACGGTCATGATCGACGCCGTGCCCGCGCGTTACCGCGACCTCACCGGGCTCGACCGGTACTTCGCGATGGCGCGAGGCACTGCCGAGCTTCCGCCCCTGGAGATGACCAAGTGGTTTGACACCAACTACCACTACCTCGTTCCCGAGCTGGCGTTGGACACCCGGTTTCAGCTGGCCGGAGGCTCGGCCGCCAAGCCCGTGGCCGAGTATCTGGAGGCCAGGAATCTGGGGATCGAGACGCGGCCCGTGCTCGTCGGCCCGCTCACCTATCTCCTGCTGGCCAAGGCCGCGCCGAACTCGCCTGAGGGATTCACCCCGCTCGACCTGCTGGACTCCCTGGTGGAAACTTATGCCGAGCTGCTGGAACGGCTGGCCGGTGCGGGCGCGCGGTGGGTGCAGTTCGACGAGCCGATCCTGGCCCGCGACCTCGGGGTCCGGGAGATCGACGCGCTCGGGCGGGCCTACCGGCGGCTTGGCGGCCTGTCCAGCCGTCCGAAGATCCTGCTCGCCACGTACTTCGGCGCCGTCGGCGCGCAGGCGCTACGGATGGTCACCTCCACCGAGGTCGAGGCGGTCGGGCTCGACTTCGTCGCCGGACCCGGCAACCTGGAGGCGGTGGCCTCGGTCGGCGGGCTGGCCCGCAAGACCTTGGTCGCCGGGGTGGTCGACGGCAGGAACGTGTGGCGCGCCGACCCCGCGCGGGTGAAGTCGACGTACGCGGTGCTGCTCGGGTTCGCCGACACGGTGGAGCTGAGCAGTTCCTGTTCACTGCTGCACGTTCCGGTCGACCTCGACAGTGAGACGGCGCTGGACCCGGCGGTCCGGGCGCGGCTGGCGTTCGCCCGGCAGAAGGTCGCCGAGCTGGTCGGTCTCGCCGCCGATCTACGCTCCGAGAACCCGTCGGCCGTGAAACCCCCCGCCGTACCGGCCGATCCCGACGTCCGGGCCCGGCTGGAGGCTCTTGGTGACGCGCGGCGAGCCGATCGGGCGGTCCGGTTCGCGGCGCAGCGGGCCAAACTGGGATTGCCCGAGCTGGCCACGACGACGATCGGCTCGTTCCCGCAGACCGCGGAGATCCGCAAGGCCCGCGCGGACCGCAAGGCGGGACGGATCGACGAGAACGCCTACGTCGAGGCGATGCGCGCCGAGATCGCCCGCGTGATCACGCTTCAGGAGGAGCTCGGCCTGGACGTGCTCGTCCACGGCGAGCCCGAGCGCAACGACATGGTCCAGTACTTCGCCGAGCGACTCGACGGCTACGCCGCCACCGACCACGGCTGGGTCCAGTCGTACGGTTCCCGCTGCGTGCGCCCGCCGATCCTGCACGGCGACGTCTCCCGCCCCGGGCCGATGACGGTGGAGTGGGCCTCCTACGCCCAGTCGCTCACGCCCAGGCCGGTCAAGGGCATGCTCACCGGGCCGGTGACGATGCTGGCCTGGTCGTTCGTCCGCGACGATCAGCCCTTGGCGCAGACCGCTCGCCAGGTCGCCCTGGCGCTGCGTGACGAGATCACGGATCTGGAGACCGCCGGGATCGGGATCGTTCAGGTGGACGAGCCGGCGCTGCGCGAGCTCCTGCCGCTCCGCAAGGATGACCAGGAGGTCTATCTGGCCTGGGCGGTCGGGGCGTTCCGGCTGGCCACCTCCGGCGCCGCCGACTCCACCCAGATCCACACCCACATGTGTTATTCGGAGTTCGGCGAGATCATCAGTCCGATCGCCGACCTGGACGCCGACGTCACCAGTGTCGAGGCCGCCCGCTCCCACATGGAGCTGTTGCCCTACCTGACCGAGGTCGGCTACGCCAACGGCATCGGCCCCGGCGTCTACGACATCCACTCGCCGCGTGTCCCGACCACCGAGGAGATCGAGAACAACCTGCGCAACGCCCTCCAGGCCGTTTCGGCCGACCGTCTGTGGGTCAACCCCGACTGCGGGCTGAAGACCCGCGGCTACCCCGAGACGCGAGCCGCCCTGGCCAACATGGTCGCCGCCGCCCGAGCTGTCCGAGCGGATCTCTGATCAGTGCCGCTTCCCGGCCCGAAGCCCTGCTTCGGGCCGGCGTTCAGGAAGCTTCCTGGCCACGCACTGCATGATCGCGTTCAAGTCATCGACAGCTCACCCCCGGGGAGTGAACTGGGCCAGGTCGTAGATGCCGAGGCTCTTCTCGATGTCGGCCACCTGGTTGACGACGCCTGCGAAGCCGGCCGTACCGAAACGGCGGTGTTCCTCGTCTTCGAAGATCTCGCCCAACTCGGCGAACTGCTTGGCGGAGACGACTTCGCGCAGGGCGGGGAAGACGACGGTGTCCTCGCGCGCCTCGTGCGGTTCGTACATGCGGACGAAGGCGGCCATGTCGGCGACCAGGGCGCGGCGGGCCTGGGCGGACGGCGTCGCGACGCCGGTCGTGCCGGTGGCGTTCAGGATGCGGTCGGTCACCGTGCGTCCGCGCCGATGTTGCTGGAGCAGCACCGTGACGGTGCCGGTCAGCTTGCCGGCCTTGACCAGCGGCGGGAAGACGTACTTCTCTTCCAGGCGCTCGTGGTACTCCTCGATGAAGGAGCGGATGAGGCCCGCCGAGGCGTGCAGCGCCTGGGCCGGTACGACCTGGCCGCCGTCGATGCGCCGGATCCCGTCCCGGTAGATGAGCAGGATGCGCTTGAGCACGCCGTGCTCGCGCATCAGATCCTCAGGTGGGGTAACGGGTTCGATCTGCCCGGCCGGGGCGGAAGGCGTCGGCGAGGTGGCGTAGGAGACGTTGGTGGTATGCGTCCCGCAAGCCGTCAGCGCCGATCCGCAGACCACCACGAGCGGCAGGCCGAGCAACTCGCGCCGGTGCACAGGCGGCCTGTCGGCGCACGTCTGGTCGTCCTGTCCCACCGGCCGCATCCCGAGCCCCCAATTCATCTGCCGCATGCCCGCGCATCACGGGCATGCCCGGGTTCAGGCGATCCGATACGACGAATCGGGTAATGCCTGATCAAGGCCCCGATCAGGGGACGATCTGCCAGGGGCGCATCATCTCGGTGTTCTCGTGGCCCCGTGACGCTCCCAGGAAACCGGGTGATGACGTGGGAGGCGACTATCTGGATGTGCAGGGGGCGGCGCCCGGCCGTCCGGTTGGACCATTCACCAAGGAAGGACGGACGGTCGGGCGCCGCGGTCATGGGGGTCAGGCGCCCTTGGCCGCGTCGAAGCGGGCGATGACGTCGTTCCAGTTGATCAGCGACCACAGCTTCTCGACGTAGTCGGGACGCACGTTGCGGTACTGCAGGTAGTAGGCGTGCTCCCAGGCGTCGAAGACCAGCAGCGGGGTGGTGTTCATGCCGACATTGCCGTGGTGGTCGTAGACCTGCTCCACCACCAGGCGTCGGCTCAGCGGTTCCCAGGCCAGGATGCCCCAGCCCGATCCCTGCACCGTCGCGGTGGCGGTGGTGAGCTGCTTCTGGAAGGCCTCGAAGGAGCCGAAGTGCTCGGTGATCGCCTCGCCGAGGGCTCCGTCGGGGCGGTCGCCGCCGTCGGGGGAGAGGTTCTGCCAGAAGATCGAGTGCAGGACGTGCCCGGACAGGTTGAAGGCGAAGGTCTTCTCCAGCCCGACCAGCCCGCCGAACTCGCTCTTGTCACGCGCCTCGGCCAGCCTCTCCAGGGTGTCGTTCGCGCCCTTGACGTAGGCGGCGTGGTGCTTGGCGTGGTGCAACTCCAGGATCTCCCCGGTGATCGCGGGCTCCAGCGCCGCGTAGTCGTAGGGCATGTCCGGAAGGGTGTATCGGCCCACAGTGATCTCCTTGTTGCGCCAGACTTTATCGCGACTAGTTCGCAACAACAATAACTGTGCAACTACTTACGGGGTGTGCCGTGTGCTCCACCTCGCACGGGAGGCCCCCTCCGGCCATCGCCGACCTGATGCGACTTGCTGGCAATTGCAACTTATGTGCAGAATGTGGTGCTTTGATGCACAACGATCGTTTGATCTCGAACCTCCGGAGACTCACCACATGAGCCGCCCGCCCCGCATCACCCCGACCATCTGGCGGCGACGCGCCACCGAAGGCGGTACCCCGATCATGAGAAGACTGCTCGTCCTGGCAGTCGCTCTGACGCTGACCGCCTGCTCACCGGCTCCCGCCACTCAGGGGACCGGCCAGAAGGCCGAACCGGCGGCGGCGCCGCAGGCCGGGTTCCCGGTCACGGTGGAGAACTGCGGGCGCGAGCTCACGTTCGACAAGCCGCCCGCCAAGGTGGTGACCGGCTACCACCCCTCCCTGGAGACCCTGCTCGCGCTCGGTCTGGGCGATCAGGTCGCCGGGCGCACGAACTTCTCCGAGAGCCCGTTCCTGCCGGGGCAGCAGGAGCAGTACGCCAAGATCCCGGAGATCTCCGGCACGATCATGCTGCCGCAAAAAGAGGTCATGCTCTCCCAGGGCGCGGACTTCGTCCTGGACAACGCGATGGCCGGCTTCGACGCCGCCGGTGGTTACGCCACCGTGGAGGAGCTGGACGCGGCGGGCTCTTCGGTGTACATCCTGGGCGGCTGGTGCAGCCCCGAGGAGGTGCTCGAGTTCACCATCGACGACACCTACGCCGACCTGCGTAATCTCGGCGCGATCTTCGGTGTCCCCGACCGTGCCGACGCGTTGATCGGCGAACTTCAGGGCAGGCTCGCCGATGTCACGAAGCGCGTCGCCGGCCGCAGCCCGGTCAAGGTGCTGGCCACCGACGGCGGCAAGGGCCCGGTCAACGCCTACGGCGGCTCGGGCATCACCCACCAGATGATCACCGCCGCCGGTGGGACGAACGTGCTGGCCGACGTCAAGGGCGACTACACCGAGGTCAGCGCGGAGAAGGTCAGCGCCGCCCAGCCCGAGGCCGTCCTGATCAGCGACTACTCCACCCTGCGCGGCGAGGACATGCCGAGCTCGCCGGCCAAGGCCGCCGAGGCCTTCGCCATCGCCAAGAACAGTCCCGCCGCCAAGGAGCAGCGCTACCTCGCGCTTCCGGTGGCGGCCCAGCACCCCGGCTACCGCAACATCCTGGCCATCGCCGACATCGCCCGTTTCCTGCACCCCGACGCCTTCACCCGGTGACCGGCGCGACCCGGCAGAGCCCGGCACAGACCGGGATCGTGCCGAAGAGACGTCGTGCGAACGGGTTTCTCCTGCTCATCGCCGCGCTCGCCGTCGCCGTCGTCGTCTCGACCTGGCTGGCGGTGAGCATCGGCGCGGTGCACGTCGCGCTGCCTCAAGCCTGGGGCATCGTCGCCGACCGTCTCCTCCCCGGCGTCCTGACCGATGGGGGAGCGCGCACCTGGACCCCGGTACAGGAGCAGATCGTGTGGGAGTTCCGGCTGCCACGCGCGCTGCTGGCACTCCTGGTCGGGGCCGGGCTCTCTGTGGTCGGCGCGGTGCTGCAGGCCCTGGTACGCAACCCGCTGGCCGACCCGTTCCTGCTCGGCATCTCCTCCGGCGCCTCGTTCGGCGCGGTGCTTGTGCTGATCCTGGGCGCCTCGGCGCTGGGCGGGCTGTCACTGTCGGCCGCCGCCTTCGCCGGATCCCTGCTCTCGCTCGCCCTGGTGTACACGCTGGCGCAGCGGTCCGGCCGCCTGTCCCCGTCCCGGCTCGTGCTGGCCGGGGTGGCGCTGGCCTACCTGTTCCAGGCCGCCTACAGCTTCGTCCTGCAACTGGCCCAGAGCGGCCGGGCCGCACAGCAGGTGCTGTTCTGGCTGATGGGAAGCCTCGGCGGCGCCCGCTGGCACATGCTGCCGCTGCCGGCCGTCGTCCTCGCCGCCGGGGTGACGTACCTGCTGCTGCAGCACCGTCCGCTGAACGCGCTCGCCGCCGGAGAGGAGACGGCCGTCTCGCTCGGCGTGAACGTGCACCGCTTCCGCCTGATTCTGTTCGTGCTGACCTCGCTGCTGGTCGGTGTGCTGGTGGCCACCAGCGGCGCGATCGCGTTCGTCGGCCTGATCGTGCCGCACGCCGCCCGGCTGCTGGTGGGCGCCGACCACCGCCGCGTGTTGCCCGTCAGTGCCCTGCTCGGAGCGGTGTTCCTGCAGTTCGTGGACATCGCCGCGCGCACCGTCAACGCGCCGCAGGAACTGGCGCTCAGTATCGTCACCGCCCTGTTCGGCGTGCCGTTCTTCCTGTGGCTGCTGCGCCGCCGCTCCGTGGACCGGGCGGTGAGCGTCACGTGAGGCTCGATCTGCGCGGCGTGTCCGTCACACTGGACGGTCACCCGATCGTGCACGAGGTCGACCTGGTGGTGGACGACGGCGAGTTCGTCGGCCTGGTCGGACCGAACGGTTGCGGCAAGTCCACCCTGCTGCGTTCGATCTACCGGGCGCTGCGCCCCGCCGCCGGGCTCATCACCGTCGACGGTGACGACGTGCACCGGCTGCCCGCCCGCCAGGCCGCCCGGCGCACCGCCGTGGTCGCCCAGGAGACCCCGGCGGACCTCGACTTCACGGTGGCCGAGATCGTCTTCATGGGCCGCACCCCGTACAGGGCCGACGCCGCCAGCGACGAGGAGCTGTGCGCGCGGGCGCTGGAACGCGTCGGCCTGGCCGGCGCCACCGAGCGGATCTTCGCCACCCTGTCCGGCGGGGAGAAACAACGCGTCCTGCTCGCCCGCGCCCTGGCCCAGCAGACCCGCCTGCTCCTGCTGGACGAGCCCACCTCCCACCTCGACATCCGCCACCAGCTGGAGATCCTGCATCTGGTGCGCGAGCTGGGCATCGCCACCCTCGCCGTGCTGCACGACCTCAACCAGGCCGCCGCCTTCTGTGACCGCCTCTACGTGATGAACGCCGGCCGCATCGTGGCCGGCGGGCCGCCCGACCGGGTCCTCACCCCGGACCTGATCTGTCAGGTGTACGGCGTGCGCGCCGTGCAGCGCACCCAGCTCGTCTTCGAGCGGCTCAAGGAGGAGCGGTGATTCCCTGACCGCCGCCCCTGTCGCCGTTCATCCGGGTGGCGCCGCGTGTCCTTGCCGCCGTCCAGCACGGCCATCTACGTGGGACTCTCCAGCAACATCGCTTGAGCGCCGTCGGGGGACTATCGTGCTCAGCGTGTCTGATCGCGCGCTGAGCTTCGGAGTGATGGCGCAAGCCTACGAACGGTTCCGGCCGGGGTATCCCGTGGAGCTTTTCGACATGGTGATGGCGTACGCCGCCCGGCCGGTCAGGACCGCCCTCGAAATCGGTGCCGGCACGGGCAAGGCGACCCGCCTGTTCGCCGAGCGAGGGGTCGCGGTGACCGCGACCGAGCCCGATGAGGCCATGCTCACCGAGTTGCGTAAGCACGTGCCGGCACATGTCAGGACCGTGCGAGCCGCGTTCGAGGATCTGCGGCCGGGTGAGAGATACGGCCTGGTCTACGCGGCCGCGGCGTTGCACTGGACAAGCCCGGAGGATCGGTGGTCACGGATGGCGTCGCTGGTAGAGCCGGGCGGGGTGATCGCCTCGTTCGGCGGGCCGATCGAGCCGGCCGATCCGGCTGTGGCGCGCACCGTCCACGCGGCACGATCACCGTTCCTGGCCAGAGATGACGTTCCGTCCCCGGACGGGACACCCCCGGAGGCGGAGATGCAGTGGCCGGGCACCGAACTTCAACGGTCTGAGTGGTTCACCGATGTCCGGCAAGCCGTGATCGAACGCCGCTTCACGCTGACCGCCAACGATTACATCGGCCATCTCTCGACCGTCTCGGCCTATCTCGTCCTGCCGGACGCGGAGCGCGAACAGGTGTTCAGTCAGATCAAGAGGGTTCTGCCGGAGACGGTCGAGATCACCGCCGACGTCACCGTTCACCTCGCACGCCGCCACCACGAGCCGTAGACCGGAGCGGTCACCGGGCGGTGCGGCTTCGGGCGAACATGCGCGGCAGGTCGTAGGCGTTGATCTGGCCGATGGACAGGAAACCTCCGCGAGGCGTCACCGCCGACGTGGGCGGCTTCGCCTCAGGTGTGCATCCGCCTGCCCAGGGCGGTCTCGTAGGCACGCATCGTCCGTACGATCGTGGCGCGCTCGGCCGGTGTGAGGTCGGCCAGGACCTCGGCCCACGCCAGCGCGCTGCCCGCCAGCCACTCGCGGATCGGCTCGGCGTACTCCGGTGCGATCGCGACGACCCGCCGCCGCCGGTCGGTGTCGTCCTCCTCGCGTGTCAGGACACCGCGTCGAGACAGGTCGCCGACCATGAGGCTGATGGTTGTGGGAGCGACCTCCAGCCGCTCCGCCAGCCGGTTCACCGTGCTGGGACCGTCGTACTGCAGGTAAGCGAGCAGCGACAGGTGACGGGGCGCGAGATCGAACGTCCGCAGCGACTCGGGAACGGGCATCCGCTTGGCCCGGCCGACGAGTCTGGGCATCAGCAGCAGCATGGACCGCACCGCCTGCTGGGTCGTCATGCCGTCCGCGTCGTTGACCATCTGGCACCTCACCAATTACCTTTGCACATAAAGCTGATTTGAGAACAAACAGGAGGCCCTCGATGCCACATCTGACGGTCCGGGTACTGGAGCCGCAGCTCGAAGGCAACGAACCGGCCCTCATCGCCGCACTGACCGACGCGGTGGTCGAAGTGTACGGCGAGTGGGCGCGCGACGTCGTGGTGATCCACCTCGACGGCGTACCCGCCGGACGCTGGGGCCTGCGAGGCAAGCCGGTCGACGAGGCCCCACCCGTGATCACGTTCGGTATCCGCGAGGGGGCGTTCACCCGTCCCGACAGCGGCGAGCTCATCGCCAGGCTCGTGCGAACCGTCACCGACGCCACCGCCGACGTCCTCGGAGCGCACCTGCGCGACACCATCGCGGTCGAACTCGTCGCGACCCCGGCCGGCCGCACCGCGATCGGGGGTGTGATCGTCGACGGCTGATCTCGTCCTCGCACATCGAGGCGGCCGAATTCGGGTCGGCCCTTGAGGAACAGTGAAGAGAAAACGTACGCCAAGGAGTGATCTTGGGGTAGCTGGCGGTCGTTCGCGTATCCGCCGAGGGGCTTAACGTACGTTTCCGCGCTGGCGGTCCCGTGGTTCCGATCTTTTGCGGGACACGGTTTGGTCACTTCAGCCACTTCCGATAGCGGGGGTCATAGCTTGTGGGGCTGTGTCCGGTGAGTTCCTGACTGAGCAGCAGGCGATGGCATATGGCCGCTACGGTGGCCCGCTGACGCGTGGTCAGCTGGAGCGGTACTTCTTTCTCGATGACGCCGACAAGGCGCTGGTGGCCCAAGCGTCGTGGTGATCACAATCGGCTAGGGTTCGCCGTCCAGCTGGTGACGGTCCGCCACCTGGGCACGTTCCTGGCGGCGCCGATCAAGGTGCAGGTGGTGGAGTATGTCGCCGAGCAGTTGGGCGTCGCCGATCCGTCGTGTCTGATGAAGTACGCGATCCGGGAGCCGACGCATCGCGAGCATGCCGGGGAGATTCAGCAGGCCTACGGGTTGCGGGATTTTTCCGAGGTCGTCGAGGAGGTCACATCCTGGCTCGATGCCCGGTCCTGGACGACGGGTGAGGGGCCGAAGGCGTTGTTTGACGGGGCGGTGGGCTGGCTGCGGGAACGCCAGGTGCTGTTGCCGGGAATGACCACGTTGACCAAGCTGGTGGGTCATGTCCGAGAGGAGGCGACGCAGCGGCTGTGGGAGAGCCTGTGTGAGTTGTTGTCGACCGAGCAGCGCCGGATGTTGGACCTGCTACTGGAGGTGCCCGACGGGGCGCGCATCTCGGAGCTGGAACGGCTACGCAAGGGCCCGACCAAGGAGTCGGGGCCGCAGATGGGAAAGGCGCTGAAGCGGATCATCGAAGTCGCGGGTCTGGGGATCAGCGAAATGGATGTGGCGGCGGTTGGTGGAGCTGGCCCGCTACGGGCTGAACGGGAAGGCGCCGGCGATCAAGCGGCATCCGGTGGTGCGCCGGCTGGCGACGGTGCGGCAGCTGGAGGTCCAGGCGATCGATGATGCGCTGGAGCTGCTGGACGTACTGATGGTCACCAAGCTGCTGGCGCGGGCCGAGCGAGAGTCGAACAAAGAGAAACTGCGCACCTACCCGCGGTTTTCCAAGGCCTCGGCGAAGCTGGCCGCCGCGGTGGAGGTACTGCTGGAGGCCGGTGAGTTCGGCGGGGACCCCACCTTGGAGCAGATATGGGAGTCGATCGAGGCGGTGGTATCACGGGCGCAGCTACGGGCGGCGGTGGAGGCCGTCATCGACGTCGCCCCGCCGCCGGACGCCGACCCGGACGGAGAGTGGCGGGCCCAGCTGACCGAGCGGATCGCCACGGTCCGCCCGTTCTTGCCGCTGCTGACCGAGGCGATCGAGTTCGGCGCGACCGCCGAAGGCGCGCCGGTGCTGGCCGCGATGCAAGCGTTGCCCGGCCTGATCACCAAGGCAACCAGGAAAAAGCTAAAGGCCGCTTACCTGCCCGCCAACAGTATCGACGAGGCGTTGGTGACCGGGGAGTGGAAGCGCTTCGTCTACCGGCCCGGGTTAACCGATGGCATGGTGGATCGGGCCGGGTATGTGTTTTGCGTGCTGGAGAAGTTCCATCGGATGCTGCGCCGCCGCGATATCTACGCTGTCCGCTCGGCTCGGTGGAGTGACCCGCGGGCGCACCTCCTGGTCGGTGCGGCGTGGGAGACCGCAAAGGGGCCGGCGCTGGCGGCGCTGCGGCTCCCGGACGATCCCGCCGAATTGCTCGCCGGGCATGCCGCGACGTTGGATGAGACCTACCGGGAGGTCGGCGGCCGGTTGACGGTGAACACCGGCGTCAGCGTCGATGCGGACGGCAAACTGCACGTCGCGCACTTGGAGGCGGTCGACGATCCGCCCAGCCTGGTCGATCTGCGCAAACGGCTGGAAGCGATGCTGCCCCGGGTTGACCTGCCCGAGCTCATCTTGGAGGTGATGAGTTGGTATCCGGACTTCGTGACCGCGTTCACCCCGGTCTCGGGCGGCAAGCCACGCCTGGAGGCCGATCTGCACGTCACCATCGCGGCGGTGCTGACCGCGCATTCGCTTAACGTCGGCTACGCGCCGATCATCTCACCCGGCATCGCGGCGCTGACCCGGGACCGGATCGGCCATGTCGATCAGACGTATCTGCGGCCGGAGACCTACGGCCCGGCCAACGTGCCGCTCATCGAGGGGCAGGCCGACGTCGGTCTGGCGCAGGTGTGGGGCGGCGGGCTGGTCGCCGCGATCGACGAGGTCCGCTTCGTGGTCCCGGTGCCTAATCCACGCCCGCCCCAACCCCCGCTACTTCGGCCGCAGGAAGGGCGCCCAATGGCTGAACCTGATCAATGATCAGGCGGTCGGTCTGGGCGAGCTGGTGCTGTCGGGCACGCCGCGCGATTCGCTGCACATGATCGACGTGCTGTACAGCCAGGACGGCGGCCGTACCCCTGAAGTGATCATCACCGACACCGGGTCCTACAGCGACATCGTGTTCGCCCTGATCCACCTGCTGGGGCGCAAGTTCCGGCCGGCGCTGGCCGACCTGCCCGATCAGAAACTGTGGCGGTTTGACGCGACGGCTGACTACGAGGCTTTGAACACCGCAGCCCGGGGGAAGATCGACACCGCGTCGATCGTCCGCCATTGGCCCGATGTCCTGCGGGTCGTCGCCTCCATCCATACCGGTGCGGTCCGCGCGCACGACGTGATCCGGATGCTGCAACGCGACGGGCATGCGTTGGCCCACTACGGGCGGATCTTCAAGAGTCTGCATGTGCTTACCTACGTCGACGACGAACCCTATCGGCGTGACATCAAGGCGATCCGCACGCTGCCGTCGCCTTCCTGGTCTCGGACGATGCGTCGTACATCACCGGTCAGGACCTCGTCATCGACGGCGGCCTCGTGGGAGCGGCGCCCCTCGGGCTGCGCCTTTGACAGCCATACAACAGTCGTAGCAGGCCCACCGCTATGCCGCCTCGGACAGCCAGTTGGAAGAGGGAGTGGCGCGCCGCCGAGAGCATCCGTTCTCCACGATGTTCGGACCCGCGACCGAGGATACCGTCGAATGTAGTTGCGGCTATGGCGTGATGACGTCGGTCACGATCGACGACGAGCGCGCCAACGACCCCCGATCGATTGCGATCGCCGAGTGGGACCTCATCGCCCTCATCCACGACCAGATCGTGGATGAGGGCGATATCGTCACTTACACGGCCGCCGTCCGCTCCCGCGCCCGATGCGATGTCCCCCGTCGATATGTCCGCGCGTTCGGGGGCACGGCCAGCGCGGCCAACGCGACCCCGGGCCGTCGTTCCGTCGCGAGGGAGCGGCCAACGTGCCAGGATAAATCACGTCAAGCCGTAACTCGCGTGGGCCGGTATCGCAGGGCGACCGCCCCCGACCGGAACTCACGGCGGTCCACGGGCTCGAGCTGGATGCGCTCGCGCAGACCGGCGAGCAACGTCGGCCCGTGTCCGGCAAGGACCGGCTGCACAAGGAACTCATACTCGTCGATCAGTCCCAGATCTGCCAACGCCAGGGGGAGCGTCACGCCACCCACCCACAGGCCCTCGCCTGACTCCTGCTTGAGCCGCTGAACCGCTTGCCCGAAGTCGCCTCGCACCAGCTCGGCATTCCAATCGACCGCGCTCAGCGTGCTCGACACGACGTACTTCTTCGCCTGGTCGATGGTCTCGGCGAACGGGATCTGCCACTCATCCATCCAGTCAGGCCACGTGTCCGTGGCCGGCTTCCGCCACGCCGACTCCATCATCTCGTAGGTCACCCGGCCGAATAGCAGGGCATCGGCTCGCTCCATCTCAGCGGTCCAGTAACGCATCGACTCCTTGTCCGGGGGGAGCCCTGCCTCGTGATGGCAGCAGCCGTCGAGCGTGACGTTGATCGAGTATCGAAGTGGTCTCATCTTGTTGCTCTCCCTTGATGCGCGCAGCGCGTTTTCAGCGGACGTCTACTTAGACGACTGTCGGCGCCATTTCTCATCGGCGCCCGATCCCACCTGCTCAACTTGGATTTTCGCTGTTGCTACGGGAAACTCCCACCGGCCACAGTCCAGGGCTGGCGAGGTCGCCGTGCGTCGTGTGGACCCACTCCACCCAAGTCGCGCATCACAGCTGTTGCGCGCGGAGATGATGTCAGTGGCCGTGCGGACTTGATGTTTGAATAATCATGACCGCGCGATATGACGGCCAAGCCGAGTGGTACGACGACTACATCGGGCCCGGCGCCACCGCCGACATAGCCGATCTCCTGGGCCCCGGTGAAGGCCTGTGTCTGGACGTCGGCTGCGGCACCGGCCTCTACCTCGATGCCATCCGATCCACTGGTCGAACCGTCGTCGGTCTCGACCGCTCCGCCGACCAGTTGCGTCTTGCCCGCCGCAGGGACGGCGCCCCGCTCCTCCAGGTCCCCTTCGCCGCGGACACCTTTGGCACCGTCACCGCGCTCTGGGTCTCCACCGATATCGACGACTTCGCCGGGCTGATCAAGGAAGCGGCCCGAGTGCTGCTTCCCGGGGGCTTCTACTGTTCTACGGGGTAAACCCCTGTTTCAACGGGCCGCACATCGAGCTCCGCACGGACGGAGCGGTGGTCATCCACCCCACCTACCGGCTCAAGGGCCGACACAGGCGCTCGCCGTGGTGGCGCGAAGGCGGGGTCCGAGACCGGGTCGGCATGAGCCACGTGCCGCTGCCCGACCTGATCAACGCGTTCATCGACGCGGGACTGAGCATCGATCGGCTCTCCGAGCCACGCGAGCACCCCGTCCCATCGGTGCTGGCGGTAAGAGCGTTCCACCGAAACTGACATGACCGCCCTCAGTGGGTGGCCACCCCTCACCGGCTCACCCGCAAGCCGTGACCTGCGAAAACGCTCTCGTGATACTGGTGTGATCGCCTAATCAACTGTCGCCAGTTCCCCGGGGAGTCCAGTCAGCTGGTGACTGACTGTGGTCGCCAGCGGCTTGTCGCCCCACCGGGTGATGGCCTTGTCCTGGTAGCCGAGCGAGTCCGATACGACGGCGCAGGATTCGGCACCGGGCCGGAGAACAGCTGAGAATGGGGGGTGCTAACTTCCTTCCCGTGGCGAAGCACCAGGACGAGACCAGGACGGCCTACGACGGGGTCGTCGAGTTATATGCGTCGATGTTCGCTAACCGACTGGAGACGCAGCCGTTCACGCGGAACATGATCGGCACCTTCGCCGAGTTGGTGCGTGGGACGGGGAATTCGCGGGTGGCGGATGTCGGCTGCGGGCCCGGACATCTGACGGCCATGCTGCACGACCTGGGGCTGGATGCCTTCGGGCTCGACCTCTCTCCGGCCATGGTCGACCACGCTCGGCGGGCCCATCCGGCGCTGAAGTTCGATGAGGCCCGGATGGAGGAACTCCCAGTTGAGGACGGCGCGCTCGGCGGCGTGCTGGCCCACTACTCGATGATTCACACCCCTCCTGGGGAACTACCCGCGCTGCTCGCCGAGCAGGCGCGTGTCCTGGCGCCGGGGGGCCTTCTCCTGGTCTCGTTCTTCGGAACCGACGCGCCCGAGCCGGTCCGCTTCGACCACAAGGTGACACCCGCCTATAGCTGGCCGGCGGACCGCTTCGCCGAGTTGCTGGCCGGGGCTGGGTTCGCCACATTCGCGCGGCTGCTCCACGACCCGGCCTCCGAGCGGGGCTTCCTGGACGCCCACTTGCTGGCCCGTCTCCGCTAGAGAATGGCCTTCTGCTGTGGGCTCTCGTAGTCAACTGTCGCCGGCTCCCCGAGGAGGCCGGCTTGTCGGTGACCTTGTGTGATCGCCAGCGGCGTATCGGCTCCATGTCCCGCCGGTCTCTCTGATGAGGCGGCTGGTGGTCTTGTTGTGGTAGCCGAGAGCGTCGGCAACGACGGGAGCGGGCAGTTCGAGGAGCTGCTGGCGGATGGCGGCGCCACGTGCTGCGGAGGCCGGGATCCCGGCCTCGTTCAGGAGCGCGGACAGGTGGTCGGGGCGGGCTGGCTGTCCTGCCCGGCGGCCCGGGAAGAGCCATCGGGAGGCGGGGTTGGTGGCGGTGTTCATGTTGTCGCGGTTCGCTATGTGCTCCAGCAGCAGAGCGGCGACCGGTGCGGGAACGGGCGAGGCGGGTTCACCGAGCCGTAACAGTAGGGTGTCGCCGTCGTGGACCACGTCGTCGACGCTGAGCCGGACGATGCGGCTCACGGGCTGCGCATAGAGGAGCACGATGACCCCCGCGACACGCAGACGTATCGGAATCTCCGTGTCGGTCAGCAGTCGGCCAAGGGCGTCGAGGCGTTCGTCTTCGCTCAGTGCGGCCCGCCGGGAGACCTTCATCGCGGGGATGGACAGGGAGCGTGGGCAGTTACGGGTCTGCATGGCCCAGCTGAGAAAGGCCCTCAGGCAGGTGCGGCCGTGTTCGCTGCTCTCGGCCCACCAGGCGTCGATGTCGATCTGGCCGCAGGACGCGAGGCTGTTGTTGCGTTGGCCGAGCCATTGCAGGAAGGCGGTCGCGTACTTGATCTGTTCGGCGGCGAACCTCCGGACGCTGGGTGTGATGTGGCTTCGCTCGGCGCGGGCCCGCAGCCGCGGGAGGACGCGCCAGGTCGCGAAGAGCCTGATCGTTTTGACGTGCTCGGAGTCGGTGATGCTGGCCAGATGCCCGGGAAGCCAGCGTTGGAAGGAGCAGAGGTACTTGTCGACCGTAGGCAGGACTCCGCTGGTCATCAGGAGTTCTTCCAGGTGAGCGGCGGTTCGCCAGGGCTGGAGCTCGTGGAAGGCATCGTGGGTCAGCGAGATCTGGCCGAGGCCGAGCTGTTGCAGCAATCGGGAGGCGTTCGCCGGTTGGCTGCGGCGCATGGCCAGCCAGGCCAGTCCGCTGCCGGGCTTCTCCATCGCCACCAGCAGGTTGAACAGCGGGACCAGCGCGGGACGGATGCGGCCGGTGCCGTCGTCCAGGAGCGCGGTGAGGCGGTCGCTGAGCGTGCAGCGCTCACACAGCCGCCCGCCCAGGAGCTTGCCCTCGAACCCGCAACGCGAGCAGTCGAATGTCTGGGAGAAGCCGGCGCAGGTGGCGCAGATCGCGACGCCGTCGTCGCGTCGACGTCCGGGTAGAGCGCGATCCTGACCGCATCCAGGGCAGGCGCCCCGGGTGCGGATCGCCCGGTCGGCGCAGGTCCGGCAGACGTACCCGTCCGGCCAATGTCCGGCCTTGTGGCGGCGGCGACCGCAGCGGCAGCACTCGGCCATGAACCACCGTTCGTATTGCTCATCGGTGGCGTAAGCGCGGGTCATACGTCGGGCAGGATACGGGCCGGGCGTGGCCGCAGTTTCTCGACCCCGGCAGGCAGCGTGGGCAGGTCACCGGTGGCGGTCTTACGGACGCCGGCGTTCTCGGCGCTGGTGACGACCAGATCGGCCGGGGTGCAGGCGAGGATGTCGCAGAGCGCGGACATCACCTGCAGCGACAACCGTTCGGGAGTGCCGGAGACCAGGCGGTGGACTTGGGAGGCCGACAGCTCGATGCCGCGCTCGCGCAGGAGCAGCACCAACTCGGTGGCTGTGTAGACGCGCCGATCGGCCATGATCTCGCGCAGTTTCCAGGTGTAGCCGACCTTGCGTTTCATGATTCTCTCCCCGTCTGGGCCTGGAGTGCGGCGGCGATGGTGGCGTCCAGGTGCCGGCGCAGGGTGCGGGTGCGGAAGTCGGAGCTGACGCAGGTGTAGATCGCGGTGGTGCTCGCGTGCTCGTGTCCGACCTGTTCCTGGACGAAGCGCGGGTCCCAGCCGTCCTCGATCAGGTGGGTGACGTAGGAGCGGCGAAAGGAGTGGAAGTCCAGGCCCTCATCCAGGCCGAGGGCCTGGCGGTAGGCGATGAAGCGGGAGTTGAGTCGCTGGCAGCCGATCCGCAGCCCGCGCTCCGACGGCCAGGCTGCGGGGTTGTTGTCGGTGCCGAACAGCGGGCGGACCTCGGTGAACCATTCCTCCAGGATGTCGGGGGTCCACTCCCACACGGTCAAGGCGGTGCGACGTTTGGGCGGCGAGCCCTTCTTCGCCTTGCCGTATCGGACCTGGCAGCGGCCGTACTCGCCGAACTCCGTGCCGTGTGGGTTGCGGCCGAAGTCGGCCGCGTCCAACATCCTCGTCTCGTTGCGGCGCAGCCCGTAGGAGTAGGCGGTCTTGAACAAGGTGGCATCCCGGAAGGCCGGTAGCCAGCCCTTGCGGCCGAAGGCCCGGATGCGGGCGACCTCGTCATCGCAGTGGGTGAAGAAGGCGTGCAACTCGGCCTTGGTGAACGCGCGCTTGGCCGCGTCGGCTTCGTGTTCTTGAACGTGGACCGCGGTGTTCCACTCGTGCACGATCTGGATGGGGTGGGTTCCGAACCGCTCTTCACACGTCGCGGCCCACTCGTAGAGGGGATCGGTGACGAAGTGGCAGAACGCGCGTACTGCCTCGGAGTAGGAGCGGATGGTCGAGCGCTTCAGCTCGCGCAGGGAGCGCAGGTCGCCGAGCCATTCGTCCACCATGGCGGGCATCCACTGCCACGGGTAGGCGTTGACGTAGGCGGTGAACGCCTTCACGGTGTTCTCTCGTCCCTCCACGGTGGAGCGGGCCAGGTTCCGTGCCAGCTGCTGGTTGGCGAACCCCGTCAGCATCGCGGTGAAGACCTGCTCCTCCGGCCGGAGCAGCGTGATCCCGTCGATGAGGTGCAGCCTGGCTGCTCCCGGTATCGACCCGTCTGTCCCCACGTGCCCACCACCCTCCGCTACTCGCATCAGATGCGAGGAAGTCGCATCGTATGCGAGTCGCTCGGTGACCCGCAGGCCATTCGAGTAGAGACTCGAATCAGCGGACGATCACACCCCTCCAATCGCTATCGTCATTGTTGTCGCCCGCGCTCTATCGTTGCTGGTCGGCCCAGGTGGCCACTCACCCTTCAGTGACCGTTCACAAAGGGTCGCGAATTCGCATCCGATGCAATTGGCGGCACTTGACGTATCCGAACGGAAAGTCACGGTAAGCCGCTCAACGCTGCTTTGCTAACGGGACTTTTCGTTCCGATGCTCGTCATGCCCCGAGACTGGCCCTTTCGGCGTTATCCGGTCTGCGCCCCTTCTACGAGCGACCGGCGACGGCCAGCTTGATGCCGAGGGCGATCAACGCGCTTCCGGTGAGCCCGTCCACGGTCTTGCGTACGGCCGACTTGGCGAACAGTCGGCGCAGTGACCCCACGATGTTGACCACCAGGAAGAACCACAGTACGGTCCCCGTCACCGCGATCAACGACAGCACCAGCGCGTCGCCCAGCCCGGCGTCGCCGGAGACGAACTGGGGCACCAGCGCGATGAGGAACAGTGCCATCTTGGGATTAAGCATGTTCGTCAGCAGCCCCTCGGTGAACGCCGCCAGCGGGCCGCGCTTTCCCGGGTCGGGTAGATCCAGTCGCAGGTCGCCGCCCTTACGCAAAGCCGCACGCCAGGCCTTGACCCCGAGATGCAGCAGGTAGCCGGCCCCGACGACTTTGACCACGGTGAATGCCACGGCTGAGGTCGCCAGCAGAGCCGCGATGCCGCTCGCCGTGGTCAGAACCCAGACGAATACGCCGGCCGAGACCCCGGCCGCAGCGGCCATGCCGTACGCGCGGCCGGACACGGCGGAACGCCGGACGACCACAGCGAAGTCAGGCCCGGGAGACATCGCCCCGAGTGTCATCACACCAGCGAAAGCCACCATCTGCGCCACATTTGTCACGGCGGCCACGGTATAACCTCGCAGAGCCCACCCCACAGAAGTCCAGCTCACTGGCCACCGACCCTTACCGAGCATCGAGGCGAGCCAGCAGCGCGGCCGCGGCGGTCGCTCGCGCGGCCGTTTTACTGGCCCCGTTCCCCTCACCGCGCACGGGCGTGTTTGTGGCGAGCAGGCGGGTGGCGGCGGCCGCGGTGAAGGCCGGCGCATGCGAGGGCCCGGTCGAGGTCACCGTCCAAGCGACCGCTTCGATGCGGCCCTGCTGGGTCAGCTCGTTCAACACGCTCACCGGATGACGTTCCCCCGACCCCACCCCGACCGACAACCCCGGCGAGCCCGCCGCCACCGGCGCGGCCGGGCTGATCTGGATGCCCGCTTCCTTCAGCCACCCCTTCAGGGTGAAGGTCTCCACATTCAGGCTCTCGGCGGCCTGGCGGATCGTCAGCCCGCCCGACAGTAACGTCTGGGCGACCTCGACGACGCGGGCGCGTTCGCGGCGCCGGTCCTCTTCGGTGGGCAGGTCCATCCGGGCCGCGTGCTTGGCCGCCCCGGCCTCCAACATCTCTCCTGCGCGCACCAGGCAGTCGACGCTGCAATACAAGCCCAGGCGGATGTGGCGGCCCTTGCCGCCCGGCGCGCGCTCGAGTAAATACCAGCCCGCCGGCACCCACACTCCGCGCTCGGCGCGCTGGCAGATCCGGCAGAAGAATGACCGCTCATTCTCTTGGTGGCCACCGCGGGTGGTGGCTAGGTCCTGTTTTGTGGATCACCTGAGCCAGAGCAGTAGACAGGCGATGGTCACGGCTGATCGGTAGTGGGCGGCGAGCTTGTCGTAGCGGGTCGCGATGCCTTTGAAGTGCTTGAGCCGGTTGAAGCAGCGTTCGACGACGTTGCGTCGTTTGTAGCGGACCGGGTCGAAGGTGTGGCGGCGGTGTCCGCGGCGGGCTCGTCCGGCTAGCTGGTCGGCGCGTTCGGGGATGGTGGCGCCGAGCTTGCGTCGGCGGAGGTAGGTGCGGATGGCGCGGGAGCTGTAGCCCTTGTCGGCGATCACGTGCTCGGGGCGGGTGCGTGGTCGGCCCGCACCGGCGCGGGGGACGCGGATGGTTTCCATCACGGTGGTGAACTGGGTGCAGTCGTTGATGTTGCCGCCGGTGAGTGTGAATGTCAGGGGCAGGCCGCGTCCGTCGACGGCCAGGTGGATCTTGGTGGTCAGTCCGCCGCGCGAGCGCCCGAGCGCCTGTCGGCCCTGATCGGTCTGAGCTGATTGCTGCCTGACTGTGCCTTGGTGGCTCCCCCTTTACGGGCGCCGGTGGCGTGCTGGTGGGCGCGCACGATGGTGGAGTCCACGCAGATGGCCGACCAGTCGACCTGGCCGATCGCATCGTCGTGGACCTGGACGTGCTCCAGCAGCCGGGTGAAGGTGCCGACCAGCTCCTCACCCCCGAGCCTGAGCCGATCGCCGCGGTGCGGGCCCGCGAACTGGCCGCCGTCGAAGCCGAGGCCGCCCGGGCGGTGGTCGCCCGCGTGGCGCTGAACGAGGTCACCCGCCCCGATCGCCCGCACGGCCTGCTCAGCGACAAGGCCCTGCACGCCCGCATCAAGGCGACCGCCGCCCACGCGACGACCCTGGCCCAGCAGGTCGAGGCGCAACAACGCCGCGAGCGCGAGCAGGCTGAGCAAGTCGCCGCCATCCGCGCCCAGGTGAAGACCGAGCTGGTCGACGAGCGCGACCGCCCCCCACGCCCTGGACCAAGCCCGCACCGCCGGCGACCGGCGCCACGACGCCCAGTGGATCTACCAGCGCGCCCAGCAGCGCGTTGCCCGGCTGCGGGCGGCGCTGGCCGAGAAGAACAGCGGGCTGCGCGCCCTGCTGCCCAGCAGCCAGCGTACCCGGCTCCAAGAGCGACTGCAGGAGGCCTCCCAGACGATGACCAAAGCGCCCGCCGGGCCGAGGCCGCCGCCCGCAGCCGGGCAACGCGCTGCACGCCGCCCGCCAAGCCTCCCCCTCGTGTACGAGCGCGGCCGACCTGCAGACGCGCCACCGCCTCCTAACCGGCTCGACGTCCTTCGCCAAGGTGCTGGAGACGACGCTCGCTGAGCGCGTGGAGCAGGTGATGCCGGGCCTGGCCGACCGCAAGCGCGTCGCGGCCGCCCGGCTCAGCTTCCACACCATCGCCGACTCCCCCGCCGGCCAGCACGAGCGCACCACCCGCCTGCTGACCTCCCTGGTCGCCGAGCGCGACCACCGCGACCACCGCGACCACCTCGACCAGGAGATGCGGCGCGACCAAGACCGCGCCCGCCGCGACCCGGCCGCAGCCAAGCGGGTCCGCACCCGAAACGAACAGGCCCGCGAACGCACCGAAGCGCAACAGCGCCAGGCCGCAGCCCGAGCCGCCGAGCGGACCTACTCCCGTCGCCCGCCCACCGCCAGGGGCCCCGGCCCGGGTGTAGGATCCGCGTTCCAATGTCACATGGCGAGTCCGTGAGCTGGGCGCTCCTCTGAGTCCGCGCTCCGTGTCACCTTCATCGTTCCGGGTTACGTGTCATTTCCCTGAGCGGAGTGCTGTTCTCCTGTAGTGCCGCCTTCAGTTCCTCTTCAGATGCTTTCAGTACCTCTCGCAACTAATCACGTTCGGCTTCGACCTCCCATAGTTGGGCTGTTCCCGCCTTGAGCCGGTCGCGTTCCGCGCGCAGGGTTCTGAGCTCGGCCGTGGCCAGTTCTAGTGCCTGTACGAGATTGAGATCAGCGGAATTCGCCTGCGCGGTGGTCTGTGATCCTGGTAGGTGTGTCGGGCCGTTCCTGCGGCGTCGGGTAAGGTCGCCCGGCGCCGCAGGTGGCTCGGCGGGTGGCTCGTCAGTGGTGCTGGATCATGTCACGGTGAACATGAGGACGCCTGTCAGGGCGGTGTAGCCGTCGTTGTGGAGGTACCAGGCCGCGTAGGTCCCCGGGCCGGGTAGAGCGGTGGTGGGAATGGCGACGGTGCCCTCAGCGTTGGGGGCGTACTTGTAGGCGAGGGACTCACCGTTGCCGGGCTTCCTGTCGACCGGATACAGGCCGATCCAGTTCTTGGCGCTGACGGTGTCGGCCGGGGTGGAGTACTGAACGGTGAGGTCTGTCCCCTTGGCGATGGACTTGGTGGTGGCGGTGAGGGTGCTTTGGGGCTTCGGTGCGGCGGGGGCGATGGCGAGGGTGTCGGGGGGAAGGTTGTAGTAGGCCGCCAGGCGGCCCACGATGGTCTCAGCGTAGGGGACCAAGCGGGCGAAATGGGTGGCCAGCGCGGTTTTGGCTGCTCCGCTCAACGCGTTGAAGTCGCCGGTAGCGCCGGTCAGGTGGGGCTGCAGGCGACCAATGAGCTCATAATCGCTGCGGATGCCGAGGGCGCCCATGGCCTGGGCCAGGGAGGGGGTGGTGGTGGCGGTGTCCTGGACGCGGCTGACGAAGGTGACCCGGTGCATGATGCGCCAGCAGGGGGGTTTGCGATCGGATTGCTGGGCGCGCTTGAGGGCCAGCGCGTTGGGGTCCTTGCCGCGATCCAGCCATTCGGGGTCGATGACCTTGCCGTAGAAGTCTTCGAAGTTGTCTGTGCTGGTGTCGAGGTAGAGACTCATGAAGCGGTAGGCGTCGACGCGGCCGGGCACCAGGATCGGTTTGTTGTCGGCGTCGAACAGGGGGGCGTCGCCGTTGTGTTTCTGCAGTCGGTTGCCGGGGGAGCAACTGACGTCCAGGCTGAAGGTGCGGGTGGAGTCTTTGGACTTGCTGCGGGTGACGCTGTAGCCGGTGGTCGTGGTGGACTCGAAACCGAACTTGGCGCCGACGTTACCGATCGCGAAGCCTCCGACCTCGCTCCAGCCGACGGCGGCGGTGAAGGTGAAGGAGCCGGTCGTGGTCTCGGTGACCTGGTCTGTGGTGCCGGTGGTCTCGGCGAAGAACCCGCCGGCGGCGGTCCACACGTAGGTGTTGACGATGTTGCGGCGTGAGGCGGCCCGGGTGGCCTCACGTCCGGCCTCGACGTTGCCGCCTTGGGTGACTTCGGCGCCGGTGCCGCCCATCATTCCGTTCAGCACCTTGGCCGCCTGGCCATGGGTGGGGTCGGGGGCATGGGTCTCGGTGGACACCGATTCGTAAAAGCCCTGCAGTTGCTGCTGCTCGCGCTGGATCCGCTTTTTGATCCGGTAGGCCTCCACCGGCCGGAAGTAGCTGAACTCGCCGCGCACGCCGTCGGCGGCCGCGTTGGGGAAGTCGGGGTCGGCGAAGGGTTTCAGCGCCTTGCTCGTCCCCTGCTCGCGGTAGCCGACGACGCCGTCCAAGGTGCCCTGCTTGGTGTAGCGGGGGTTGATCGGGAAGGGGATCAGGTTCCAGTCGCGGGGGATGTCGGGCGAGGGGAGCATCCGGTAGGCGACCAGGGCGCCGCTGTGGACCAGGCGCAGCGCGAACAGGTCGGCGGTCTCGGACTGCACCACGGCGAACCCGGTGTTGGCCGGTACCCAGCGCCGCCCGGCGGTGGGGTTGACCTGCTTGGCCGGGTCGGGATCCTCCCAGCCGCCGGTGACCTCGACCTTGCTGGTGCGGGTGGTGTTGGTGCCTTGGGAGACCTTGGTCTCGTTGCTCCAGGTGTTGGCGTACTTGAGTTCGACGTTGAGCCCGAGATCCAACGTGGCTTCGGCCATTGGTTGTGCGGTACCGGCGCCCAGGGGGGCGGCGACGGTCCAGATGCTCTGGGCGGTGGCTATCTCGAATTTCAGCTTCGCGGACGTGTCGATGCTGTTGTTCTTGGCCGATGACAGGGCGTTGACGACGGTGTCGGCCTGGACGAAGGCGACCGAGGAGGCACCCTTGTAGTCGTCGGCGGTGCCGGCGATGAGGTTTTCCGACGGGATCGGCGGGGCGCCTTCGATGTAGCCGATCAGTTGCGGGTCGAACTGGGCCTGGCCCACCCAGGTCGTGGTCAGCTCACCGACCTTGTAGCCGGTGATCAGTGCCCAGGACTTGTCGGCCTGCAGGTAGGTATAAGCCCGTTTCAGTACCCCGATGAGCGAATCGTCGACCAGGCGCTGAATGTCACCGTATTCGGTGGCGGCCGGGGTGGTGGCGATCGTGGTGTGGAAGGCGGTGCGGATGCCGGTCAGCGCGGAGCGGATCTGGGCGGTGTCGGTGGAGATCGGCGCGGTGGACAGCACGATCTTGGGAGCCGGACTCGACTGGGTCAGGTGATGGCCGCTGAGGCCGGCGTCCTTCACCGACGCCCCGGCCACGGTGTCGTCGGTGTCGAAGGGATAGTAGGCCAGCAGGTCCTGACGGTCGCCGCGGACGCGGCCGAACATGTTGTCCAGGATCTGTTCTTGGGTGCGGGCGGTGCGCCAGGCCCGGATCTCGTCCAGGTCGCCGGTGAACCCATCAGCCACCACCGAGCGCGGAGAGAGGGGCCGCACCACGCTCGACGTCGTCGAGGTCGTCTTCGTCGAGGGGACGGGGCTGCCGTTGCGGTAGAAGGTGAACCGGTTTCCGTCGGGGTCGGGGGTGCGGACGCGGCTCACCGCGTGCAGCGTGGCCGGATAGGTGCCGCACAGGTCCTCGGTCTGCGATCCCTTGCTCTCGGGGAAGGTCCACCACGCGGCCAGGCCGGCGGCCTTGGCGGTGATCGGCGCACCGATCTGGGTATTGTTCCTGGCGATGTTCCAGATCCGCACCTCCGACAGTGCGCCCTTCAGGCCGGAGGCCGTCTTGCCCTCCATCATCCGGCCCAGTTCGGCCGGCGCGTCGTTGCCCACGGGCTTGGTGCCGCCGTACCACTGCGAGTCGCCGACCTTCTTGCCGTCGATGAAGAAGCAGATCTCCACCTCGGTCGTCGTACCCGTTGGGTTCTTGCGGGTGACGGCGACCTTGTAGAAGGCGCCCGCCGTCAGGGCCGTCGTCGACTTGTAGACCTTCGCCGCCGCCGAGCCGGAGCCGGGCTCGAAGGTGAAGGCGAGGCGACCGTCGGTGTCGACATACAGGCAGTAGGGGACCGCGGTGTGGTTGCCGGCGCCGAACGCGCCCTTGCCGACCAGTCCCTGCTTGGCGCCGATGGAGTCGAGTTTGACGAACGCCTCGATGGTCAGGTCGTCCACGAGGTCCAGACCGCCCGCGCCGCCGGCGTTCAGATGACCGGTGCCATCCATCTGGATCGCCCAGTCCTGCTCGAACGACACCGCCAGATGCGCCCATTCAGCCAGAGGGAACACCTCGGTGCTGCGGAAGAGCTGCTTGTTGATGTTGGCGTTGACGTGGTAGCCGGACTCGCCGTTGGTCCGGGTGCCGTACTCCACACCCAGCGCGTACCAGGTGTCGCCGACATCGGTGTGCAAGATGGTGTCCAGGCCGTCGACGAACGTCGGCTTGGCCCAAGCCTCAAGCGTCAGGTTCCCGGACGCGGTCAGGGCGGAGATGTTCGCCGTACTGGCCAGTTGCAGGTGGTGCTTTTGGGCGTTGTCGAAGGAGAACGCCCGTCCCGGCGCATCCCCGTGCCAGCGCGGCCCCAGCGGTTCGCTGAGATTCGACGCGGTTCCTGCGGGCACCGACGCGGTGAGGGACCCGGCGTAGGCGCTGACCAGCAGCGAGCCGTGAGCCAGCGACATGCCGGCCACGTTGCACGAGGCCAGCGTGTAGTCATAGGCCGCGATGCGGACCCTGGCGCCCGTGCCGGCGGTGGAGGGGGCGGTGGACAGAGTGATCTGCGCCGACCCCAGCTGCCCGGTTGCGACGGTGCAGTTGTCCTCCCCCACCAGGATGGCCGAGCCTGCCACCAGGGTGGTTGTCAGCGGTTCGGTCAGTGTCACGGTCTTGTCCTGGATCGACAAAACCGTCCCCAGGGTCGATCCTCGTGCCGAGCCGTTCAGCACTGCGGCCAGCAGGTCGGCCCGATCAGGGACCGAGGGGAACGTCTCGACCGTCGCCCCCCGGCTCACCTCCACCTTGCACGTGCCGACCCCGGTCCCGGTTCCGGTCGCGGTCACCTTCACGTCGAAGTCGGCCAGCTTCATCGCCACATCGCGGCCGGACAGGCGCAACGTGCCGCCCGTCACGGCGATCTGCTTGACGGCCGGGGAGATGGTGGTGGCGTAGTAGACGGCGAAGAACTGGCCATCGCCGCCGCGGAAGTACAGCGCCACCTCACCGGTGGAGACATCCAGCAGCGCGGGGGCGTGCGTTGTCCAGGCGACCGACAACAAGGCGCCCAGCACGCTCAAGCCCGAGCGGTCGATGCACACCTTGGGCATCGTCAAGACCGCCTCGGCCGCGCCGAGCAGCCCCCCGCTCAGCGTGGCTTGGGTGTTGAGCGCCGTCTCCAAGGCCGCCTTGTCCGCCCCGAGCCGTGCTCTGGCCTCGATCTGTTTCACGTACTCGGGCGCCAGGATGTTCACCTCGGCAGTTACTCTTGCCTTCACTTCCCGCCCCCATTTACCGGCAGGACCTGCGACATAGCTTTGGGAGTTCAGGCTGTACCAGCCGCCGTGGAGCTCTTCGTTAAGCTGCGCGAACCTCGCCTCGTAGGCCGGGATACGCGCTACCAGCGCCTGGTCGTTGTAGAGCTGGCCGCGGGCCGCGGTGACGGCCTCCTGGGCGGCTCGCAGCTTGTCGGTGTCCTTGGTGGGATCAGCCGTGCCGATCCAGGTCAGATCGATCACCGCCGGTGCTGTAGCGAGCTTCCCTTCCGTCGACAGGGCGAAGTCCAGGGTCGCCACATAGGAGCGGCCAGTCGGCTCACCCGTCGGCGGCGGCCCGGAGGTGGCGAAGGCCAGCAAGACTCGCGCTTGGCCCTTCTCCGGCGTCGGCGTGTGGTCATACCCCGTCATCGCCGGGCGTTGCTGGTAGTACAAGGTCGCGGTCAGGCCGCAGACCACCTTGCGCCCGGTGATCGAGAACGACTGGTGGCTCACCCCGGGGCCGTCGAACAACGGAGCGTCCGAATCGGTCCATACCGGGCCGGTGGCAAACGCGCCCTCGAACGTGTTGACACTGCGGTCACGCACCGTGGTGCCGGTGCCCTCGTCGAAGGGCAGGTAGGCATACAGCCCGGTCTCGGTGCCGGCCGGCCGTTGCCCGCGCGCCGAGAAGTCGCCGCGGACAATCGTCCAGATCCGCACCTCGTCGATATGGCCGTGGAAGGGATCAGCCGGCGCCGGGCCGGAAACGACCCGTTTGCCGACCAGGAGCTGGGAGGTGACCTCGACAGTCGTGGTCGTGGCCAGGGTGCCCGCGGCCACACCGTTCACGAACAGCTGCATCTGTGATCCGTCGAAGACCGCCGCCACGTGGGAGTAGGCGTCCATCGTCACCGCCGAGGTGGAGGTGAGGGTCTGTGAGCCGTGGCCGAACAGCAGCTTGCCGTCGGCCTTCAGGCTCAAATAGGCCGGGGTGGCCGTGCCGGTGGTGTCGGTGCGTCCCACGATGAGGCCGGTGGTGGTGGCGGTGGCGGGCTTGATCCAGGCCTCCATCGTGTAGGGCCCGGCGGTCACCGCCGTGGTGGTCTTGCCCACGATGACCGGGGCGCTGGCGGTGTTGTCGAACCGCAGCGCGGTGCCTCCCCGATTCTGCGGCGGGCGCACCGGCACCAGCAGTTTCCCGGTGTGGGAATCGATGCCCGGAGACCGCTCCAGCACCGAGCCGGCGAACTTGGCGTCGGGACTGGTGTAGAGCTGGGTGCCGGCGACGTTGAACAACCCCTCGGGGCTTTGCTCCAGGTTGTAGCTGTGCAGCAGACCGGCGTCGTCGGCGGTGAAGACCTGCCAGCGCGAGAACCCCGAGATCGCGGTCGGCAGTGACAACACCGAGAACATCCCGCCGCTGAGCTTGCCCGCGAACGACAGCTTCAGGGTCGGCTCGTAAAACAGCCGCCCTTCCATGTCGCGGGTGCCGAGGGTGTCTCCGCCGGAGGCGGGGGCGACCCGGCTGCGGCTGCGCTGGTAGCGCGCCTCCACAACCGGTTTGAGTTCGGCGCCGACCAGCACGAATCGGTCACACAGCAACGCGGAGTCCGCGGCGGCGACCTTGGCCCCGCCGACCAGGGTGTAGTCCTTACGTGTTGCATCCCCCGACCACGAGCCTGCGCTCGTCTTGTACACCGACCCCGCATCGCCCGAGGCGACCGACTGGCGAAACACCAGGATGTGCCGGCCGTCTGAGAGCACCTGGATGGGAAAGGTAGAAGTCAGCCGAGCCGTCGTCGACAGAAACGGATCGTCTTCTCCCGGCAGCAGCTTCTCCGAGAACGACGCCTCCACCGAGCCGCGCTTCTTCACCGTCGGCATGACCGCCGTCAGCGGCGCCTCCGTGCCCACCTCGACGATCTCAGTGGGGAAGGGCAGCAGCCCCGGGTCGCTGTTCCAGTAGGCCGCATCCAGCGCTCCCCGCGCCCGATCGGCCTGATCCAGACTCAGCACGCTGTAGTAGACATGCCGGTCGGCCCCCACCGCGAAGGCGACCACCATGCCGTCGTGGCGGACCATCGTCGTGGAGGTGTACTGACGGTCCTTGTAGACCTTCACCAGGTTTTTGTCATGCACGAAGCGAACTCCTGACCATTGACGCCTGAAAAGCACGTGAAGACATCCGCGCACCACAAAACAAAACGTGATGCGACCGGATTGAATGCGTGCGCTAAATACGTACGCGAAAGAATGAGATGTGTGCGTCTACTAAGGGGCCGCGCAACAACGGCTCGAATATCACCCGTCGGCGCCGTGAGCCGACGTGTGCGACCCATGCCCGACGGCACTGCAGAGCTTTCACCCCGTCACCTGGGCAGGCAGACGCCGCCCTCCAGCTTGACTCCCTGTCTGTAGGACCGAGGCGCGTCTTAAGCGACAGCGGTGCACATCCACCGATACCGCCTGCCCAACACGAACCATCACTAAGACATCACATCGCGTGGCAAATAACAACAGACAGTTTCGGTATGGTGCGCCGCTTTTCAGCGTGGCTGCGATTTCCGCATCATTGACTTGAAATCCTTGCTATCTCGACTGCCACCAGAAATGTGGCCTGACCTTTTCCTGCATGAAGAGCGGCCGATATAATGCGGCAGGGACATCTATTTTATGTAAGTTTTCTGATGGTTTCACGGTGCCTCGGTCAGTCTGTAATAAGGGATCACCTATCGGCCGTAATCTGCGCCTGGCCGATACCCGTTCCGCCAACGGGCACTGCGCCCGTGCTCGGAGCAACCGTCGAGGCCACCGTGGGCCGGCATCGGTGGACGCCCTAGAGCGCGACGACGATCCATTACTGAGGTTGAAGCCCGGGAGTTAGATCATCGAGGGTGATTTATGACCTTTGAGTGACCCTGCATCCGATATGCCGGAATTATGAGGTATCCGGAAGGCGGTGGATTGACCGCCAGAGACAGAGCGCGACGCGAGGCGGTGCGGCTGCGCGCGGCAGAGATGTTCGCACGGGGAACGTCGCAGGCTGAGGTGGCCCGGCTGCTGCGGGTCTCGCCGATGTCGGCCAGCCGCTGGTATCGCACCTGGCAGGCAGGGGGAACCGCGGCGCTGGCCTCCAAAGGACCGGCCGGGTGGCCGTGCCGGCTGACCGAGGAACAGCGGGAGCGACTGCAGGCCGAACTGAAGGCCGGGCCGGCCGCCCACGGCTGGATCGAAGATCAGCGCTGGACACTGGCCCGGGTCGCCGAGGTGATCGCCCGGTGTTTCGGCGTCCGCTACAGCCTGCGCGGGGTGTCGCTGTTACTGCATCGGATGGGCTGGTCACCGCAGATGAGCGTGCACCGGGCCGCTGAGCGCGACGAGGTGGTGATCACCTGGTGGAAGACCGAGCAGTGGCAGCGGATAAAAGGACGGCGGCGGCTCAGGACGCGTGGATCTGCTTCCAGGACGAAGCCGGTCAAATCCTCCAGACCGCCACGGGTGCGCACCTGGTCGCGGCGAGGGCATACGCCCGTCGTGACCGTGTCCGGCAAGGGCTCGGGCCGGGTGTCGATCGCGGGCCTGGTCTGTTGCAAGCCCGGCGCTCGGAGCCGGTTGATCTACCGGATCCGGCTGCACCGGGGGCGCAAGGGCGAGCGGCGCAGCTTCGCCGAACGGGACTACGCCGACCTGCTGGACGCCGCCCACCAGCAGCTCGGCGCGCCGATCGTGTTGGTGTGGGACAACTTGAACACTCACATCAGCCGGGCGATGCAGTCCTACATCGCCGCCCGCGATTGGCTGACGGTCTATCGGCTGCCCGCTTATGCCCCTGAGCTCAACCCGGCCGAGGGGATCTGGGCCAACCTGCGTAACGGGCTGGGCAACCTGGCGGTCACCGGCCTGGACACCCTCAACACGACCATCAAGTCCCGGCTGAAACGCATGCAATACCGGTCCGATCTCATCACCGGCTTCTTCAACGAGACCGGTCTGCCCTTCGAACTGGCCTAACCCTAGAGATTTAACCTCAGTAGCGCGACCATGTAGACGTGCGAGTCCGCGAACTGTGTCCCAAGGGCCACCTATGGGACACCGAAACGCGGAAAGTGACGCAGAAACGCGGACCCTACACCGGGGTTGCGCATGTGAGCGCGGAGGGCGGTGAGGTTCCCCCGGTTTCCCGGAGAGTTTCCTATGTGGTTTCGGTCAGCTCGGTGTGGCTGCTGACGGTGTCGGGTAGATCGTGTTGTCGGGCGT
>NZ_JBEYID010000042.1:0-37414 GCF_040635605.1 Streptosporangium sp. NPDC006930 | reverse complement strand
ACCAGTTATGTGCGTGAGGGTGGGTTCCTGCACGAGGCCGGGGAGTTCGATCCCGGGTTCTTCGGGATCTCGCCGCGTGAGGCTCTCGCGATGGACCCGCAGCAGCGACTGCTGCTGGAGACGTCGTGGGAGGCGGTCGAGCGGGCCGGAATCGACCCGCTCTCGCTGCGCGGCAGCCGAACCGGCGTGTTCGCCGGGATCATGTACCACGACTACGCGTCCAGTGTGGAGTTGCCGCCGGATGTGATGAGTTTCTTCGGCATCGGTAACGCCGGGAGCGTGTTGTCGGGGCGGATCTCGTACACGCTGGGGCTGGAAGGTCCCGCGATGACGGTGGACACGGCGTGTTCATCATCTCTCGTCACGATTCACCTGGCGGCGCAGGCGCTGCGTTCGGGTGAGTGCTCGCTCGCACTGGCCGGTGGGGTGACGGTGATGGCGTCGCCGGGCGCGTTCATCGACTTCAGCGCGCAGGGCGGGCTGGCCGGCGACGGGCGCTGCAAGTCTTTCTCGGACGCGGCCGACGGGGTGAGCTGGGCCGAGGGCTCGGGCATGGTCGTGCTGGAGCGGCTGTCGGACGCGCGCCGCAACGGCCACGAGGTGCTCGCGGTGGTGCGCGGTTCCGCGGTGAACCAGGACGGCGCCTCCAATGGCCTGACCGCGCCGAACGGTCCTTCGCAGCAGCGGGTGATCCGCCAGGCGCTCGCCGGGGCGGGTTTGAAGCCCTCCGAGGTCGACGTGGTGGAAGGTCACGGTACGGGGACGACGCTGGGTGACCCGATCGAGGCGCAGGCGCTGCTGGCGACCTACGGCCAGGACCGGCCGGAGAATCGGCCGCTGCTGCTGGGGTCGATCAAGTCGAACATCGGTCACGCCCAGGCGGCGGCCGGTGTGGCCGGTGTGATGAAGATGGTGCTCGCGATGCGGCACGGGGTGCTGCCTCGGACGTTGCATGTGGACGAGCCGTCGTCGCACGTGGACTGGGCCTCGGGCGCGGTGAGGTTGCTGACCGAGCAGGTGGAGTGGCCGCAGGTGGAGCGGCCGTGGCGGGCGGGGGTGTCGTCGTTCGGGATCAGTGGCACCAACGCGCACGTGATCATCGAGCAGTTCCCCGAGTCCGAAGCAGAGGAGCCGGAGGCTCCGCGAGGCGAGGTCGAACCGGGCGCGGTGCCGGTGCCGGTGCTGGTGTCGGGTCGTTCTGCGGGGGCGTTGCGGGCGCAGGCCGGGCGGTTGGCGTCGTTCCTGGAGGGTGAGCCTGATCTTGGTCTGGCCGATGTGGCGTTCTCGCTGGCGACGACGCGGTCGGCGTTCGAGCATCGGGCGGTGGTGGTCGGTGATCGTGACGGCGTGCTCGCCGGGTTGGGTGCGCTGGCCGAGGATCTGCCGGGTGCGGGTGTGGTGCGCGGCGTGGCCGGAGGCGAGCTGAAGCTGGCGGTGTTGTTCACCGGCCAGGGCAGTCAGCGGGCGGGGATGGGCCGGGAGCTGTATGACCGTTTCCCGGTGTTCGCCGAGGCGTTGGACGAGGTGATCGCGGAGCTGGATCCGCTGCTTGAGGGGTCGCTGCGGGAGGTGCTGTTCGCCGAGCCGGGATCTGCGGAGGCGGAGGCGCTCGACCAGACCGGGTGGGCTCAGCCGGCGCTGTTCGCGGTGGAGACCGCGTTGTTCCGGCTGGTGTCGTCGTGGGGGATCCGGCCTGATGTGCTGGCCGGGCATTCGGTCGGGGAGATCGCGGCTGCTCATGTGGCGGGGGTGTTGTCGCTGAAGGACGCGTGTGCGTTGGTGGCGGCGCGGGCGCGGTTGATGCAGGCACTGCCCTCCGGTGGGGCGATGGTGTCGGTTCAGATCGCCGAGGAGCAGGTCGTCGAGCTGCTGGCCGGGCGGGAGAAGGAGGTGTCGGTCGCGGCGGTGAACGGCCCGTCCTCGGTGGTGGTCTCCGGGGTTGAGCAGGCGGTGCTGGAGGTGGCCGCCGCCCTGGAGGAGCGGGGGGTGCGGACGAAGCGGTTGCGGGTGTCGCACGCGTTCCATTCGCCGTTGATGGATCCGATGCTGGAGGACTTCCGCACCCTGGCCCGGACGCTCACCTACGACCCGCCGCGGATTCCGGTGGTCTCGACCCTGACCGGGGAGCAGGCCACGGCCGAGCAGTTGTGCTCGCCGGAGTACTGGGTGGAGCAGGTCCGTGGCGCGGTCCGCTTCTCCGACGCCGTCCGTACCCTGCACGACCAGGGGGTACGCGCCTACCTGGAGGTGGGCCCCGACGGGGTGCTCACCGCGATGGCCGACGACACCCTGAGGGTGCTCGCCGATTCGGACGAGGCCGCCCGTTCCCAGGTGGCAGAGGACTCAGGCGCCCACCACCTCGCCACGGGCACGAATGCGGATTCGAATCCTCTGCTCGTATCGGTGCTGCGGAGAAACCGCGATGATCAGTCGGCGATCCTGACGGCGCTGGCCGAGCTGCACGTGCACGGGGTACCGCTCGACTGGCAGGCGGTGCTCGCGGGCGGGCGCCGGGTGGCGCTGCCCACCTATGCCTTCCAACGTCAGCAGTTCTGGCCGACCGGTAAGCGCGTCGGGGATGCTCGTGGCCTGGGTCTGGCCGCGGCCGAGCATCCGCTGCTGGGCGCCGCCGTTCGCCTCGCCGACTCCGACGGCGTACTGCTGACCGGGCGGTTGTCGTCGCAGTCGCACCCGTGGCTGGCCGATCACGTCGTGGCCGGGATGGTGTTCTTCCCCGGTACCGGCTTCCTGGAGCTGGCGGTGCGGGCGGGTGACCAGGTCGGCTGCGACCTGGTCGAGGAGCTGACGCTGGCCGCGCCGCTGGTGCTGGGCGAGGACGACGCGGTCGCGGTGCAGGTGTCGGTGGGTGCCCCGGACGAGTCGGGCAGGCGTGTGCTCGGCATCTATGCCCGCCCGGCCGAGGCCGAGGATCACGTGCCGTGGATGCGGCACGCCACCGGCACGCTGACGACTACGGGCGGGGGCGAAGGCCAGGCTGCCGCGTTCGACGCCACGGTGTGGCCCCCCGATGGGGCGACCGCGATCGGGCTGGACGGGCTGTACGGCCGCCTCGCCGAGGGCGGACTCGCCTACGGGCCGGTGTTCCAAGGACTGAAAGCCGCCTGGCGCGGCCAGGACGGCGAGGTTTTCGCCGAGGTCGCCCTGCCCGAGCAGGGGACGTCGAACGCGGCTTCGTTCGGGTTGCATCCGGCGCTGCTGGACGCCGCGTTGCACGCGGTGCCGTTCGCCGGGCTGGAGGCGGTCGAGGGCGGAAGGCTGCCGTTCTCCTGGAGCGACGTGAGCCTTCGAGCCGAAGGCGCGTCGGCGCTGCGCGTGCGGCTGGCCGTGACCGGCGCCGACTCCGTGTCGCTGACGGCGGTGGACGCCGTCGGCGCACCGGTGCTGTCGGCGCGCTCCCTGGTGCTGCGGCAGGTCTCGTCCGACCAGGTCGCTGCGGCCTCCCCCGACCGTGGGGTGGAGCGGGACTCGCTGTTCCGGCTGGACTGGGTCACCGTGCCGATGACGGTCTCCCCGGTGGACGCCGTGATCGGGTTGGAGGTGGCCGAGCTCACCGGCGACCTCGATTCGCTGGAACTGCCGTTCGGCAGGATGCCCGACCTGGTGACCGTCGAGATCGACGCCGCCGACTCCTCGGACGTGGTGGAGGCGGCGCACGCGCTGACCGCACGGGTTCTCGACCTGCTTCAGCAGTGGCTCGCCGATGAGCGGTTCAGTGACTCGCGCCTGGTGTTCGTCACCCGGGGCGCGGTTGCGACCGATGACAGCGAGACCGTGTCGAACCCGGTCGCGGCCACCGTGTGGGGACTGGTCCGCAGTGCCGAGGCGGAAAACCCCGGCCGCTTCCTGCTGGCCGATGTGGAGGAGTACGAGACGGCCCTGTCCGCGCTGCCCGTCGTACTGGCTTCCGGTGAGCAGCAGGTGGCGGTGCGCGACGGTGGGGTGCGGGTGCCGAGGTTGGCGTCGCTGACCTCGGGTGCGGGGTTGCTGCCTCCGGCCGGTGAGAAGGCGTGGCGGCTGGGCAGCCGGGCCAAGGGCAGTCTGGACGCGCTGGAGTTGCTTCCGTTCCCGCAGGCGGCCGAGCCGCTGGAGGCGGGGCGGGTTCGGATGGCGGTGCACGCGGCGGGGGTGAACTTCCGTGACCTGCTGGACGGGCTGAACGCGCTGGGCTGGTTCCAGGACAGGGTCGGCCTGATGGGTGGCGAGGCCGCCGGTGTGGTGCTTGAGGTCGGCCCCGGGGTCGAGGACCTGCGGCCGGGGGATCGGGTGGTCGGCCTGGTCGAGGGCGGCTTCGGCCCGATGGCGATCACCAGCACCCAGGTCCGGGCGAAGATCCCCGACGGGATCTCCTTCGAGGAGGCCGCGACGATCCCGGTGACGTTCCTCACGGCCCACTACGGGCTGATGGATCTGGCCAGGTTGCGGGCGGGGGAGCGGCTGCTGGTGCATGCCGGTACAGGTGGTGTGGGTATGGCGGCGATCCAGCTGGCCCAGCGGCTCGGGGTCGAGGTGTTCGCCACGGCCAGTCCCGCGAAGTGGGGCGTGCTGCGGTCGATGGGCATCCCGGACGATCACATCGCCTCTTCGCGGAGTGTGGAGTTCGAGGAGCGGTTCCGGGAGGTTTGCGGTGAGCGGGGCATCGATGTGGTGCTCAACTCGCTGACGGGTGAGTTCATCGACGCCTCGGCGCGCCTGTTGCGTCCGGGGGGCCGGTTCGTGGAGATGGGCAAGCTGGACATTCGTGACCAGGAGAGTTTCCCGGGGTTGGAGTACCACTGGTTCGACGTGATGGACGCCGGCTCTGAGCGGCTGGAGCGGATTCTCGCCGAGTTGATGGAGTTGTTCGCGGCGGGTGAGTTGCGGCCGTTGCCGGTGACGGCGTGGGATGTGCGGCGGGGCCGGGAGGCGTTCCGGTTCATGAGCCAGGCCAGGCACACCGGCAAGATCGTGCTGACCATGCCCCGGCGGTGGGATGCGCAGGGCACGGTGTTGATCACCGGTGGCACCGGTGGTCTGGGTGCGGAGCTGGCCCGGCACCTGGTGGCCGAGCACGAGGTGCGGCACCTGCTGCTGACCAGCCGCCGAGGTCTGGACGCTCCGGGTGCGGTCGAGCTGCAGGCCGAGCTGATCGCGCACGGGGTCGAGGTCACCGTCGCGGCGTGTGATGTGGCCGACCGGGATCAGGTGGCCGCGCTGCTGGCCGAGGTGCCGACCGAGCACCCGCTGACCGCGGTGATCCACACCGCGGGTGTGCTGGACGACGGCACGATCGCCTCGTTGACGCCGGAGCGGCTGGCCGGGGTGCTGCGGCCGAAGGTGGACGCCGCGTGGCACCTGCACGAGCTCACCCGTGACATGGACCTGGTGGAGTTCGTGGTGTTCTCGTCGGTGGCGGGAACGTTCGGCGGGGCGGGGCAGGGCAACTACGCGGCGGGCAACGCGTTCCTGGACGCGCTGGTCCAGCACCGGAGAGCCGCGGGACTGCCGGCGGTGTCGCTCGCCTGGGGCCCGTGGTCGCAGGACGTCGGGATGACGAGCCGGATGTCGCAGGCGGACGTGCAGCGGTGGGGCATGAGCGGCCTGTTGCCCATCTCGCCCCCGCAGGGCATGGCGCTGTTCGACGCGGCCATCGGGTCCGGTGCGCCGGCGGTGGCCCCTGTCCGCCTGAACATGCCGGCGCTGCGGGCGCATACGGAGCTGCCGCCGATGCTGAGCGGGCTGCTCCCCGCTGCGCGCCGCTCGACGGCCGCCGCCCCGCAGGTACGGAGCAAACTGCCGCAGAGGCTGGCCTCGCTGGGGGCCGCGGAACGCGTCGAGGTCCTTCTGGACGTGGTGCGGACCGAGGTGGCGCTGGTGTTGGGGCACGCCACGCCGGAGACGGTGGAGGTGAGGCGTGAGTTCCGCGAGCTGGGCTTCGACAGCCTCACCGTGATCGAACTGCGTAACCGGCTGAACGCGGCGACGGGTCTGCGCCTGTCGGCCACGCTGGTGTTCGACTATCCGACGCCGACCGTGCTGGCCAAACACCTGCTCGACGAGCTCATGGGCGCGCAGGCGGAGGCTCAGGAAACGACGCCGTCGGTGCTGCCGCCGGTGGACGACGACCCGATCGTGATCGTGAGCATGGCCTGCCGCTTCCCGGGCGGGGTGAACTCCGCCGAGGATCTGTGGCGGCTGGTGGCCGAGGGCGGGGACGGGATCAGCGGGTTCCCGACGACCCGCGACTGGGATCTCGACGGGTTGTACAACCCGGATCGGGAGAACCGCGGGACCAGTTATGTGCGTGAGGGTGGGTTCCTGCACGAGGCCGGGGAGTTCGATCCCGGGTTCTTCGGGATCTCGCCGCGTGAGGCTCTCGCGATGGACCCGCAGCAGCGACAGCTTCTTGAGGTGTCGTGGGAGGCGATCGAGCGGGCCGGAATCGACCCGGTCTCGCTGCATGGCAGCCGTACCGGCGTGTTCGCCGGGATGATGTATCACGACTACCGGTCGGGTCGCCTTGAGTTCCCCCCGGACGTGATGAGCTTCATGGGAACCGGCACCGCGGGAAGCGTGCTGTCCGGCCGGATCTCCTACACGCTGGGCCTGGAGGGTCCGGCGGTGACCGTGGACACCGCCTGTTCCTCCTCCCTGGTGGCGATCCACCTGGCGACGCAGGCGCTGCGTTCGGGTGAGTGCTCGCTCGCGGTGGCCGGTGGGGTGACGGTGATGGCGTCGCCGGGCGCGTTCATCGACTTCAGTGCGCAGGGCGGGCTGGCCGGCGACGGGCGCTGCAAGTCCTATTCGGAGGCGGCCGACGGGGTGAGCTGGGCCGAGGGCGCGGGCATGGTCGTGCTGGAGCGCTTGTCGGACGCGCGTCGCAACGGCCACGAGGTGCTCGCGGTGGTGCGCGGGTCGGCGGTGAACCAGGACGGCGCGTCGAACGGGTTGACCGCGCCGAACGGTCCGTCTCAGCAGCGGGTGATCCGCCAGGCGCTCGCCGGGGCGGGTTTGAAGCCCTCCGAGGTCGACGTGGTGGAAGGTCACGGTACGGGGACGACGCTGGGTGACCCGATCGAGGCGCAGGCGTTGCTGGCGACCTACGGCCAGGATCGGCCGGAGGATCGGCCGCTGCTGCTGGGTTCGGTGAAGTCGAACATCGGTCACACGCAGGCCGCGGCCGGTGTCGCGGGCGTGATCAAGATGGTGATGGCTCTGCGGCACGGCGTGCTGCCTCGGACGCTGCACGTGAACGAGCCTTCCTCGCACGTGGACTGGTCCCTGGGGGCGGTGGAGCTGCTGACCGAGACCACGCCCTGGCCCCGGACGGACCGTCCGTGGCGGGCAGGGGTGTCGTCGTTCGGGATCAGCGGCACCAACGCGCACATGATCCTGGAGCAGGGACCGGAAGCATCGGAAGCGCCGGAAGGAGAGGGCAGGGCTCCGGCCGCGGGAGTGGTGCCGTGGGTGGTCTCGGGCCGTACCGATCAGGCGTTGCGTGCGCAGGCCGGACGCATGGTCTCGTACGTGGACGGCGAGCCCGATCTGAGTCTCGGCGATGTGGCGTTCTCGCTGGCCACGACGAGGTCGGCGTTCGAGCACCGGACGGTGGTGGTCGCCGGGGACCGGGCCGACGCGCTGGCCGGGCTGCGGGCCGTTGCCGAGGACCTGCCGGGTGCGGGTGTGGTGCGCGGGGTGGCAGCGGGCGAGCTGAAGCTGGCGGTGTTGTTCACCGGCCAGGGCAGTCAGCGGGCCGGGATGGGCCGGGAGTTGTATGCGCGGTTCCCGGTGTTCGCCGAGGCGTTGGACGCGGTGATCGCCGAGCTGGACCCGCTGCTCGACGGGTCGCTGCGGGAGGTGTTGTTCGCCGAGCCGGGGACGGCCGAGGCGGAGGCGCTGGATCGGACCGGGTGGGCGCAGCCTGCCCTGTTCGCGGTGGAGATCGCGCTGTTCCGGTTGGTGGAGTCCTGGGGGGTGCGGCCGAACGTGCTGGCCGGGCACTCGGTCGGGGAGATCGCGGCTGCTCATGTGGCCGGTGTGCTGTCGCTCGCCGACGCGTGTGCGCTGGTGGCGGCGCGGGCGCGGTTGATGCAGGCACTGCCCTCCGGTGGGGCGATGGTGGCGGTTCAGATCGCCGAGGAGGCGGTCGCCGAGCTGCTCGCCGGGCGCGAGGATGAGGTGTCGGTCGCCGCGGTGAACGGCCCTACCTCGGTGGTGATCTCCGGCGTTGAGCAGGCGGTGCTGGAGGTGGCCACCGCCCTGGAGGAGCGGGGAGTTCGGACGAAGCGGCTGCGGGTGTCGCACGCGTTCCACTCGCCGTTGATGGACCCGATGCTGGAGGACTTCCGGGCGGTGGCGGGGGCGCTCACCTACGACCCGCCGCAGATCCCGATCGTATCCACGTTGACCGGGCGGGCGGCCACGGCCGAGCAGCTGTGTTCACCGGAGTACTGGGTGGAGCAGGTGCGCGGCGCGGTCCGCTTCTCCGACGGCGTGCGCACCCTGCACGGCCAGGGCGTGCGGGCGTATCTGGAGCTGGGCCCCGACGGGGTACTCACCGCGATGGCCGCCGACACCCTCGCCGCCGACGCGGAGGCGCACGAGTCGGACGCCGTGCTCGTACCGATGCTGCGCAGGGACCGCGACGAGCAGGTCGCGTCCATGACGGCGCTCGCCGAACTGCACGTGCACGGGGTGGAGATCGACTGGAAGGCCGTCCTCCCCGGTGGTCGCCGGGTCGACCTGCCGACGTACGCCTTCCAGCACCAGCGGTTCTGGCCCAGGAGGGTGAGGGCCGGCGTGGGCAACGTGGCCGCAGCCGGGTTGGCGACAGCCGGGCACCCGCTGCTGGGCGCCGCCGTGGGCCTCGCAGACTCCGACGGTGTGCTGCTGACCGGGCGGTTGTCGGTGCGATCGCACCCGTGGCTCGCCGATCACGTCGTGTCCGGAGCGGTGATCTTCCCGGGCACCGGGTTCCTTGAGCTGGCGGTGCGGGCCGGTGACCAGGTCGGTTGTGACCTGGTGGAGGAGCTCACCCTGACGGCGCCGCTGGTGCTCGGCGAGAACGACGCCGTCGCGGTGCAGGTGTGGGTGGGCGCCGCGCAGGAGACGGGTCACCGGAGTGTGAACGTCTACGCCCGGTCGGCCGAGGCGGCCGACGACGTGCCGTGGGTACGGCACGCCACCGGCACGCTCGCGACCGGGGTTTCGGAGGCCGCGCCGTTCGACGCGGAGGTATGGCCTCCGCAGGGTGCGACCGCCGTCGAATTGGACGAGTTGTACGAGAACCTGGCCGCCGGAGGGTTCGCGTACGGCCCGGTCTTCCGGAATCTCCGCGCCGCCTGGTACGGCGCGGACGGAGAGGTCTTCGCCGAGGTCGCGCTGCCCGAGCAGGTCGGTGACGCCGGTTCGTTCGGGATGCATCCGGCGCTGCTGGACGCGGCGTTGCACGCGGTGCCGTTCGTCGGGCTGGAGCCGGTCAAGGGCGGCCGGATGCCGTTCTCGTGGGGTGAGGTGAACCTGCGCGCGGCCGGCGCGTCGATGCTGCGGGTGCGGCTGGCCAGGACGGGTGACGATTCCGTGTCGCTGGCGGCCGTGGACGCCGCCGGGGAGCCGGTGCTGTCGGCGCGGTCGCTGGTGCTGCGGCCGGTTACGTCCGACCAGCTCATCGTCGACGGCGGTCGTGGCGTGGAGCGGGACGGGCTGTTCCGGGTGGAGTGGAGCACGCTGCCCGAGACGCCGGAATCGACCACCGGGGTGAGCGTGGCCGAGACGACCGGAGACCTCGCTTCGCTGGATCCGGTGCCGGACGTGGTGACGTTCACCGTTGACTCCTCCGAGAACACCGACGTGGTGGAGTCGGCGCACGCGGTGACGGCCGGGGTACTGGATCTGCTGCGAGGGTGGCTGGCCGATGAGCGGTTCGCCGGCTCGCGGTTGGTGGTGGTGACGCGGGGTGCGGTGGCCGCGGGTGAGGGTGAGGCGGTCGCCGATCTGGCGGCCGCGGGGGTGTGGGGATTGGTGCGCTCCGCGCAGTCGGAGAACCCGGGCCGGTTCGTGCTGGTCGACGTCGACTCGGAGGTGCCTCCCGCGTCGTTGGCCGCGGTGCTGGCTTCCGGTGAGCCGCAGGTGGCGGTGCGCGAGGGTGGGGTGCGGGTGCCGAGGTTGGCGTCGCTGACCTCGGGTGCGGGTCTGTTGCCTCCGTCGGGTACGGCGTGGCGGCTGGGCAGCCGGGCCAAGGGCAGTCTGGACGCGCTGGAGTTGCTTCCGTTCCCGCAGGCGGCCGAGCCGCTGGAGGCTGGTCAGGTTCGGCTGGCGGTGCGTGCGGCGGGGGTGAACTTCCGTGACCTGCTGGACGGGTTGAACGCGCTGGGGTGGTTCCAGGACAAGGTCGGCCTGATGGGTGGCGAGGCCGCCGGTGTGGTGGTCGAGGTCGGCCCCGGGGTCGAGGACCTGCGGGTGGGCGACCGGGTGGTCGGCCTCACCGAGGGCGGCTTCGGTCCGTTGGTCGTCGCCGAGGCGAAGACCTTGGCGAAGATTCCCGACGGGATCTCCTTCGAGGGGGCCGCGACGATTCCGGTGGTGTTCCTCACCACCTACTACGGGCTGATGGATCTGGCCCGGTTGCGGGCGGGCGAGAGGCTGCTCGTGCACGCGGGCACCGGTGGTGTGGGTATGGCGGCGATCCAGCTGGCGCAGCGCCTGGGCGTGGAAGTCTTCGCGACCGCGAGTCCGGCGAAGTGGGGCGTGCTGCGGTCGATGGGCATCCCGGACGACCACATCGCCTCTTCGCGCACCCTGGAGTTCGAGGAGCGTTTCCGGGAGGTGTGCGGTGGGCGGGGCATCGATGTGGTGCTCAATTCGCTGACGGGTGAGTTCATCGACGCCTCGGCGCGGCTGCTGCGCCCCGGGGGCCGGTTCGTGGAGATGGGCAAGCTCGACATCCGCGACCAGGAGCAGTTCCCCGGGCTGGAGTACCACTGGTTCGACGTGATGGACGCCGGCGCCGAGCGGTTGCGGCAGATCCTGGCCGAGCTGATGGAGTTGTTCGCAGCCGGTGAGTTGCGGCCGTTGCCGGTGACGGCGTGGGATGTGCGCCGTGGCCGGGAGGCGTTCCGGTTCATGAGCCAGGCCAGGCACACCGGCAAGATCGTGCTCACCATGCCTCAGGTCTGGGACCCGCAGGGCACGGTGCTGATCACCGGCGGCACCGGTGGTCTGGGGGCGGAGGTGGCCCGGCACCTGGTGGCCGAGCACGGGATGCGGCATCTGCTGCTGGCCAGCCGCCGAGGCCTGGAGGCGGCCGGCGCGCGGGACCTGGAGCGGGAGCTGGCGGCGCGAGGCGCTCAGGTGACCGTGGCCGCCTGTGACGTGGCCGACCGGGACGCGGTTGCCGACCTGCTGGCCGGGGTGGATGCCGAGCATCCGCTGACCGCGGTGATCCACACCGCGGGTGTGCTGGACGACGGCACGATCGCCTCGTTGACGCCGGAGCGGCTGGATGGGGTGCTACGGCCGAAGGTGGACGCGGCGTGGCACCTGCACGAGCTGACCGAGGGCATGGATCTGGCCGGGTTCGTGGTGTTCTCCTCGCTTGCCGGGCTGATGGGCGGTGCGGGTCAGGGTAACTACGCGGCGGCGAACGCCTGGCTGGACGCGTTGACGGCGCGGCGCCGGGCGCAGGGATTGCCGGGGTTGTCGCTGGCGTGGGGTTTGTGGGCGCAGACCACCGGGATCACCGGGGGCATGTCGCAGGCCGACGTGCAGCGGATGACCGCGGCCGGGTTGCCGCCGATCAGCACCGAGCAGGGGCTGGAGCTGTTCGACGCGGCGATCGGGTCGGACTCACCGCTCGTGATCCCGGTGCGGCTGAACCCGCCGACACTGCCGCAGGAGCAGGTGCCGCCGTTGTTCCGCGGCCTGGTGCGCGGCACCCGCCGTACGGCCGCCGCGCTCTCGGAGACCGGAGGCGGCGGCGCGGGCGCGGCACTGTCCCGGCGACTCACCGACCTGCCCCACCCCAAGCGGATCCGCATGCTGATCGACCTGGTCCGCACCCAGGCCGCCGCCGTTCTCGGACACCCCGACTCCACGGCGGTGGAGGTACGGCGCGAGTTCCGTGAGCTGGGCTTCGACTCGCTGACCGCGATCGAACTGCGCAACCGCCTCAACACCGCCACCGGGCTGCGGCTGCCCTCCACCCTCGTCTTCGACTACCCCACCCCCACCGTGCTCGCCGAACACCTCCTCGCGGAGATCGCGCCCGGAGAGGCCGAGGCCGCGAAGCCCTCGTTGCTGGAGGACCTCGACCGGTTCGAGGCCGCCCTTTCCGAGGACACGATGGACGAAATCACTCGGAACGGCATCGCGACCCGGCTTCGGCAGCTGCTGGGCAAGGTGAGCGGCAGCGGCGCAGGAACTAGTGAAATCGCTGTCGCAGACATGCTCGAATCAGCGAGTGCCGAGGACCTTCTCGGCATCATCGAAAGCGAACTGGGTCACTTGAAAGAGCTGTGATCCCGGCTCGCCTCGGAGTACTTCGGAGGTACGCGCCGATGTCGCAGGACCGGAAGCTCGTTGACTACCTGAAGTCGGTCGCCGCCGACCTGCGCGAGACCCGTCGGCGGCTCCAGGAGGTCGAGTCGGGCAGGCACGATCCGATCGCGATTGTCTCGATGGCGTGCCGCTTCCCCGGTGATGTCAACTCCCCTGAGGACCTGTGGCGTCTTGTGGCCGAGGGTGGCGACGGGATCGGGGAGTTCCCGACGTCGCGTGGCTGGGACCTCGGGATGGTGTACAACCCGGACCGGGAGAGCCGGGGGACCAGTTATGTGCGTGAGGGCGGCTTCCTGCACGACGCGGGGGTGTTCGATCCCGGGTTCTTCGGGATCTCGCCGCGTGAGGCGCTGGCGATGGACCCGCAGCAGCGGTTGCTTCTTGAGGTCTCCTGGGAGGCTTTCGAGCGGGCCGGGATCGACCCGATCTCGCTGCGTGGCAGCCACACGGGCGTGTTCGCCGGTGTGATCTACCACGACTACGGTCCGAGCGTCGAGTTCCCGTTGGACGTGAGGGGCTTCGTCAGCACCGGCACCGCAGGAAGCATCGCCACCGGGCGTATCTCCTACACGCTGGGCCTGGAGGGCCCGGCGGTGACGGTGGACACCGCGTGCTCGTCGTCGCTGGTGGCGCTGCACCTGGCCGCGCAGGCGCTGCGCTCGGGCGAGTGCGACCTGGCGCTGGCCGGTGGTGTGACCGTGATGGCCACGCCCGGAATGTTCATCGACTTCAGCGCGCAGGGCGGCCTGGCGGGTGACGGGCGGTGCAAGGCGTTCTCCGACGCGGCGGACGGCACGAGCTGGGCCGAGGGCATCGGCATGCTGGTCCTGGAGCGGCTGTCGGACGCCCAGCGCAACGGCCACGAGGTGCTGGCGGTGGTGCGGGGTTCGGCGATCAACCAGGACGGCGCGTCCAACGGTCTGACCGCGCCGAACGGTCCTTCTCAGCAGCGGGTGATCCGCCAGGCACTCGCAGGCGCCGGGCTCACTCCCGCGAACGTGGACGTGGTGGAGGCGCACGGCACCGGCACCACGCTGGGTGACCCGATCGAGGCGCAGGCGCTGCTGGCGACGTACGGTCAGGATCGGCCGGAGGATCGGCCGCTGCTGCTGGGTTCGGTGAAGTCGAACATCGGTCACACGCAGGCGGCGGCCGGTGTGGCGGGTGTGATGAAGATGGTGCTCGCGATGCGGCACGGGGTGCTGCCTCGGACGTTGCATGTGGACGAGCCGTCGTCGCACGTGGACTGGGCCTCGGGCGCGGTGCAGCTGCTGACCGAGAGCAGGCCGTGGCCCCAGGTGGATCGGCCGTGGCGGGCGGGTGTGTCGTCGTTCGGTTTCAGCGGCACGAACGCGCACGTCATCATCGAACAGGGGCCGGGAGTTCCTGACGCCGAGCCGGGTACGGATGAGCGGGCACCGGTAGGCGCGGGTGTGGTGCCGGTGGTGGTGTCGGGCCGCACGGCGGGGGCACTGCGGGCACAGGCCGGGCAGCTCGTGTCGTTCCTGGAGGGCGAGTCCGGTCCGCGTCTGGCCGATGCCGCGTTCTCGCTGGCCACGACGCGGTCGGCGTTCGAGCACCGGGCGGTGGTGCTGGCCGACGATCGTGAGGGTGTGCTGGCCGGGCTGGGTGCGCTGGCCGAGGACCTGCCGGGTGCCGGTGTGGTGCGCGGGGTGGCCGGAGCGCAGCCGGAACTCGCGGTGTTGTTCACCGGTCAGGGCAGCCAGCGGGCCGGGATGGGCCGGGAGCTGTACACGCGGTTCCCGGTGTTCGCGGCGGCGTTGGACGCGGTGATCGCCGAGCTGGACCCGCTGCTGGACGGGTCGCTGCGTGAGGTGTTGTTCGCCGAGCCGGGGTCGGCGGAGGCGGGGTTGCTGGATCGGACGGGGTGGGCTCAGCCGGCGCTGTTCGCGGTGGAGACGGCGCTGTTCCGGCTGGTGGAGTCCTGGGGAGTGGTACCGGATGTGCTGGCCGGTCACTCGGTCGGGGAGATCGCCGCTGCTCATGTGGCCGGTGTGTTGTCGCTGAAGGACGCGTGTGCGTTGGTGGCGGCGCGGGCGCGGTTGATGCAGGCGTTGCCTGCCGGTGGGGCGATGGTGTCGGTGCGGGCCTCCGAGGAGGAGGTCGTCGAGCTGCTGGCCGGGCGCGAGAAGGAGGTGTCGGTCGCCGCGGTGAACGGCCCGTCCTCGGTGGTGATCTCCGGTGTTGAGCAGGCGGTGCTTGAAGTGGCCGCCGCCCTGGAGGAGCGGGGAGTACGGACGAAGCGGCTGCGGGTGTCGCACGCCTTCCACTCGCCGTTGATGGACCCGATGCTGGAAGACTTTCGGGCGGTGGCCGGGTCACTGACCTACGGCGCGCCGGAGATCCCGGTGGTCTCGACCCTGACCGGGGAACCCGCCACCGACGAGCAGTTGTGCTCGCCGGACTACTGGGTGGAGCAGGTCCGTGGCGCGGTCCGCTTCGCCGACGGCGTGCGCGCCCTGCACGCTCAGGGGGTGCGGGCCTACCTGGAACTCGGCCCCGACGGTGTGCTCACCGCGATGGTCGCCGACACCCTCGCCGCCGACGTGGAGGTGCGCGAGCCGGACGCCGTGTTCGTGCCGGTACTGCGTAAGGACCGCGACGAGCACACGGCGGCGATGACGGCGCTCGCCGAGCTGCACGTGCACGGGGTGCCGGTGGAGTGGCGTTCGGTGCTGCCGGGCGGGCACCGGGTCGATCTGCCCACCTACCCGTTCCAGCACGAGTGGTACTGGCCCCGCGAACGGCGGATGGGTGACGCCCGAAACCTGGGACTGGCCGCGGCGGGGCACCCTTTGCTGGGCGCCGCCGTGGCGCTCGCCGCCTCGGACGGCGTACTGCTGACCGGCCAGCTGTCGTTGCGGTCGCAGGCATGGCTGGCCGATCACGTCGTGGCCGGGAGGGTGCTTTTCCCCGGCACCGCGTTCCTTGAGCTCGCCATCCGGGCCGGTGACCAGGTCGGCTGCGACCTGGTGGAGGAGCTCACCCTGGCGACGCCGCTGGTACTGGGCGAGACCGACACCGTCGCGGTGCAGGTGTGGGTGGGCGCCGAGGAGTCCGGCCGGCGCGACCTGAGCATCTACACCCGGCCGGCCACGGCCGACGACGACGAGCCGTGGGTACGGCACGCGGTCGGTGTCCTCGCCGCCGGAGGCCAGGTCGCCGAGCGACTCGACACCGACGTCTGGCCGCCGCAAGGCGCGTCCGCGATCGAGCTGGACGGGTTGTACGAGCAGCTCGCCGAGGGCGGGCTGAGCTACGGGCCGCTGTTCCAGGGCCTGCGGGCGGCCTGGCGGCGTGATGACGAGATCTTCGCCGAGGTGAGCCTGCCGAGCCGGCTTGAGTCGGACGCCGGTTCGTTCGGCGTGCATCCGGCCCTGCTGGACGCGGCCCTGCACGTGGTGACCTTCGCGGGACTGGACGATTCCGAGGGCACCCGCCTGCCGTTCTCCTGGGGTGAGGTGTGCCTGCACGCCGGTGGGGCGTCGGCACTGCGGGTACGACTGGCCAGGACCGAGGGTGATGCCGTCTCGTTGACGGTGGCCGATGTCGAGGGTGAGCCGGTGCTGACGGCGCGGTCACTCGTACTGCGCCCGATCGCGGCGACCACCGGCGAAGGCGGCCGCCGAAGCGAGCAGGACCCCCTGTTCAGAGTGGAGTGGACGGCGCTGCCGTCGGCGCGGGTGGCACCGGTGGCCGATCCCGCGCCCAAGGTGACGGTGGTCGCCATCGACACGCTCGACCTCGCGGATCCGTCGGCGTTCGGGGACACGGACCGGGCACCGGGGGTCGTGGTGACCGAAGTGATCTCCGATCAGGCCGGCGCGGTGGTGGACGCGACACACAGGCTGACCACACGCGTTCTCGACCTGCTGCGCCAGTGGCTCGCCGATGAGCGGTATCGCGATTCACAGCTGGTGTTCGTGACCCGGGGTGCGGTCGCGGCCGAAGACGGTGAGGTGGTGTCGGATCTGCCGGCCGCCGCGGTGTGCGGATTGGTGCGCAGCGCCCAGTCGGAGAACCCGGGCAGGTTCCTGCTGGTCGACATTGACGAGCACCAGGAGTCGCTGGCGGCTCTGCCCGGAATGCTGCCCATGGTGTTCGCCTCCGGCGAGCCGCAGGTGGCGGTGCGAGCAGGCGGGGTGCGGGTGCCGAGGCTGGTGTCACTGACCTCGGGTGCGGGTCTCTTGCCTCCGGCCGGTGCGGGTTCGTGGCGGCTGGGTAGCCGGGCCAAGGGCAGCCTGGACGCGTTGGAGTTGCTTCCGTTTCCGGCGGCGGCCGAGCCGCTGCAGAGCGGGCAGGTTCGGGTGGCGGTGCGTGCGGCGGGGGTGAACTTCCGTGACCTGCTGGACGGTCTGAACGCGCTCGGCTGGTTCCAGGACAAGGTCGGCCTGATGGGCAGCGAGGCCGCCGGTGTGGTGCTTGAGGTCGGCCCGGGGGTCGAGGACCTGCGCGTGGGTGACCGCGTGGTCGGCCTGGTCGATGGCGGCTTCGGCCCGTTGGTGGTCGCCGGTGCCGGCGGGTTGGTCAAGATTCCCGACGGGTTCTCGTTCGAGCAGGCCGCGACGATTCCGGTGGCGTTCCTCACCACCTACTACGGGCTGATGGAACTGGCCGGCTTGCGCGAGGGCGAGTCGCTGCTGGTCCACGCGGGCGCCGGTGGGACCGGGATGGCGGCGATTCAGTTGGCGCAGCGGCTGGGGGTGGAAGTTTTCGCGACCGCGAGTCCGGCGAAGTGGGATGTGCTGCGGTCGATGGGCATCCCGGACGATCACATCGCGTCGTCGCGGAGTGTGGAGTTCGAGGAGCGGTTCGGTGCGGTGTGTGGTGAGCGGGGCATCGATGTGGTGCTCAACTCGCTGACGGGTGAGTTCATCGACGCCTCGGCGCGGCTGTTGCGTCCTGGGGGCCGGTTCATCGAGTTGGGCAAGCTCGACATCCGCGACCAGGAGAGCTTCCCCGGGCTGGAGTACCACTGGTTCGACGTGATGGACGCCGGTCCCGAGCGGCTGCGGCAGATCCTGGCCGAGCTGATGGAGTTGTTCGCGGCCGGTGAGCTGCGGCCGTTGCCGGTGACGACCTGGGATGTGCGCCGGAGCCGGGAGGCGTTCCGGTTCATGAGCCAGGCCAGGCACACCGGGAAGATCGTGCTGACCATGCCCCGGGTCTGGGACCCGGAGGGCACGGTGCTGATCACCGGCGGCACCGGTGGTCTGGGTGCGGAGGTGGCCCGGCACCTGGTGGCCGAGCGGGGGGTGCGGCATCTGCTGCTGGTCAGCCGCCGGGGTCTGGAGGCTCCAGGTGCGGTGGAGTTGCAGGCCGAGCTGATCGCGCACGGGGTCGAGGTCACGGTCGCCGCCTGTGACGTGACCGACCGGGGTCAGGTCGCGGGCCTGCTGGCCGGGATCGATGCCGACCATCCGCTGACCGCGGTGATTCACACCGCCGGTGTGCTGGACGACGGCACGATCACCTCGTTGACGCCGGAGCGGCTGGATGCGGTGCTGCGGCCGAAGGTGGACGCCGCCTGGCACCTGCACGAGCTCACCCAGGGCCTGGATCTGGCCGAGTTCGTCCTGTTCTCGTCAGTGGCGGGGGTGATCGGAGCTCCCGGGCAGGGCAACTACGCCGCGGCGAACTCGTTCCTCGACGCGCTGGCTCAGCACCGTGGGGCCGCTGGGCTGCCCGGGTTGTCACTGGTCTGGGGTGCGTGGGCTCAGGACAGTGGGATGACCGGCACCTTGAGCGACGGTGACATGGAGCGGCTGACCCGTGCCGGTACGCCACCGATCGCACCGGAGCAGGGCGTCGCCCTGTTCGAGGCGGCGATCCGTTCCGGCGAACCGGTCGTGGCCCCGGTCCGGCTGGATCTGCCGGTGCTCCGCGCCCAGGGCGAGGTTCCGCCACTGCTGCGCAAGCTGGTGCGGGGAAGGCGCCGGTCCGCCGCGGGGAGGTCGGAGGCGGCCAGCACGCTGCTCCAGCGACTGGCTCCGCTCACGGTGGCCGAACGCGCCGAGGTCCTGGTGGACCTGGTACGTACCGAGGTTGCCCTGGTGCTGGGGCACGTCTCGCCGGAGACGGTGGAGGTGCGGCGGGAGTTCCGCGAGCTGGGGTTCGACTCGCTGACCTCGGTGGACCTTCGCAACCGGCTGAACGGCACGACCGGGTTGCGGTTGCCGGCCACGCTGGTGTTCGACTACCCGACACCGGCCGTGCTGGCGGAGTTCCTGCTGGCCGAGTTGCTCGGCGAGCACGCCGATGTGGTGGCTCCCAGCGAGGTCCGGCCCGTGGCCGACGACCCCATCGTGATCGTGGGCATGGCGTGCCGCTATCCGGGTGGAGTCACGTCTCCTGAGGACCTGTGGCGACTGGTCACCGAGGGCGCGGACGCGATCTCACCGTTCCCGACCACGCGTGGCTGGGATCCGGCGGCGTTCTACAGCCCCGATCGGGAGAACCGGGGCACCAGTTATGTGCGTGAGGGTGGGTTCCTGCACGAGGCCGGCGAGTTCGACCCGGGGTTCTTCGGGATCTCGCCGCGTGAGGCGCTCGCGATGGACCCGCAGCAGCGGTTGTTGCTGGAGACGTCGTGGGAGGCGATCGAGCGGACCGGGATCGACCCGGCGTCGCTGCGCGGCAGCCGTACCGGCGTATTCGCCGGGGTCATGTACCACGACTACGCGACCAGCGTGTCGTTCCCGCCGGAGGTGATGGGGTTCGTCGGCACCGGCACCGCCGGAAGCGTGGCGACCGGTCGCCTTTCCTACACCTTCGGGCTGGAAGGCCCGGCGGTGACGGTGGACACCGCGTGCTCCTCCTCGCTGGTGGCGTTGCACCTGGCATCGCAGGCGCTGCGGAGTGGTGACTGCTCGCTGGCGCTGGCCGGCGGTGTGACCGTGATGGCCAACCCGGGACCGTTCATCGACTTCAGTGCGCAGGGCGGACTGGCCGGTGACGGCCGGTGCAAGTCGTATTCGGATGCGGCCGACGGCGTCAACTGGGCCGAGGGTGTGGGCATGCTGGTGCTGGAGCGGTTGTCGGACGCGCGCCGCAACGGCCACCGGGTGCTCGCGGTGGTGCGTGGTTCTGCGGTGAACCAGGACGGTGCGTCGAACGGGTTGACGGCGCCGAACGGTCCCTCCCAGCAGCGGGTGATCCGTCAGGCGTTGGCCGGGGCCGGGCTCTCGGTGTCCGAGGTGGACGCGGTCGAGGGCCACGGTACGGGGACGACGCTGGGCGACCCGATCGAGGCGCAGGCGTTGCTGGCGACCTATGGTCAGGATCGGGACGAGGACCGGCCGCTGCTGCTGGGGTCGATCAAGTCGAACCTCGGTCACGCCCAGGCGGCTGCGGGTGTGGCCGGTGTGATCAAGATGGTGATGGCTCTGCGGCATGGGGTGCTGCCTCGGACGTTGCACGTGGATGAGCCGTCGTCGCATGTGGACTGGGCCTCGGGTGCGGTGGAGCTGCTGACCGAGCAGGTGGAGTGGCCGCAGACGGGTCGTCCGCGTCGGGCTGGTGTGTCGTCGTTCGGGATCAGCGGCACCAACGCGCACGTGATTTTGGAGCAGGGGCCGGAGGTTCCTGAGCGGGAGTCGCGTGACGAGGGCCAGGCGCCGGGTGCCGTGCCGTGGGTGGTGTCGGCGAGGACCCCTGAGGCGTTGCGTGAGCAGGCGAGCCGTCTGGGTGCGCTGGTGGAGACGGCCGACGAGCTTGACCCGGTGGATGTGGGGTCGTCGCTGGTGGGGTCGCGGTCGGTGTTCGAGCACCGTGCGGTGGTGGTCGGTGCCGGCCGTGGGGGGTTGCTGGCGGGGTTGGGTGCGGTGGCTTCCGGTGAGCCCACGGCGGGTGTGGTGTCCGGTGTGGCCGATGTGGTTGGGAAGTCGGTGTGGGTGTTCCCGGGTCAGGGGGCGCAGTGGGTGGGCATGGGCGCGCGACTGCTGGAGGAGTCGGGGGTGTTCGCGGCTCGGATGGCCGAGTGTGCGGCGGCGTTGGAGCCGTTCGTGGAGTGGTCGTTGCTGGATGTGGTCCGGCAGAGCGAGGGGGCTCCGTCGCTGGATCGGGTGGATGTGGTGCAGCCGGTGTCGTTTGCGGTGATGGTGTCGTTGGCGGCGGTGTGGGAGTCGTTGGGGGTTCGCCCTGATGCGGTGGTGGGGCATTCGCAGGGTGAGATCGCCGCGGCGGTGGTGGCCGGTGGCCTGTCGTTGTCCGACGGCGCCCGGGTGGTGGCGCTGCGCAGTCAGGTGATCGGGCGTGGGCTGGCGGGGTTGGGGGCGATGGCGTCGGTCGCGCTCCCGGTCGAGCAGGTCACCGAGCGGGTGGCTGCCTGGGACGGGCGGATCTCGGTAGCGGCGATCAACGGCCCGAACTCGGTGGTGGTGGCCGGTGAGATCGCAGCCGTCGAGGAACTGGTGGAGCAACTGAGCACTGAAGAGGTGCGGGTGCGGCGGATCGCGGTGGATTACGCCTCGCATTCGGCGCAGGTCGATCTGATCTCCGAGGAGCTGGCCCAGGTCCTGGCGGGGGTGGCGCCGCAGCCGGTGCGGGTGCCGATGCTGTCGACGGTGACCGGCCAGTGGGTGGAGGGCCAGGAGCTCGATGGCGGGTACTGGTGTGACAATCTGCGGCGCACGGTGGCTTTCGCTCCGGCGATAGGAGAGTTGCTGGAGCAGCGGTATCGGGTGTTCGTCGAGGTGAGTTCGCATCCGGTGCTCACGGTCGGGGTCGGCGAGTGCGTGGACGCGGCCGAGGTGGAGGCCGTGATCGCCGGGACGCTGCGCCGCGATGAGGGCGGTCTGGAGCGGGTGCTGGCCTCGGCGGCCGAGCTGTTCGTGCGCGGCGTGAAGGTGGACTGGCAGCAGGTGCTGCCCGGTGGTCGGCGGGTGGATCTGCCCACCTACGCCTTCCAGCACCAGCGGTTCTGGCCGGTGGGAGCGGGTTCCCAGGTGGGGAATGTGGCCGCGGCGGGGCTGGCGGTGGCGGGGCATCCGCTGCTGGGCGCCGCCGTGGGCCTGGCCGACTCCAACGGGGTGTTGCTGACCGGGCGGTTGTCGCTCTCGTCACATCCGTGGCTCGCCGATCACGCGGTGTCCGGGACGGTGATTTTCCCGGGTACCGGGTTCCTTGAGCTGGCGGTGCGGGCCGGTGACCAGGTCGGTTGTGACCTGGTGGAGGAGCTCACCCTGACGGCGCCGCTGGTGCTCGGCGAGGCCGACGCCGTCGCGGTGCAGGTGTGGGTGGGCGCCACGCAGGAGACGGGCCACCGGAGCGTGAACATCTACGCCCGGTCGGCGCAGGCCGCCGACGACGTGCCGTGGGTGCGGCACGCCACCGGCACGCTGGCCGTCGGCGCCCCGGTCACCGGTGCTCCCGATGCCGGGCCGTTCGACGCGACGGTCTGGCCCCCGGCCGGCGCGACCGCGATCGGGCTGGACGGAGTGTACGAAGGGCTGGCCGCGGGCGGGTTCGAGTACGGCCCGGTGTTCCAGGGATTGCGGGCGGCCTGGCGTGGTGCCGATGGCGCGGTGTTCGCCGAGGTCGCGCTGCCCGAGCAGACGGCATCGAGCGCGGGTTCGTTCGGGGTGCATCCGGCGCTGCTGGACGCGGCGTTGCACGCGGTGCCGTTCGTCGGGCTGGAGCCGGTCGAGGGCGGCCGGCTGCCGTTCTCCTGGGGGCAGGTGAATCTGCAGGCCACCGGAGCGGCGATGCTGCGCGTGCGACTGCTCCGGACGGGTGATGACGCCGTGTCGCTGACGGCGGTGGACGCCGCCGGGGAGCCGGTGCTGTCGGCGCGGTCGCTGGTGCTGCGCCCGTTCACGCCTGATCAGCTCGCCGTCGGCGGCGGTCAGGTGGCGGAGCGGGATGGGTTGTTCCGGCTGGACTGGACCCCGCTTTCCGAGATTTCGGTGGCTGATCCGGCGTCGGTGGCGGTGGTCGGTTTCTCTGGGTTCGAGCCGGACGCCCTGGGCCTCGTGGCGGTGTGGGAGTCGGCCGGGCACTCGGTGCCGGTTCACCGTGATCTGTCGGCGTTGGGCGAGGCGGGGCCGGTGCCGGGGATGGTGCTGGCCGAGGTGGTGACCGATTCCGCCGAGGACGCGGTGGCCTCGGCGCGTGCGGTGACGGCCGAGGTGCTGGGTCTGTTGCAGGGGTGGCTGGCCGATGAGCGGTTCGGCGGCTCGCGCCTGGTGTTCGTTACCCGGGGCGCGGTCGCGGCCGGTGAGGATGAGACGGTCTCCGATCTGGCGGCCGCTGCCGTGTGGGGCCTGGTGCGTAGTGCGCAGTCGGAGAACCCGGGCCGGTTCGCGCTGGTCGATCTGGGCCCTGGTGAGTACGGAGACGAGTATCCGGACCCAGGTGCGGATGAGACCTCGCCCGGTGCGCCGAGGGCCGCGCTTCCCGCGCTGCTGAGCGGGGTGCTGGCTTCCGGTGAGCCGCAGGTGGCGGTGCGCGAGGGTGGGGTGCGGGTGCCGAGGTTGGCGTCGCTGACCTCGGGTGCGGGTCTGTTGCCTCCGTCGGGTACGGCGTGGCGGCTGGGCAGCCGGGCCAAGGGCAGTCTGGACGCGCTGGAGTTGCTTCCGTTCCCGCAGGCGGCCGAGCCGCTGGAGGCTGGTCAGGTTCGGCTGGCGGTGCGTGCGGCGGGGGTGAACTTCCGTGACCTGCTGGACGGGTTGAACGCGCTGGGGTGGTTCCAGGACAAGGTCGGCCTGATGGGTGGCGAGGCCGCCGGTGTGGTGCTTGAGGTCGGCCCGGGGGTTGAGGACCTGCGGGTGGGCGACCGGGTGGTCGGCCTCACCGAGGGCGGCTTCGGCCCGGTGGTGGTCACCGGTGCCGGCGGGGTGACCAGGATCCCCGACGGGGTCTCCTTCGAGGAGGCCGCGACGATCCCGGTCTCGTTCCTCACCACCTACTACGGGCTGATGGATCTGGCCGGCTTGCGCGAGGGCGAGTCACTGCTGGTCCACGCGGGCACCGGTGGGACCGGGATGGCGGCGATCCAGCTGGCCCAGCGGCTCGGGGTCGAGGTGTTCGCCACGGCCAGCCCGGCGAAGTGGGACGTGCTGCGGTCGATGGGCATCCCGGACGACCACATCGCCTCCTCGCGCACCCTGGAGTTCGAGGAGCGGTTCGGTGCGGTGTGTGGTGAGCGGGGCATCGATGTGGTGCTCAACTCGCTGACGGGTGAGTTCATCGACGCCTCGGCGCGGCTGCTGCGCCCCGGGGGCCGGTTCGTGGAGATGGGCAAGCTGGACATCCGCGACCAGGAGCAGTTCCCCGGGCTGGAGTACCACTGGTTCGACGTACTGGACGCCGGTCCCGAGCGGTTGCGGCAGATCCTGGCCGAGCTGATGGAGTTGTTCGCAGCCGGTGAGTTGCGGCCGTTGCCGGTGACGGCGTGGGATGTGCGCCGTGGCCGGGAGGCGTTCCGGTTCATGAGCCAGGCCAGGCACACCGGCAAGATCGTGCTCACCATGCCCCGGGTCTGGGACCCGCAGGGCACGGTGCTGATCACCGGCGGCACCGGTGGTCTGGGGGCGGAGCTGGCCCGGCACCTGGTGGCCGAGCACGGGATGCGGCATCTGCTGCTGGTCAGCCGCCGGGGTCTGGAGGCTCCGGGTGCGGTCGAGTTGCAGGCCGAGCTGATCGCGCACGGTGTCGAGGTCACCGTCGCGGCCTGCGACATGGCCGACCGGGACGCGGTTGCCGACCTGCTGGCCGGGGTGGATGCCGAGCATCCGCTGACCGCGGTGATCCACGCGGCCGGAGTCCTGGATGACGGGACGATCGCCTCGTTGACGCCGGAGCGGCTGGCCGGGGTGCTGCGGCCGAAGGTGGACGCGGCGTGGCACCTGCACGAGCTGACCGAGGGCATGGATCTGGCCGGGTTCGTGGTGTTCTCCTCGCTTGCCGGGCTGATGGGCGGTGCGGGTCAGGGTAACTACGCGGCGGCGAACGCCTGGCTGGACGCGCTGATGGCGCGGCGTCGGGCGCAGGGATTGCCGGGGTTGTCGCTGGCGTGGGGTTTGTGGGCGCAGGCCACCGGGATGACCGGGGGCATGTCGCAGGCCGACGTGCAGCGGATGACCGCCGCGGGGCTGCCGCCGATCAGCACCGAGCAGGGGCTGGAGCTGTTCGACGCCGCCATCGACTCCGATGCGCCGCTGGTAATCCCGGTGCGGCTGAACATACCGGCGATGCCCGCTCAGCTGGTGCCGCCGCTGTTGCGCGGGCTGGTGCGCGGCACCCGTCGTACGGCGGCATCGGTGCCCGCCCTGGGCGAGGGCACCCTGTTGCGGCAGTTGGCCGGATTGACGCAGGCCGAGCGGACCCGGTTCGTGACCGACCTGGTCCGCACCCAGGCCGCTGCCGTCCTCGGGTACCCCTCGCTGGAGGCCGTGGACGTCCGGCGGGAGTTCCGCGAGCTGGGCTTCGACTCGCTGACCGCGATCGAGTTGCGCAACCGCCTCAACACCGCCACCGGGCTGCGGCTGCCCTCCACCCTCGTCTTCGACTACCCCACTCCCACCGCGCTGGGAGAGTACCTGCTGAGCGAGGTGCTCGGCGCGCACGGCGACGCCATCCTGCCGGTGGCCACGGTCTCGGTCGGAGACGACCCGGTCGCGATCGTCTCGATGGCCTGCCGCTACCCCGGAGGGGTGAACTCCCCGGAGGACCTGTGGCGGCTGGTCATCGAGGGCCAGGACGCCATCACCCCGCTGCCGACCGACAGAGGCTGGCAGACCCACGGTGACATCGACCTGAAGGGCGGATTCGTCTTCGACGCGCCCGAGTTCGACGCGGAGTTCTTCCGGATCTCACCGCGTGAGGCGCTCGCGATGGACCCGCAGCAGCGGCTGCTGCTGGAGGCGGCCTGGGAGGTCCTGGAAAACGCGGGCATCGACCCGGACTCGTTGCGCGGCAGCGACACCGGCGTGTTCATCGGCTCCGTCGGCTCGGGCTACATGCCAGGGGAGGAGTCTCGCGGTCACATCATGACCGGGCAGCTGGCCAGTGTGGCCTCCGGCCGGATCTCGTACACCCTGGGCCTGGAGGGTCCTGCGGTGACGGTGGACACCGCGTGCTCGTCGTCGCTGGTGACCATCCACATGGCGGCGCAGGCCCTGCGCAACGGGGAGTGCTCGCTCGCGGTGGCCGGTGGCGTCACCGTCATATCGACCCTCGCGGCGTTCGGAGAGCTCGGTGAGCAGGGCGGCCTGGCACCGGACGCCCGCTGCAAGGCGTTCTCCGACTCGGCGGACGGCATCGGATGGTCCGAGGGCGTCGGCCTGGTGATGCTGGAGCGGCTGTCGGACGCCCAGCGCAACGGCCACCAGGTGCTCGCGATCGTTCGCGGGTCGGCGATCAACCAGGACGGCGCGTCCAACGGTCTGACCGCGCCGAACGGCCCCTCGCAGCGGCGGGTGATCCGCAAGGCCCTGGCCGTCGCCGGGCTGTCCGCCGACGAGGTGGACGCGGTCGAGGCGCACGGCACCGGCACCGCCCTGGGTGACCCGATCGAGGCGCAGGCGCTGCTGGCGACGTACGGCCAGGACCGGCCGGAGGAACGGCCGCTGCTGCTGGGTTCGGTGAAGTCGAACATCGGCCACACCCAGGCCGCCGCGGGCGTCGCGGGTGTGATCAAGATGGTGATGGCTCTGCGGCACGGCATGCTGCCCAGGACGCTGCACGTGGACGAGCCGTCCTCGCACGTGGACTGGGCCTCGGGTGCGGTGGAGCTGCTGACCGAGCCGGTCGAGTGGCCGCGGAACGGTCACCCCCGCCGGGCGGCGGTGTCGTCGTTCGGCATCAGCGGCACCAACGCCCACATGATCCTGGAGCAGGGACCCGAGGCGGCGGAGCCGACGGCCGAGGAGCCCACCGGACCGGCGGGCGGCGTACTGCCCTGGGTGATCTCGGCTCGTACGGCCGACGCGGTACGGGCGCAGGCCGGGCGGTTGACGGCGCATGTGCGCGCCAGGGGCGAGCTCGACCCGGTGGACGTGGGCTCGTCACTGGTGTCGTCGCGGTCGGTGTTCGACCACCGCGCGGTGGTGGTCGGGCGTGACCGGGAGGAACTGCTGGCGGGACTGGCGGCGGTCGTCTCCGGAGACTCGGCGACGAGTGTGGTGCGCGGCTCGGCAGATGTGAACGGCCTGACGGTGTGGGTGTTCCCCGGCCAGGGGGCGCAGTGGGCGGGCATGGGTGCGCGGCTGCTGGAGGAGTCGGCGGTGTTCGCGGCTCGGATGGCCGAATGCGCGGCGGCGCTGGAGCCGTTCGTGGACTGGTCGCTGCTGGACGTGGTCCGGCAGAGCGAGGGTGCCCCGTCGCTGGATCGGGCAGATGTGGTGCAGCCGGTCTCGTTCGCGGTGATGGTGTCGCTGGCGGCGGTGTGGGAGTCGCTGGGAGTGCGGCCGGACGCGGTGGTGGGGCATTCGCAGGGTGAGATCGCCGCGTCGGTGGTGGCCGGTGGCCTGTCGTTGCAGGACGGCGCGAGGGTGGTGGCGCTGCGCAGCCGGTTGATCGCCGAGCGGCTGTCCGGGCACGGGGTGATGCTGTCGGTGATGGCGCCGGTGGAGCAGGTGCGTGCGGCGCTCGCCGAGGACGGTCTGCTGGACCGGATTTCGATCGCCGCGGTCAACGGGCCCAGGGTGGTCACCGTCGCCGGCGACGGAGAGGCCATGCGGGTGCTGGAGCGGCGCCTGTCGGCCGAAGGCGTCATGCGCTGGCAGCTGGCCGGTGCGGACTTCGCCGCGCACTCGCCCCAGGTCGAGCGGTTCCGCGACGACCTGCTCTCGGATCTGGCGGAGGTGGCGCCGCGTGCGGCGCGGGTGGCGATGTTGTCGACGGCGACCGGGCGGTGGCTGGACGGCACGGAGCTGGACGCCGGCTACTGGTACGAGAACGTGCGGCGGACGGTGGAGTTCGCGCCGGCGGTCGAGCGGCTGCTGGCGGAGCGGTATCGGGTGTTCGTCGAGGTCGGCCCGCACCCGCTGCTGACGTTGGGAATCGAGCAGGCCGTGGACGCGGCGGGGGTGGCCGCGGTGGTCGCCGGGACGCTGCGCCGCGACGAGGGCGGCATGGATCGGGTGCTGGTCTCGGCGGCCGAGCTGTTCGTACGCGGCGTGAAGGTGGACTGGCAGCAGGTGCTGACCGGCGGTCGGCGGGTCGACCTGCCGACATACGCCTTCCAGCATCGGCGTTACTGGCCGAGCGGGGTGCGGATCGCCGATGCCCGAGGGCTCGGCCTCGTCGCGGCCGGGCATCCGCTGCTGGGCGCCGCGGTCGGGCTCGCCGACTCCGACGGCGCGCTGCTCACCGGCCTGATGTCGGTGCGCGCGCATCCCTGGCTCGCCGATCACGCGGTGGCCGACACGGCGCTGTTCGCCGGCACAGGGTTCCTTGAGCTGGCGATCCGGGCGGCGGACCAGGTCGGCTGCGACCGGGTGGAGGAGCTCACCCTGGCCGCCCCGCTGGTGCTCGCCCCGGACGGCGCCGTCGCCGTCCAGGTGGTGGTGAGCGCGTCCGACGAGACGGGCCGCAGGAACCTCGCGATCTACGCGCGGCTCGCCGACGCGCCGGACCAGCCCTGGGTACGGCACGCGGCCGGTGTGCTGGGCGTCGGAGCGCGTACGGCGCGGTTCGACACGGCCGTCTGGCCGCCCGAGGGCGCGACGCCCATCGCGCTGGACGGGCTGTACGACGATCTGGCCGAGGGCGGCGTGGTTTACGGACCCACCTTCAAGGGACTGCGGGCGGCCTGGCAGCGCGACGGGGAGATCTTCGCCGAGGTCGAGGTGCCGGAGGAGGTCGGCGACGTCGGTCTGTTCGGCCTGCATCCCGCATTGCTGGACGCGGCGTTGCAGCCCGCCTCGTTCATGGATCTGACGGAGCAGGGCCAGGGGCGGCTGCTGTTCTCCTGGAGCGGCGTCTGCCTGCACGCCAACGGCGCTTCGGCGTTGCGGGTGCGGCTGGTCAAGACCGGAAGCGGTTCGGTGTCGCTGGCGGCGGTGGACGCCGAGGGCGCGCCGGTGCTTACGGCGGAGTCGCTGGTGTTCCGGCCGGTGTCCGCGGACCAGATGCTCGCCTCCGGCGGCCAGGGACCGGAGCGGGACGCGCTGTTCACCCTGGAGTGGGTGGTCGCGCCCACGGTCGTCTCTCCGACGGACGCGGTGGCAGGCCTGGACTGTGTCGAGCTGGACTGGCCGGAACCGGGCCGTCCGGGACTGGGCGAGCTGCGCTGGGCCGAGCCGGGTCAGACCGAGCCCGGGGCACTGGACCGGGTGCCGGACGTCGTGACCGTCGAGATCGGCTCGCCCGCCGAAGCGGGCGGAGCGTCGGCGGCACGGGAGCTGACCGGCCGGGTGCTGGAGCTGCTGAGGCAGTGGCTGGCCGATGACCGGTTCACCGAGTCGAGGTTGGTACTGGTCACCCGGGGCGCGGTCGCCGGCGGGGAAGACGAGAGCGTCACGGATCCGGCGGCGGCCGCGGTCTGGGGGCTCGTACGCGTCGCGCAGGCCGAGAACCCCGGACGCTTCGTACTGGTCGACGTGGACGAGCGGGAGACCGGGCTGTCGGCACTGCCCGAGGCGCTGGCCTGCGGCGAGCCACAGATGGCGATCCGCGAACACGTGGTCCGCGTTCCCCGGCTGGTCCGCCTGACCCCGGGTGAGGACGGCGCGCGGCGGCCGGACCTCGACGGCACCGTTCTGATCACGGGTGGTACGGGCGGTCTGGGAAGCAACCTGGCCCGGCATCTGGTGGCCGAGCACGGGGTCCGGCACCTGCTGCTGACCAGCAGAAGAGGGCTGGACGCTCCGGGCGCGGTGGAGTTGCAGGCCGAGCTGATCGCGCACGAGGTCGAGGTCACCGTCGTCGCCTGCGACCTGGCCGACCGGGACCAGGTCGCGGAACTGCTCGCCGGCGTGCCGGCGGAGCACCCGCTCACCGCGGTCATCCACACCGCGGGCGTCCGTGACGACGGCATGATCCCGTCGCTGGACGCGCAGCGGCTGGCCAACGTGTTCGGGCCCAAGGTCGACGGCGCCTGGCACCTGCACGAGCTCACCCGGAACCTCGACCTGGCCGCCTTCGTCATGTACTCCTCGATGGCCGGGCTGGTCGGCGGCGCCGGACTGGGCGGTTACGCGGCGGCCAACGCCTACCTGGACGCCCTCGCCCAGCACCGCCGGGCACAGGGCATGCCGGGCCTGTCCCTGGTGTGGGGGCCGTGGGCGGCGGACGCCGGCATGGCCGGAGAGCTCTCCGAGACGGACCTGCGCCGGCTCACGGCCGCGGGATTCCAGCTCTTCTCCTTCGCCGAGGGGTTGGCGCTGTTCGACGCGGTTCTGGGCTGCGACACGCCGGTGGTGGCACCGGTCCGGCTCAACCTGCCGGCGCTGCGGGCGTTCGGTGAGGTGCCACCGCTGTTGCGCTCGCTGGTACGGGGCACCCGCCGTACGGCGGCGGCCCCGGTGTCGGGCGCGGACGGGGCGCTGCTGCGGCAGCTGGCCGGGCTGCCCCCCGCCGACCGCAGCCGACTGGTGACCGAGCTGGTCCGAGCCCAGGCCGCCACGGCGCTGGGACACGACTCTCCCCAGATGGTGGAGGTGCGGCGGGAGTTCCGCGAGCTGGGCTTCGACTCCCTCACCGCCGTCGAACTGCGCAACCGGCTCAACGCCGCCACCGGGCTGCGGCTGCCCGCCACCCTGGTGTTCGACTACCCGACCCCCGTGGTGCTGGCGGAGTTCCTGCTGGCCGAACTGCTGGGTGAGCACGGTGACGTCGTCGTCCCGACGGCGATCGCGTCGGTGGCCGACGACCCGATCGTGATCGTGTCGATGGCCTGCCGCTATCCAGGTGAGGTGCGCTCTCCCGAGGATCTGTGGCGGCTCGTCACCGAGGGGCGCGACGCCATCTCCCCGCTGCCGGTAGACCGGGGCTGGCAGGTGAACGGCGAGCTGGACTTCCACGGCGGTTTCATGTCCGACGCCGCGGACTTCGACGCCGGGTTCTTCGGGATCTCGCCGCGTGAGGCCCTGGGGATGGACCCGCAGCAGCGCGTTCTGCTGGAAACCACCTGGGAGGCGTTCGAACGCGCCGGAATCGACCCGCTGTCGCTGCGGGGCAGCGACACCGGTGTCTACGTCGGCGCGAGCGGTTCGGGCTACATCCCGTCGGACGAGGCCCGCGGTTTCATGGTGACGGGCCAGGCGGGGAGCGTGACCTCGGGCCGGCTGTCCTACACGCTGGGTCTGGAGGGCCCGGCGGTGACGGTGGACACCGCGTGTTCGTCGTCACTGGTGGCGATGCACATGGCGGCGCAGGCGCTGCGCTCGGGTGACTGCTCGCTGGCACTGGCCGGCGGTGTGACCGTGGTGGCCACGCCGATGGGGATCGTGGAGTTCAGCGCTCAGGGCGGGCTCGCCGCCGACGGGCGGTGCAAGTCCTACTCCGACGCCGCCGACGGCACCAGCTGGGCCGAGGGCGTGGGCATGGTGGTCCTGGAGCGCCTGTCCGACGCGCGGCGCAACGGCCACCGGGTCCTGGCCGTCCTGCGGGGTTCCGCGGTGAACCAGGACGGCGCGTCCAACGGGCTGACCGCGCCGAACGGTCCCTCGCAGCAGCGGGTGATCCGCCAGGCCCTGGCCGGCGCCGGCCTGACCCCCGCCGAGGTGGACGCGGTCGAGGGCCATGGCACGGGCACCGCGCTGGGTGACCCGATCGAGGCCCAGGCACTGCTCGCCACCTACGGCCAGGACCGGCCGGAGGACCGGCCGCTGCTGCTCGGATCGCTGAAGTCGAACATCGGTCACACCCAGGCGGCCTCCGGCGTGGCCGGTGTGATCAAGATGGTCATGGCGATGCGGCACGGCGTGCTGCCCAGGACGCTGCACGTGGACGAGCCGTCCTCGCACGTGGACTGGACCTCGGGCGCGATAGAGCTGCTGACCGAGCCGGCCGAGTGGCCGTCGGCCGACCACCCCCGCCGGGCGGCGGTGTCGTCGTTCGGCATCAGCGGCACCAACGCCCACGTGATCATCGAACGGCCGGAGGCGCAGGACGCGGAGTCCGAGGGCGCGGAGTCCGAGAACCGCCCACCCGCGCCGGACGGTGCCGTGCCGGTCCTGGTCTCCGGCCGGTCGGCGGAGGCACTGCGGGCACAGGCCGAGCGGCTCGCGGCGTACGTGGACGACGAGCCCGGTCTGCGCCTGGCCGACGTGGCGTACTCGACGGCCACCACGCGCTCGGCGTTCGAGTACCGGGCGGCCGTGGTGGCCGCCGACCACGCCGGTCTGGAAGCCGGCCTGCGGGCACTGGCGGAAGGCCGGCCCGGTGCGGGCGTGCTGCGGGGGTCGGCCGCGGCCGAATCGAAGCCGGCGGTGCTGTTCACCGGCCAGGGCAGCCAGCGGGCCGGGATGGGCCGGGAGCTGTACGACCGTTTCCCGGTGTTCGCGACGGCGCTGGACGCGGTGGTCGCCGAGCTGGACCCGCTGCTGGACGGGTCACTGCGCGAAGTGCTGTTCGCCGAGCCCGGCACGGCCGAGGCGGAGCTGCTGGACCGGACCGGCTGGGCGCAGCCCGCGCTGTTCGCGGTGGAGACGGCGCTGTTCCGGCTCGTCGAGTCGTGGGGAGTCCGCCCCGAGATCATGGCGGGACACTCGATCGGGGAGATCACCGCGGCGCACGTGGCCGGGGTACTGTCCCTGTCGGACGCCTGCGCGCTGGTGGCGGCGCGTGGCCGGTTGATGCAGGCGCTGCCCGCCGGCGGGGCGATGGTGGCGGTGCGGGCCTCGGAAGAGGAGATCGCCGAGCTGCTGGCCGGGCGTGAGACCGAGGTGTCGATCGCGGCCGTGAACGGTCCGGCGTCCGTGGTGATCTCCGGGGATGAGCAGGCCGTTCTCGAGGTCGCGGCCGCACTGGAGAAGCGGGCGGTCAAGACCCGGCGGTTGCGGGTCTCGCACGCCTTCCACTCGCCGCTGATGGACCCGATGCTGGAGGACTTCCGCACCCTGGCCCGGACGTTGACCTTCAGCGCGCCGCGGATTCCGATCGTGTCCACGGTGACCGGTGAGATGGCCACGGCCGAGCGGCTGTGCTCGCCGGACTACTGGGTGGAGCAGGTGCGGAGCGCGGTGCGCTTCGCCGACGGGGTGCGGACGCTGCACCGGCAGGGTGCCACGGCCTACGTGGAACTCGGGCCGGACGGGGTGCTCACCGCGATGGCCGCCGACACCCTGGCCGAGCTCACCGCCCAGGACTCGCCCGCCCAGCTCTCCGGCACCGACGCGGTACTGGCGCCGGTGCTCCGCGGTGACCGGGACGAGCAGTCGACGATCATGACGGCCCTGGCCGAGCTGCACGTGCGCGGAGTACCGGTGGACTGGCGGGCGGTGCTCCGGGGCGGGCATCGGATCGACCTGCCGACGTACGCGTTCCAGCGTCAGCGGTTCTGGCCCGACGTGGTCGGCTCCCAGCTGGGGAACGTGGCCGCGGCGGGCCTGGCCTCCGCGGGGCACCCGCTGCTGGGTGCCGCGGTCGGTCTGGCCGACTCGGCCGGAGTATTGCTCACCGGCAGGCTGTCGCTGCGGACGCATCCGTGGCTGGCCGACCACGCGGTGGCCGGAACGGTGATCTTCCCGGGCACCGGGTTCCTTGAGCTCGCCATCCGGGCCGGTGACCAGGTCGGCTGCGACCTGGTGGAGGAGCTCACCCTGACCGCGCCGCTGATGCTGGGCGAGCGGGACGCCGTCGCGGTGCAGGTGTGGGTGGGTGCGGCGGCGGAGTCCGGCCGCCGCAACCTGAGCGTCTACGCCCGCCCGGCCGAGGCCGCCGACGACGAGCCGTGGGTGCGGCACGCCACCGGCGTGCTGGCCGTGGCCGACGGTCGCTCTCGCTCGCTCGCCGACATCGCGGCCGGCTTCGACGCGGCGGTGTGGCCGCCGCGTGACGCGACGGCCATCCAGCTGGACGGCCTCTACGACCAGTTCGCCGCGGGCGGTTTCCACTACGGGCCGGTGTTCCAGGGACTGGGAGCGGCCTGGCGGGGCGCGGACGGCGCGGTGTACGCCGAGGTCGTCCTGCCCGAGCAGGCGCAGTCGAGTGCGGGTTCGTTCGGGGTGCATCCCGCGCTGCTGGACGCGGCGCTGCACTCGGTGAGTTTCGTCGGCCTGGACGACTCCGAGAGCGGACGGATGCCGTTCTCGTGGGGTGAGGTGTGCCTGCACGCCGGTGGCGCGTCGGTGCTGCGGGTGCGGGTGGCCAGGACCGGTGGTGACGCGGTCTCGGTGATCGCGGTGGACGGCGCGGGGGAGCCGGTGCTGTCGGCGCGTTCCCTGGTGCTGCGACCGGTCGCGGCCGACCAACTGGCCGTCGGCGGCCGCGACCTGTACCGGGACTCGCTGTTCCAGCTGACCTGGACGGCGTCGTCCGAGACGGCGACGGAGAACGGCACCGGGCTCGACCCGGTCGCGCCCGTCCTGGATCTGGCGTCGGATCCGGAGGCGGCACTGGCGGCGCTGGAGACCGTCCCGGAGACGGTGACCGTCGCGGTCGGTTCCACCGAGCAGGGCGACGTGGTCGCCGGGGTTCACGAACTGACCGCCGCGGCGCTGAGCCTGCTGCAGGCATGGTCGGCCGACGATCGCTGCCGCCGCTCCCGGCTGGTCTTCGTGACCAGGGGCGCCGTCACGACGAGCGAGGGCGAGACCGTCGCGGACCTGGCGGCTGCCACGGTGTGGGGGCTGGTGCGGTCGGCCCAGTGGGAGGACCCGGGCCGCTTCGTACTGGTCGACGTCGACGACGAGCCGTCCTCGTCCGTACTGGCCGGAGTGCTGGCCTCCGGCGAGCCGCAGGCGGCGGTGCGCGAGGGCGGGGTGCGGGTCCCGCGCCTGGCACGGGTGGCGGCGGCCGATGAGGCCGGACGGCCCTGGAACCCGGACGGCACGGTGCTGATCACCGGTGGGACCGGTGGTCTGGGAGCGCAGTTCGCGCGGCACGTGGTGGCCGAGCGCGGGGTGCGCCACCTGCTGCTGGCGAGCCGCCGGGGCCTGGACGCGCCCGGCGCGCTGGAGCTGCGGGCCGAGCTGATCGCGTACGGTGTCGAGGTCGGGATCGTGGCCTGCGACGTGGCGGACCGGGACGCGGCGGCGGCGCTGCTGGCAGAGGTGCCGGCCGAGCACCCGCTCACCGCGGTGATCCACACCGCCGGTGTGCTGGACGACGGCATGATCACCTCGTTGACGCCGGAGCGGCTGGCAGGAGTGCTGCGGCCGAAGGTGGACGCGGCCTGGCATCTGCACGAGCTGACCCGGGGCCTGGACCTGGCGGCGTTCGTGCTGTTCTCCTCGCTGGCCGGGGTGATGGGCAACGCGGGGCAGGGCAACTACGCCGCCGCGAACGTCTTCCTGGACGCGCTGGCCCAGCACCGGCGGGCCGAGGGACTGCCCGCGCTCTCGCTGGCCTGGGGCGCCTGGACCCAGGACGTCGGAATGACCAGCACGCTGGACGACACCGACATGCGCAGGATGGCGCGGGCGGGGATGCCGTCGCTCTCGCTTGAGCAGGGCCTGGCGTTGTTCGAGGCCGCCGTCGCGCTTGAGCAGGCGGTGCTGGTTCCTGTCCGGCTGCACCTGCCGTCGCTGCGGACGCAGGGTGACGTGCCGGCGGTGCTGCGCGGGCTGGTGCGAGGCGGGCGCAGGTCGGCGGCGTCGGGCTCGGTGGTGGCCGCGACGCTGCTGCAGAGGCTGGCCCCGCTGGGTCTGGCGGAGCGCACCGAGGTCCTGCTGGATCTGGTGCGTACCGAGGTGGCGGTCGTGCTCGGGCACGCGTCGCCGGAGACCGTGGAGGTGCGCAGGGAGTTCCGCGAGCTGGGCTTCGACTCCCTCACCGCCGTCGAGCTGCGCAACCGGCTGAACAGCGTGAGCGGGCTGCGGTTGCCGGCCACCCTGGTGTTCGACTACCCGACGCCGGCCACGCTGGCGGAGTTCCTGCTGTCCGAACTGCTCGGTGAGGACGCCGACGTGGTCATCCCCGCGTCGGTGGTACCGGTCGCGGACGACCCGATCGTGATCGTGGGCATGGCCTGCCGCTACCCGGGTGGAGTCACCTCGCCGGAGGACCTGTGGCGCCTGGTCAGCGAAGGCGGGGACGCGATCACCCCCTTCCCGACGACGCGCGGCTGGAGTCGCGGCTCCCTCGAGGGGAGCACCGAGAGCCGGGCCGTCAACTACGTGGAAGCGGGCGGCTTCCTGCACGAGGCGGGAGAGTTCGACCCGGGGTTCTTCGGGATCTCGCCGCGTGAGGCGCTCGCGATGGACCCGCAGCAGCGGCTCCTGCTGGAGACCACCTGGGAGGCGATCGAGCGCACCGGGATCGACCCGACCTCGCTGCGCGGCAGCCGTACCGGCGTGTTCGCCGGAGTCATGTACCACGACTACGCGACCAGCATGCCGTTCCCCGCGGACGTGGTGGGCTTCATGGGTACCGGCACCGCGGGAAGCGTCGCGACCGGGCGTATCTCCTACACGCTGGGCTTGGAGGGCCCGGCGGTGACGGTGGACACCGCGTGCTCCTCCTCGCTGGTCGCGCTGCACCTGGCCGCGCAGGCACTGCGCGGAGGTGACTGCTCGCTGGCGCTGGCCGGTGGCGTGACGGTGATGGCCACTCCGAGCCCGTTCATCGACTTCACCGGTCAGGGCGGCCTCGCCGGCGACGGGCGGTGCAAGTCCTACTCGGACGCGGCCGACGGCGCGGGCTGGTCCGAGGGTGTGGGCATGCTGGTGCTTGAGCGGCTGTCGGACGCGCGCCGCAACGGCCACGAGGTGCTCGCGGTCGTGCGGGGTTCCGCGGTGAACCAGGACGGCGCCTCCAACGGTCTGACGGCACCGAACGGTCCCTCGCAGCGGCGCGTCATTCGTCAGGCGCTCGCCGGGGCGAGGTTGTCACCGAACGAGGTGGACGCGGTCGAGGGCCACGGGACCGGCACGGTTCTGGGTGACCCGATCGAGGCACAGGCGCTGCTCGCGACCTACGGCAAGGACCGGGACGAGGACCGGCCGCTGCTGCTGGGGTCGATCAAGTCGAACCTGGGTCACACCCAGGCGGCGGCGGGTGCGGCCGGTGTGATCAAGATGATCATGGCGATGCGTCATGGGGTGCTGCCTCGGACGTTGCACGTGGATGAGCCGTCCTCGCATGTGGACTGGGCCTCGGGCGCGGTGGAGCTGCTGACCGAGGCGACGGAGTGGCCGCGGACCGGTCGTCCGCGTCGGGCGGGTGTGTCGTCGTTCGGGATCAGTGGCACCAACGCGCACGTGATCATCGAGCAGCCTGAGGTCGCGACGGTGGCACGTCCGCAGGACGATGGCGTGCTGCCCGGTGCGGAGGTGGAGCCGCCGGCGGTTCCGCTGGTGGTGTCGGGTCGTACGGGCGAGGCGCTGCGGGCGCAGGCGGGGCGGCTGGTCTCGCACCTGGAGGGTCGCGATGCCGCGCTGACCGATGTGGCGTTCTCGCTGGTGGGGTCGCGGTCGGTGTTCGAGCATCGTGCGGTGGTGGTCGGCGGGGATCGTGGGGGGTTGCTGGCGGGGTTGGGTGGGGTGGCTTCCGGTGAGCCCACGGCGGGTGTGGTGTCCGGTGTGGCGGACGTTGATGGGAAGTCGGTGTGGGTGTTCCCGGGTCAGGGGGCGCAGTGGGTGGGCATGGGTGCGCGGCTGTTGGAGGAGTCGGGGGTGTTCGCGGCTCGGATGGCCGAATGTGCGGCGGCGTTGGAGCCGTTCGTGGAGTGGTCGTTGCTGGATGTGGTGCGGCAGGTGGAGGGGGCTCCGTCGCTGGATCGGGTGGATGTGGT